>JAFGPS010000154.1 GCA_016936075.1 Sedimentisphaerales bacterium | reverse complement strand
TCAGCTGTTGAAAACAAAAGTGTGCATTTGCAAATGCTATGCTAGTAAAACAGAATGTACATAAATTAAATTGTGACACAGCCTGTACGAGAATAACACCAGTCATACCGGCTTCTTTGCAAATGCGAGCCCACTGGCGACAATCCAAATCCTTCGGATTAAACAGGTTGACATCTTCGTTGCCGTATCCCCACGACTGGTCCGTATAGGTATTCAATGAGAAATGAATGAAAGCATAGTATTCCATTTCCTGCCATCTCAATTGATTTTCGGATGGTACAGGGCCGTAAGGAGCAGGGGCTTTTACCTGAGAATAGCCGCAACCAATTGAGCATATAGAAAGAATAAGTCCACATAAAAAATATCGAATCATGTTATTTCGTTTATTTAATTTCAATAAACTCCGGTTCGTAGGGTGCAATCGTGAAATTGCCGCTGTAATCTTTTTCATAAAGAATACTCCTTGATATTTCGTTCATGGTTTCTGTTTCTTCAAAACTACCCAAACGAATACCGAATACTTCGTTTAACATGCCCGGACGTGTAGTCGCAAAGACTTGTCCGTTTGTATCCACAATGGCAGAATTACTGGTCATTATAACCGTTCCTCCATTTTTCACGAAGTCGCGAATCTTGGCAGCCGTTACTTCATCCATTACAGCGATACCGGGAACGAACAATAATTTATAATCTAATGGACTGTGACTTGGTTCATATTATATTGATTTTAACATAGCGTCAAAAGAATAAGTGTTTCCTTTTTCTGTTTCATATTTTACAGTTTTATCTTTATATTTAAGAACAAACTCATTACCGGCTCTTGAGAATACAGTAACTTTCGTTAGGGTACCATCTATCCATTTTATTGATACTTCAAAATCACCGCGTGCACGGAGACCTTTAACCGAACCATTACTCCAACCTGGAGGTAAAGCCGGTAAAAGGTTGATTTCGCCTGCGTGACTCTGCAAGAGTGCTTCGGCAACAGCAGCAGTAAACCCAAAATTTGAGTCTAATTGATTATTGTGTGGATTCTGCATATTATCAGCGTAAGAACCCACGATAGATTTTAAATATTGCTCAACCATTTCACCGCGTTCCAGACGTGCCCAGACACAAGCGTTCCAGGCTCCTATCCAGCCGCCTCCGGGACGGCGTGCTTCCATTCCTTTGTTAATGGCAGCAGCCAGGTCTGGTGTGCCGCGTAAAGTTATAGAACTACCGGGAAACATTGGGAAATTGGGTGATGTGTTATGACCTTCAGTGCCGGGTGTCCAGTCCTCAATCCATTCTTGTAGACTTCCCTGGCTATTTATACGATACGGCGGAATTCTTTTTAGAGTTTCGGTAAGCTTTCCACTAAAATCCTGATCAGTATTGAGAATTTTTCCGGCTTCAATGCAGTGCGAAAACAAATCATGGATAAGAGCAATGTCAATAGTTGTTCCCGGTGACACTGAAACTAAGTTCCCGTTTTTATCCTGGTACCTGTGTTCCGGTGACATGGATACAGGCGCGACAAGCCAGTTATGTTTAGGATCCTCTACCATTGTATCGAGCAGAAATTGAGCGGCTCTCTTCATAACAGGATAATTTTCTTTAAGAAATTCCTTGTCACCGCTAAATGCGTAATGTTCCCACAAATGTTGACATAACCAAACTCCGCCCATCGACCATATACCATATCGAGCCGCATCGACTGGAGCCGTACCTCGCCATAGGTCGGTATTGTGATGAAGCACCCAACCTGTGCTGTTATAATATGTTTTGGCAGTTCTGGAGCCGCCTTCTGAAAGGTCCTTGATCATGCCAAACAGAGGTTGGTGACATTCAGTAAGATTGCACACTTCCGCTGGCCAGTAGTTCATTTCCACATTTATATTAGCCGTATATTTACTGCCCCATGGAGGTAAGGTAGCCTCATTCCATATACCCTGAAGATTTGCAGGTTGGCCTCCCTCTCTACTACTGGATGCTAAAATATACCGACCAAATTGAAACGCAAGAGCTTCAAGATTGATGTCCGAGTCTCCATTACGAAAAGCTCTAAGACGCTCGTTAGTTGGTTTCTCGTTTGCAGAAGCATCTCCGATTTGCAAGTGTACCCGGCCCATCAAATTACTGAAGTCATCTATGTGTCTGCGATAAAGAGTAGAAAAGTCTTTATCAGCAACTTCCTCTAAAACTTTCTTGCATCGGGCTTTCGGGTCTCCACTAATGTCTTTGTAGTTCACAAAGCTTGTAGCTATCGACATAACCAGCGTTACAGAGTTGGCATTCTTAAATTTGAGTGTGTCGCCCCACGCTTCTGATTGGCCGCCTTCAAGACGACTTATTAACGATGCTTCATATTTCAAACCATTACCTTTCGTACGCGCAATCAATCCATCCATTCCTGTTGCCGGAGCAGAAAATGGACCTTTCCAAGTACCGTCCATAACGAGATTATTATTTTCTGCTACACTTGTTTCCAGATACGGTCCCTGAAATTTTGCCCGAAAATTTACCTTTCCAGGCTTGTCAGAACTGATTCGCATAACAAGTACTTTGTCCGGCCAGGAAACAAATGTTTCTCGAGTAATAATTGCGTCATCTTGATGATAGCTGACTTTAGCGATACCTGTCTGCATATCAAGTTCGCGCCGATAGTCAGTAAAGTCATTATTCTCAAAAGTTAAAATCAAGTCACCTATCGGCTGGTAAGCTTCCTGTGAATTTGGAATACCCCAGAAGTGGTCGTTGGCCAGACTTTCAGCTTCCTGGAACTTTTCTGCAAAAACCAAATCTTTAATCTGGCTAAAATACGGACCAGCATTAGGATCATCATAATTGTGTGGGCGTCCAGACCAGAAAGAAGATTCGTTGAGTGCAATACGTTCCTGTTGTACGCCGCCAAAGACCATAGCACCAATCATGCCGTTACCTATGGGTAATCCCTGCGTCCACTCGGTTCCAGGCTGTTGATACCACAAAACCATATCCTGAGAAGCCTGAGCAAAACAGGTTCCGGTAGTAACCAACAAAACAAAAATAATAAGTATTAATCTTTCTTTTACTTTCATGATAAATACCTCATCTTTAAAGATTTTTTTTTTGAATGTCACTACAACTCATTATTTTTCATAAAATCACTTCAAATTATTATACAATCTCTCGTATCTTTACTGGACGACTAATACATCAATCGCCACTGGTCCTGGGCCACGATTGATAATATCTATTGTATGTTTACCGGAAGCCAAACCTTTTACTTCACACACATTCTGCTGAGCTTGACGAGTACCTGTTGTTGACAAATCTGCTGTTGCATGTGTTTTACCGTCAATTTGAATCTCGATTTTTCCATATCCAGCTTCTTTCGGAGCAATGATTGAAACACTGCTTCCTGTGAATGAACAACTCCAGACATCACCTGAGGTATTACTTATCGTAAGATCATTGTTGAAGTCACCTGTACCAAGATTACAGCGGCGGGTCCATCCAATATATTTTGCGCCAGGGTCATCGTCGTTGAACCAGCCCTTGTCATGTGTGATACGTAAGACTCGGCACCTTGATGCCAATATCTGGTTATCGATTCCGGGCAGTAGTTGTACTGCTCCACTTGGTGTCACTATCAATCCCTGTTCATTCTGGGCAAATGTAATTTCAATATCTGAGCCAAGCATTTCAACTTTGGAAACTTTGCCTATTGTCGCACCTCCGGCGTGCAGAGCTTTGAGTGTAATCGGGCCGCCTTGCCAATCCAGAAGTGTGGCATAGACATTACCATTGTTGCGCGTGTATCGAACCGAGTCCTCGCCATATACTTCAAACGGGCGGGATGAATACACCGCTTCGCCGTTGACTTTCAGCCAGGCGCCAATGTCTTTGGCGATTCGTGTCACTTCAGGATCAAGATCACCGCGACCGTGCTGGGTGAGATTAAGCAGCATAGTTCCATTACGGCAGACATTCTCCATCAATAATCCAACTAATTCTTTAGCATTCTTGTATCTCTGTCCGGTTTTATAGTGCCAGTCTGCAATCGTGGTTTCGGTCTGGAATGAATAAGCCATAATTTCAGGTTCGATAATGGCTTCGGTACTCTTAACAAGAGAACGGTCAACGTAGGGGAGTAGTTCGGGGCTATTTTGGAAACTATTGTAACGGCCGCCCACACCTTTAAGATTGATAACCACGTCTGTTTTTCCATCGTTCCACTGTAATGATTTATTGTAATAGTTTGCGATTAACTGAGGAGCGAGAAAACCCAGTCCCATATTCACGCCTAAGTCCGTCTGAGAGTCACCAGCATGTTCGTCAAAGTAAATCATATCGGGATGGTATTTGGTAATAGCATCATCCACGCGCCACATAAACTGATTGGCAAAAGGCGAGAGCAACGGATCGTTCTCTGGACGGCGCTGCCCCCTCGCTATGGTATGTTTCGGCCCATAAAGGTCTACCGGGTCCATACCTTCCCACCATTTTCCTTTTCCATCGAGAATATTTTGCATCGCATCATAAGGTACACCCTGTTTCGGTCCTGTCTGGTCACTTGTATAACGCACAGTCATAAACTGACCCCATGTGCGGCCCGGGGTATTATGAAAACCAATACCGAAACGTAAACCATTTTGACGTGCGACCTTTTCCCACGTACCGACAACGTCCACTTTTGGACCGACATTTACTGAGTTCCACGGCTGATAGGTCGAGTCCCAGCAGTCAAAATTATCATGATGAACACCCATTGCCATGAAGTAGCGAGCACCCATTTCAACATATAAATCCATCAACTCGTTTGGATCCCATTTGTCTATCACCCAGTCGTTGCAGATGTCCTTATAACCATATTCCGACGGATGGCCGAAGTTTTCGAGGTGGTAATTGTACTGGCTGTTGCGCTGCATATACATGCCGCGCGCATACCAGTCGCCTTGCTCCGGCATTGACTGCGGGTCCCAGTGTGACCATGCGCCGAACTTGGCATCACGCCACCATTCGGGTACGGCATAAACACTGCTGATCTCCTTCCAGTCAGCCGAATATGGACCGTCAGCAACCTTCAACGGCGGCAGGTTCCAGATATCAGGCGGCAATCCAAGGTCTCCGTTACCAACAATGATTTGATCAATATTAACCGCAACATCATTGTCAGCCAGACTAATAGTCACAGTTGTATTGGCAGGAATCTCAACATCAATGATGGCATGAAGAAATGAACCAGTAAGCGCACCAGAAGAATGTACGTTCACTTTGCGAGCAGGCTGGCCATTTACCGTAACGCTGATAGTGCCTACTTCTACCGAAGTATATCGTATTGCTAATTTCCCTGCGGTCGGTACATCCGTAAACTTTATGCTTTGACCCGACTCAGTCAAACTGACCAGATAGCCTCCGGAAGCTTCACTATCTGTCACCTGTTTCGCACCGCCTACAAGTTCGGCAGTGGAAACATCGAGAAAGATAGAATTACCTTCCGAATTAGCTCCAAAGCACTGGGCAGCAATAATAATAAGCAAAATAAATATAATAACTTGAATTTTTTGCTTTATCTGCATTTTTTTCCTTTTGTTTACTCGAATTGCCACCAGTCAATATTAAATAGTTCGCCGTTACCACCGGAGAAGACCAGATACAAGTCATGAATACCTGTTACAGATTTTATTCTGCATGAGAGAGTTTTCCACGTTTGCCAGTCGCCTGTATTTTCCACATCGATTCTTCCGAGAAGACGGCCATCGAGGCTATCAATACGAACATCTATATGTCCTCCTTCTGAGCCGCTGGCTACACTTGCCTGAAATTGTCCTGGGCTCTGGTTGCCGAAATCGACCTGGCGAATTTTAATATAGTCGTAGTTGTCAATATCTGTTACATATACTCCGACCGTCTCGTTCTTTTCGGTTTCAATACCTTGTGCCCATGCCATTGTTTCGGCCTGGATTTTTGTACGCGGATCGATCGTGCCAATCGGCGTGACATTATCTTCGCGAATTTTTAGTTCGGAAACACTTCCATCATCATTATACTTGAACTCTTCGGCACATACCGAACGTCGTTTATCAATTCCGTTTGGTAATGAGTCGGTTTGGTAGAACAGGTATGAATGTCCCTTATACTCGATAATTCCGGGATGATTGGAACCCGTTGTTTCCTGTTTTTTCATCACTTCGCCGCCATACTTCCATGGACCGGTTGGACTCGAAGCTATTGAATAGTGAATTGATTCCGGAATATTTGAGGCATACCAGAGATAATACATGTCACCATGACGATAAATCCATGGTGCTTCCTCGAAGTCGGGACCAAAAGCTTCTTTAGTCAACTCAATATGAGAAATTTCGCTTTTAAGAGAAATCATATCATCGTTGAGTTCAGCATAATAGCATGCATTGTTGCCCCAATATAGCCATGCTCGGTCATCATTATCGATAAATATGGAAGGATCGAGGTCATCCCAACTATGACGAGCAGCCGTTGTTTGATTATTTGTCACAAGTGATTTTCCGAGTGCATCTTTGAACGGCCCGAATGGACTATCGGATACCGCTACACCAAGAGCAACTCCGCCGGGACCTTGTGTATTGGCTGTACTCACATAATAGTAGAATTTGCCATTGCGATAGATACATTGTGCGGCGTTTGCATCTCCGCCGGACCATGCGAATACTTTGCGAATATCGAGTACTGCGCCGTGATGCGTCCAGTTGACCATGTCAGTAGTCGAGAAGCATTGATAATCATGCATTATGAACCTGCTTGACGGAGCGATATCCTCATCATGGCCTGTATAAAGATACAGCGTTCCGTCATATATCATTGGTGCCGGGTCCGCTGTAAAGATAGTTTGAGTAATAGGATTATCTGCATAAGAGACATTTCCCAAACTAGTAATGATAATTAGTGATACGCATGTGATTAGTCCATGAATTAAATTCTTTTTCATAGTTACTCCTGAAATTATATTATTTTCGATATTCCAAAATGAATCCATAGCTATAGGGCTTGTTTCCATCTATTGTGTATTGGTCCATAGTTCTCGCTCCCCAAGCGTCGTTACCACCTACGCCGTGGATGTTTAAATCTATGTTTAGATTGATAAAATCTCGTACTGGTAATTCATAATCATGTTTGGCTTTTTCCAAATCATCTTCGGTATATGGCCATGCCCGGAAACAGAGTTCCTGAAGACCGGTGACTTGAATTTTATTACCGTTCTGGTCCGTAAGTCTGAACCATCTCACATCGCAGCGATTTGCATTGTCTTGAGGTGCGATATAATCTGTAATAAAGTTTTCAAGCTTGCTCTCATATAAACCAATCATATAGCCGGTTTTTCTGTCGGGATAGTTTTCTTGCGGGCCGCGGCCATACCATGAAATTCTATCAAAACTTTCCTGAACCTTAACTCTCATTCCGAATTTGGGCATTAGAGGAATGGTTGTCTGGTGCGGCTGATAATCGGCCTGTACCTGAATTTGTCCCTTGCTGTTAATGGTATAATCCAACGTGTATTCGGCAACATCATACAGGTCCATAAGACAGTGAACTTTGACAAGACCATCCTGTTTCGTGGCCTCGATTTGTTTAAGAGCAAGGTCGGCAGCAGCCTGTTTCCACGGGCCAAGACGTCTATCGTAACTGTTACGTTTCTGATTATCGTTGGCTGGTTTCCAGAAGTAAGGTTCCAAAGGTCCCTGGAGTAATTCGTTCTCATTTACAATCCAACTCGCTAAGGTTCCATTCTTTTTATTGAATTTAATCTTGAATATATCACCAGTGATTTGAATATCTTCGGAATTATCTTTAACATCCAAGTTACCTTCTGAGACTTGTAATGCTTCGATTTTTGCATTTTTTAAAACAAATTGTTCGCGAGCAACACTGAATCCTTCTTCAGCCCAGAGAGTAGGTGACTTAAGTTGCGCCGAAATGTTCAGGCAAATATCTTCTGATGAAGATTTAAGCCATTCTGGCGATGTGATTTCTATAACGTCCGAATCACCAGGATGCAAAGAATTGAACACTAAAACATCGGAGTACTTCACTTTACCATTAGCAGTAAAGCTATAGCGAATATCCAAATGATCGAGTGATATAAATTCATAGTGATTAATTATTTTAATACGAAGAGGATCATCACTTACGAGTTCAAAAATAATCGGCTGATATACTTTTTGTACCTGGTAGTAATGTGGATGAGGCACACGGTCAGGACCTATCAGGCCGTTGAGACAGAAAGGGCCGTCATTAGGGACATCACCGAAGTCACCGCCATAGGCAAAATATTCATTGTCTTTGAGTGACAATGATGCAGGATTATTATCATAACTGAGAGGTGAACCATCAATAGATTTAGCAATACCCTGATCAACCCAATCCCAAATAGCAGCACCTACAATACTTGGATCCGAATATATTACATCCCAGTATTCCTGGAGATTTCCAACTGAATTTCCCATAGCATGAGCGTATTCTCGCTGGAACACAGGGCGATCAGTTGTTCTTTGTCCTAATTGTTTAAGTCTGTCCGGAGATAAATATCCTTCATCATAAATCGCGGAAACGCTTCTATCAGAATCGCAATATAATGGGCGGGTAGTATCTATCTTTATTGCGGCTTCGGCCATAGCCTGCATATTTAGGCCGCGTCCACCTTCATTGCCCAGTGACCATAAAATTACACAGGCATGATTTTTGTCACGCTGAATTACGGAAACTATCCTGTTCACATGTGCTGCTTGCCATGCAGGATCCTGGCCCATAACAGAATTTCCTATACCAAATCCATGCGATTCCTGGTTGGTTTCGTCCATAACATATATACCGTATTTATCGCACAATTCATAAAAATATGGATCATCAGGATAATGCGATGTACGTACCATATTTATATTCGCCTGCTTGAGAAGCTCGAGGTCACGTATCATTGTTTTTCTATCGACATGCCTGCCGGTACGCGGGTGATGTTCGTGACGGTTTACTCCCTTGAGCTTGACAGCCTGTCCGTTGATTTGAAATAAGTCACCCTCAACAACAACTTTTTTTACACCGAATCTCCAGTGTATAGTCTCAACGATTTTTTGCTGAGAGTTTTTTAGATTCAATTTGAGGTCATACAGGTGGGGAGCTTCTGCAGACCACAATAATCGATTTTCGAGTATAGTTTCAAATGAGACTGACTTTTCAGAGAAAGCCTCAAGCGATCCGATGTCTTTCGACATCATGCTTGTCTCTCCATTTTCGCTGGAAATTATGGCTTCGACACTCAACGATTTTGAATTTGAGGATTGGTTTTTAATGGCCAAATTGATAACTACTTCTGCTCTATCCGTTGAATCCTCGGGTTCTGCGATAACGGCAAAATCCTGGATATAAGTTTTTGGCCGGATAAACAAATCCACATCACGGAAGATTCCGCTAAGACGCCACATATCCTGGTCTTCGAGATAACTTCCATCGGACCAGCGATAAACTTCTACGGCTAATTTATTTTCACCTTCTTTAATGAATGATGTAATATCAAATTCCGCAGGAGTCATCGAGCCCTGGCTGTAACCAACTTGTTCTCCATTTATCCATAAATAAAATGCAGATTTTACTCCACCGAAATTTATAAACACACGTTGTTCCAACCAAAACTGCGGTGCATCAAAGCTTGTGCAATAGCTGCCTACTGGATTGCGATGCGAATAACTGTAAAATGAACGCGATGGTTCGCTTGTGACACTGGGTGGATTTGCTTTGAAGGGATAAGCCATGTTAGTGTAAATCGGCATACCAAAACCCTGCATTTGCCAATTACCCGGCACCTGGATCAAATCCCAGTCTTTGACTGAATAATCATCCTTATAAAAATCAGTTGGCCGTGACTCTGGATTCGGTGACCATTTGAATCGCCATAGGCCGTTAAGTGACACAACTCTCGAATCTGTACTCTTTTCACTTGGCAGCACGAATGTTGCATGGGCTTTTTCTTTATTAATCCCGATTACAGATGGATTTTCCCAATCATTAACCTGAGGACTTTCCTGGGCATATGTCATAATCGTACTAAAAAGGATGTATGTGACAATCAAAGATAATATTGAAAAAAAAAGAGATTTGAAAGTTCTAATGTTGTATCTCATATTTAATTCCTGTTTGGTTAAAATGAATTTCTATGATTCTGTAATTACTTTCAACCTTTTTGTTTAGGTTTAAAATTATTCTTTATTTCACCTTTAAATTTTTCTTATAGCTTAACTGAAATTTTCTTGCCTGTATAGGTGACCACTTCGTCAAACTTTTCGACAACTCCATCTCCTGCGGCTTTGCCTTTGGAAACTTTTACGATATTGAATTTACGTTCTTTAAGCATTCCAGGAAACTCACCTTTGCGTTCACCGATTGTCAATGTCATATTCACATCGTCCCAATTAAAAGCGATTGTCGAATAAACTCCATTCTCGTAATTGTAGTTGTCGTTTTCATCTTCATACAGGGTAAATTCGCCATCCGCTCCTTCATAGACACGGATTTGCAGGTTGTCCCATTTTTTCTCTTCCGCATACTGCACTTTGGGGCCAATCGGAATGATGCTGCCAGCTTTTACATACAACGGCATAATATCAATGGGCGTTTCTTTGCTGATTG
The DNA here is from genome assembly GCA_016936075.1 of Sedimentisphaerales bacterium. GTDB lineage: Bacteria > Planctomycetota > Phycisphaerae > Sedimentisphaerales > Anaerobacaceae > JAFGPS01. Next base: position 48,376 of record JAFGPS010000154.1, on the reverse strand, counting down.
TTTGACCGCCCTTAATTGTTTCACCTGTCCAGAAATCAAACCATTCGGCACCTTCCGGCAGGTAAAGATTCCTCGATTTGACCGTACTGAAATTCTCCTGCATGTTGCTCGAATACATGCCCTCAGTTACCGGGCAGACCAGAATGGATTTGCCGAACATGTATTCATCATTAATATTCAGTGCCTGTTTGTCCGAAGCAAAGTCCATAACCAACGCTCGCATCATGCTCGATTGGTTGGCCGTAATATCCCATGATGTTGAATAAATATATGGCAGTAAACTGTATCGCAGGTTGATATATTTCTCGATGGCATCATAAACCTTATCACCTTTCTTGCCGAACTGGTAAATCTCGCGAGGGGCATCGGCACCATGTGAACGCATCATCGGGCAAAATGCACCGAATTGAATCCAACGGGCATACAATTCCCGATAATCCGGATCTCCAAGTTTATTCCTGTACCTTGAAAGGAAGAAACCACCAATGTCACTATTCCAATATGGAATAGCGGTTAGCGAAAAGTTTAAACCGGCAGCAATCTGATTTTTCAACGCACTCCACGAAGATGTCACATCACCGGACCATGTATTGGCACCATATCGCTGCTGGCCGGCAAAAGCCGAACGTGTCAAAATGAAAACACGCTTGTCGGATGTCACTTCACGCTGATGGTCGTAAACACCTCCAACGGCCACCAATGGATAGGCGTTGCGCACCTTGCGGAACGAACCGAGATATGTCTGGTTATCAAAGTCTGTCGGTCTGGAATCCAGGTGGTCAGGTTCCGTGGAGTCCATCCACCAGCCATCAATGCCTAATGAGAAAAGGCCCTGGTTCAAGTATTTCCAGTAAATGTCGCGGGCTTCGGGATTAAACGGGTCGTAGGGTTTGACACCGGATGGATACTCGCGATTCGGAGGCCATGCGGTTAGTCCGGATTGCGGCCATGTACCCATATCGAGAAACATACCCTTGGGTTCCATTTCACGGTATTGTTTGGTCATTGGGCCAAACGACGACCAGATAGAAATGATCATATGTGCGTTCATATTATGAACGTCATTCACCATTTTTTGCGGATTTGGAAATTCTTCGTTCAGGAATTCCATGGCATTCCACAGGTAGTTACTGCCCCAATACTGCCAGTCCTGAATAATCCCATCGAGCGGCACACCCAATTCTCGGTATTTCCTAACCACGCCAACGGTTTCATCCTGGCTCTTGTAACGCTCCTTGCTTTGCCAATACCCATATGTCCATAAAGGGAACATAGGAGCCTGGCCGGTCAGGTCACGCATACATGCAATAACGCCATCGGCATTGCCGCCGTACATTACATAATAATCGATGCAATCGCCAACTTCGGAACTGAAAGATGTCCCTTCCTGATTGTCGGCAAAATCGGTGGGTGAATAGTTATCCCAAAACAGACCATAGCCTTTCACCGATTGAAAGAAAGGTACAAAATCCTGGGTATTACCCTGTACCATGTGTAACCGAATATTGCGCAGTGACATCTTTCCTTGTTGAAGAATTCCCAATCCATAAATTGGTTCATCTTTATCCAAAACGTACGACTGAGAAACACTGTATGTCTTATTGCCTGCATCGTCGAAATCAGTAAACTTAACACCAGACGCTTGTTCGCTTAACAGGGTTTCACCTTTAGATGTCTTAAATGATAATTGACCGGTTTTCAGATTCAGTATTACAATCAATCCCTCACTTTTCAGTGTCACTTCATCTTCAGCCTGTGTGATGTTATATTCTGTTTTCTGCGGAGCCTTGATAACCGACAGGCTTTTTTTATTCAACATTTTCCCTTCCGGGTATTTTACAATCCTAACCGTCGAAGGACTGTAAAACTGGATTTCAGTTTCCACTGAGTTAATCACTGTTTTAATACCATTGTCTGTTTTCTGATACGATTGTCCCTGACAGATGACATTAATCGTCAAAATCATAAAAATCATCAAAAACATATTATACTTACCATATTTCTTGATCTTGTTATTCATTATCAATATCCTTTCATATTAAATAGATAAATTCATGTTATGTTTTTTCTGTTCCCTTTTTATCGCGTAATGTCTTTGGTAATCCAAATAACCGCACCACCTTTGGGTAATAATTTAATTTCTATATCGTTATTATTATTTACATCTCTATTACTTATCTCAAATGCGGATCTATTGTCACCATCTTTAATCAATACCATTTTATATTTTATATTTGGCTGCAAAAAACCGAAATTTACATTAATTGTTTTTTCCATATCTTCGCCGTTTATTGCGCCTATATACCAGTTACCCGCTTTTTGACGAGCCATTACAGTAAGTTGTCCCGGGGAACCATCCAATAATTTCGTATTGTCCCATGCGGTCGGTACATTACGAAGGAATTCTTTCGCTTTTTCGGGTAAACTGGTAAAGCCTGAAGGACGGTCGGCAAAATGTACAATACCCGATTCGAATACTACCGACAATGCCAACTCATGAGCATAACTCGTCGTGTGCGGATTCTGTGAATTCGTAAATGCAACCGGTGTATAGTCCATCGGTCCAACGGCATTTCTGGTGTAAGGCAGAGTCGCGTTATGACTCGCGCCCTGCGGTGTCATGCGTCGGCCGTTGTTATATTGTTCTGCCCCGTAAACTCCTTCCATAGTCATCAGGTTCGGATATGTACGTGTCCATCCACGCGGCAGAGTGCAGCCGTGAAAATTCACCATCAGTTTATAGCGGGCGGCATCTTCCAGAATACTGATATAATGGTTCATCGTTTTCTGCTGGTCGCCCGGAAAGAAATCAACCTTGATACCATATACGCCAATCTGATTGAGCCATTCGAATTCTTTGACTCGTCTTTCTTGTGTATTCATTCTATCGTTGGGAGTTGGTCCCATCCATGATGTGCCGGAATTGTACCACATCAACGGCTTGACTCCTTTACTTTTAGCATACTTCACAATGTCGGTAATTGTGCCCCCATTACCCATTTGGTCCCATTCCCAGTCAATCAGAGTATATGGCCATCCCATTTCAGCGGCGAGGTCCACGTATTCAACGAGTTTCTTGTAATCCTTTGTACCATGATTATTCGCCCAGTAAATCCATGACGAAGAGCCGGGCTTAATCCAGTCAGTTTCAGATAGTTTACATGGTGCGCTTACATCTGTAACCAGAGTTGACTCGACAATGTCACTCAGTTGTCCGATTATCAGGATACGCCATGGAGATTGCCATGGAATAGTAAACTGGTTGCCGTCACGGTCATTTTGCGCTTTGGTTACCTGGTATGTTGTGTTATCTTTTGCAATTAATGAGCTTGCATAATTTTGCCTGGATATATCCGCTTCTGTAATGAGCATGAAAACATTATCAGCCATTTTAAATAACGCAGGATAACCCCATCGGCTGTTTGCTCTTGTGTTTGTACTAACTGGATATAATGCTTCATACACTTCGTTATAAGGCTGAATCCATCTTTCTGTTCCATCAGGAATTGTATATGCGGTCAGTTCTTCGGTAATAGAATTCAATGAAGTATCGTAATCGCATAGAATGTATCGAAAAGCCACGCCGTCGTTATAAACACGAAATACGATATCGATGCATTTGTCTGACGCATTTTTGAATCGCAATGTTTTTTCTGCTCCGAAATTTTCGCAATGTTTTTTCTTACCATGAAGCATTTCATAATCGTCGTGAACAAGTGTGACATTGCTTTCGCTAATAAGAGTCAGTTCTGAAAATTCCTGAGATTTTGTTTTTAATCCAAGCAGTGAGGAGGGCAGAATTTCCGTTGTTTTTTGATTTTCAGAATATGAAACCACAAACTTCGGCTGTGATTCATTTTGCAGTTCTAAAACAACTTTGATTTTTTCATTTGGAGATGTAACTTCTGCTGCGTTAGCTGCTGAAATAACAAAAACAAATAAAAATAAGATTCCTTTTATAAATTTCATCTTCACTCCTTAAATACATTTTTTTTAATCTTTAGTAATCCAGACAACCGAACCACCACGAGGACTCATTGAGACTGTGAGATTGTCACTGGCTGTAACAGATTTGCTTTCGCGTTTAAATGTTGCGGCATTGTCCGGGTCGTCGCCAAATATTTCAGCGTTCCATTTTCCGGAACCCAGGAAAGAAAGATCAATTTGCATCGTAGCGGCATCGGCTCCGTTCAATACTCCGATAAACCATTCCTGGCCGCGTCGGCGAGCGAAACCAGCAATTTTACCAATTTCAGTTCCCGGCAGAACAATCGTTTCGTCCCATGTAGAAGGTAGATGTCGTAAGAAATCTTCAGCAGGATTTCCGATGAAGTCCTGGTATTTACCGGCAAAGTGCAGTAATGGCGAGGTCATATCGACCGCTTGTGCAAGAAGATGTGCCCATGTGTATCCAACCATTTCTTTTGTATCGAACGCTGTTGGAGTGTAATCAGCCGGACCTGCAAGGTAGCGAGTGAAAAGAACTATTTCATCATGGTCGGCGGCTTGAACGCGGCGATAACGTGACATATGATATTCGTGGCCGCGAACTGCTTCACGTGTTAACTCATGCGGCCATGTACGCTGGCGACCTGTAAGTTTAACTGCGCCATGAAAATTACAAAGAAGATGTAATTCTGCGGTATCTTTAAGTGCGCCTTCGTACCAGCGAGTTACCTCCGCAGTACAAGCTGGGATGAAATCTATTTTAATACCTACTGCACCGAGTGCGGCAACCTTTTCAAGATAGGCTCGTCGTGAACCAGCACTGCGCATTTCCGAGGAGTTTACCCATACCAGAGGGCCAACTCCCTGGCTCTTTGCATAATCGATAACTTCCTTTAGACATTGCCACTGATCTTTACCGGGTGCTCGCCAGTTGCGCCAGCCGTCATCTATTAAGTAATATTCGAAATTAAGTTTTTTGGCTGCATCAACCCAGGCCTTTTGGTCATTTAATTGAGGTGCTCCTATAGCCCACCATTGCCATAAAGAACGGCCGGGCTTAATCCAGTCGGCATTAGCCAATTCCTCAGATGGGGGTGGACAAAGATTTGTCACAATGTCACTATTTACTAAATCGTTAAGTCCCTCTGTGATAATCGCAACACGCCATGGAGTTACAATAGAACCCTGGTGTCTCCAGCCTCTTGTTGAAGATGGAAATATTGCTTTAAGGTAATTTCCGTTACGCACTAAACCCATATCAGGAAAACAATCATTATTGGCTTCAGTTATGGAGACATAGAGATTTCCTTCGAGCTTAAATGTTATAGGCGGTGACCATTGTGAACCTTCACGGATAGTATCGAAAGTTCCATTTCGATAAGCTTGCTCATAACCCATATCATAAGGAGCCGCCCATGCGTGCGAATCAAGCGGTAAAGCCCATGAAGTAGTTTCGCCTGCGATTGTATGCGATGTATCATCAAGTGCGACTCTTGTACGTACAGCGGCTCCGTCGTCGAATGCACGCACATCAAGCTCATATTTCATACCATCAGCACACTCTATAGGTATTACAGCTTCATTACAATGATTGGTCGCAACTGAGTGATTACCGAAGGTAGGATACTTTTCATTAATTGTCCTTGCGCTGGGAGCTTTTAGTGTGACAGATTTACCAAGATTGTTGCCGTCAACTATCAAGCCCAGTGGAGCGGCAGCGAGAACAGGCTGACCTTCACGCTGAACCGACCATGTTAGTTGGTCATTTGCATCGACTTGGATTTCTATTTTGATTTTACCGTCCGGACTTTTAATAGTCGCAGATGTACCATCGAATTTGATTGCGGGTTTTTCAGAAATTACAGATTGACATCCTAAAAAACAAAATATCAAAATAGTAAAAAAAAGTTGTTTCATGGCATTCTCCTTGCGATATGTTATACAATTCATCATAACTGAGTTACTTTCATTTATTAATATTATTGCTTATATTTATACTTTATCATTGTTAGTGTTGAGATTCAATCTATTTGAGATATTTACAGCATTGCTGTAATCATTAACGCCAGAATACGATTTCTAATAGCGCCAAAAATTAATTTCAATGATTTCTTATATCAGCTTTTAGGAGTTTGTCTTATAAAGATTAAAATCTCTTATGTTCTCGGTATAATTTTAAGAGTATATGCATAATCATTAGGCTTTTTCTCTGGCAGGTTAACGACCACGCCAGAGGCATTGCGTGTGAAGGGTAATGTTCCCACACCAAGAAGTTCAACCCTGGCGATTTCCATCGGGAAAATCTCACTATTCTGAGCCAGAGATTTGATTGTTGCTTTGCCTGTCTCAGGCCAGCCCATCATAAAAGCAAAGACCGTATCACCTTTAGCCGTGAATCGGAAATCTTCTGACGTGTAAGCTCGAACATCTCGTGAGCCGCCAAATTGACCTCGAGCCTGATTGCTTGCAATCGTTGAGGGACCTTCGCCATATACTTTCCACGGACGAGTTGCATAGATACCTTCGCTGTTAGGTTCCATCCACTTACCTATACCTTCCACGCAAGCTACCTCGTCCTCGTCAATTGTACCGTCACCGCGGAGCGGAACACTAAGCATGAGATTACCGTTCTTACTAACAATATCAATAAGCATCTGCACGACCTGCAGAGGAGTTTTGTATCTGTGTTGCTCGAAGATACTTCGCCTATAGTGCCACTCACCAATACATGTATCGGTTTGCCATGGTATTGTCTCAGCGTCAGTGGTTACGCCTCGCTCAACGTCGAACAGAATGGCTTGGCGTTGTTCGTCATTGAGTTTCTTACCAGTCATTACTGCTTCGAGTTTACCATTTTTGGCAAAGCTTGTATTGTAAAGATATGCGGCGATGCGCAGGCCTATATCACTTGCCGGGTAAATTGGCAGAACTGTGTCATCGAAGTACAAAAGGTCGGGTTGATATTTATCAATCAAATCAATTGTACGATTGAAGAATTTTTCGATATAAGCCGGGTCAACCGGAGGTGTGGTTCCCTGCTGATTTCCTCTTGAGCCTCTTCCTCTATTGGCCTGAGGTGATAGATTCCAATCGTAATTACCTCTCTGGTGATATTGCGCATAAAGATCCTGTGGATCAAGGCCGTCCCACCATTTTCCCTTACCGTCTGCTTTACTCACGAGTCCGTCATAGGTTACGCCAGCAAATTCTCCAGACCGATCAGAATCCTGCGAAACCTGCAACCAATCCCATGTATGGCTTGCGTGACATGAGAGGGCAAATTTCAAGCCTGCTTCGCGAGTTGCCTTTGCCCAGCCGCCGATTATGTTCTTCTTAGGTCCGACTGCGACACTGTTCCATGGCTGATACTTTGAGTCCCACATATCAAGATTGTCGTGATGGTTTGCCATTGCTGCAAAGAACCTGGCTCCGGCTTTCTTATAAAGAGCAAGCAATTCCTCCGGTTTCCATTTGTCTGCTTTCCATTCATTTATAACGTCTTTGAAGCCGAACTTTGATGGATGGCCGTATTTCTTGCAGTGAAATTGATAAACACTATTTGGATTAGTGCTGAATTTATACATGTTCTGTGCGTACCAATCGCCCATCTCCGGCTGGCATTGCGGACCCCAATGTGCCCAAATACCGAATTTTGCGTCTCGGTACCAATCTGGCACCTGGTAATTTGCAGCCAGAGATTCCCACGATGGCTGGAATGGTCCTGCAGTTACTCCGAAACCTGGTGGAGCTGGAATTGGTTTCGGTGCCGGAGGTATTGCAGATACAGATGCTGGATTAAGTGTCTGACCAAATGTACGAGATAAATAACCAGCCGATACAGTGCCAGCTAATAATTGCATCATTTTTCTTCGAGTAATGTTCATAACACTCCCTTTCCTTTTATTTAAGGATTAATTTCGTTTGCAAAAATTAAATATCTCAAATAGAAATTATTTTACTGAATATACTTGTCAAATGCAGGATTATGTATATAGAAATTGTTATTCAAACTTATGCTATTTTCCATAACCATTTTCAGAATTCTCCTGCCGCTGCTGTTTGATTGTTTTTTCTGATATATTTCTCCTTTGTTTATATTAATGTAATGTATATACCAGAAGCTATGTTGCACAAGCCTGTATCTTATTGACTCTTTAATACTTAGTGTTTTAACTATAAACGCATATATATTTTCAGTATATGCCAATTGTTGTCTATTTCATGGATATTATTGACTTTTTACATGAATGGAGCAAATAACGCCAAATATTATGAAGTTACCATATTTACAGATAATTGAAAACAAAACGTTGAATAAGGGTAATATGGATTAACCTATAATCAGTTGTGAGCTAAAAAAGGAATTACAAAACAAAGAAAATCAGTCATATATTATAAGTTGATCTAATTCATTTGACTACATATCTAATAGTAAGAAATGGTTATGATGGAAAAAATACGTTGATAAAATTATTTATTTCCCATGCAGGTTCCTACCAATTTTGCGGCCTGAATAAGCGGATGGTCCAGTGGCACACATTTCCGTATTCCTGCAACCTTATCGAGCGGAACTGGAACACATGAATCTGATTTATAGCTGACCATAACATTATAGATACCTTTGGCTAAAAGTTCCGCTGCTTTTGTTCCCATTAATGTACAAAGAGTTCTATCGAAAGCAGATGGAACTCCGCCTCGTTGTATATGACCAAGTGTAGTAACACGTGCTTCTATGCCTGATAAATCTCGGAGTTGTCTGGCTACAATGTTCGCTTTGGATTCCTGGTAGATATTTTGTTGTGACAATATAATTTCTTCGTTTTTATCTTCGGAAGTTTCAGTGGAATCTGTTTGCTTTTTATTTTTTTTCTTTTGGATTTTTGTTTTTTTGTTTTCGTCGTCTGTAGAAACAGCACCTTCGGCGATAGCGATAATTGAAAATTTGCTTCCTTTCCTTCTTCTTTCGAGCAAATAGTTCACTACGACAGAAATATCATATGGAATTTCAGGTATGAGTATTACATCCGCACCACCGGCGATACCTGCGCCGAGAGTAAGCCAGCCTGACTTATTGCCCATTATTTCACAAACCATAATTCTGTGGTGGCTTGTTGCGGTTGTGTGTAGTCTATCGATTGCGTCTGTGGCAATCTGCAATGCTGTATCATATCCGAAAGTTATTTCCGTTCCGGCGACATCATTATCTATAGTTTTTGGTAGTGTCAATACATTAATATTTCCAGCCTGGTGCAATTTTAATGCATTTTTCTGCGTGCCGTTACCACCCAGGCATACAAGGCAATCTATATGATTCTGTCGCAGATTCTCGATTGCAACATGTGTCATATCGATTATCTTATTTCCCATAGGCATTTTGTGAAGTTTATCTCTGCTTGTTCCGAGAATTGTACCGCCATTAGTTAAAATGCCGCTGACCGTACTATTTTCGAGATGAACAGTTCTATTTTCAACAAGGCCTCTGAAACCATCCAGAAATCCCAGTACATTCATACCATAAACATTTATCGCAGTTTTTGTGATTGCTCTGATTGCCGCGTTTAAACCCGGGCAATCTCCGCCTGAAGTCAGGATTCCAATACAACGAGTCTTCGATTCTTTTACCATTTTTTATTGTCCGAAAGTTAATAACTTATTTCTTTAATATCGGCCAAAGAGCATAACAATACTATAAGCAATATGCTATTTATTATAATTCTCAATAGACGAAATTTAATAGCATTATAACTTAATTTTTATAATGCCGCACAATTTATTTGACGATATACATAAAAGCATGATTTTATTGGACGCCGTATAAGGTTAAATGGATTTTACTTTGAGAACTAAATTATTTGACAATATAATAAATTTTGGCCGCTCAGTTGGTTTCAACGAAAGACACGCTTTAGACGTAAATAAAATTGCACTTACGATTTTTGATCAGTTGCAGAATGTACATCGTATGGGTAATACCGAAAGGTTATGGCTGGAAACAGCCGCTTTACTTCACGATGTTGGTAAACCTGATAATAGGGGAATTCATCACAAATTAGCAAGAGATGTTATTGCTGATTTCTCATCTTTACCTTTTGGAAAAAAGGAAAGAAAAATAATCGGTCTCATTGCACGTTATCACCGAGGAGGTCTTCCCAGCAGGGAACATAAAAGCTTTGGAAACCTTGATACAGAATCAAGGCATTATATAAGAAAGTTGGCGTCAATACTCAGAATCGCAGATGGTTTAGTAAGCGGCAAATCAAAAATAAAAAAACTTGCCTGTGATGTAGGGAAACGAGAAATAATTTTTCATCTGAAATGCAGAAAAAATATTTCATTAAACAAAGCGGTTAAAAAAGCGAATCTTTTCGTACATATCTTCGGGAGGTCAGTGATATTCGATATGAAAATTCTTCCTGATTATTCCAAAAAATCAAACACTCATATTGAATCGAGTCTCATTGCTGGTTAATGCACTTTTTTCAGCAAAACTGTAGCAAAATCCCCGTTTAACATAAAGTTAATTTGACATTAGCTGTAGATTTTTGTAGTATTAAATTACCTAAATTTACTTTCCAAAAGGATATTTTAAATGGTAACAACAGATAAAAACTACCAATTAATGGCCTGTCATTATATAGACAATCAGCTCAAAAAGCTGATTAAAGAGATAAATGGCGCCCGGAAAGCTGAGGATATTGAGTTTGTACATCAATCTCGTGTTGCTTCAAGAAGACTTAGAGCGGCTTTTGATATATTTGAAAATTGTTTTCCTGCCAAAGAGATGAAAAAATGGTGCAGGGAAATAAAAATGATAACAAAAGCTTTGGGGCCTGCACGTGACGCTGACGTTCAGATAGAATTTTTAAATAAGGCCATCTCAAAACTTGATACTGATAAAAAAAGTTACCTGCCCGGAATTAAAAGACTCTTGTTGCGAACTACACAAAACCGTAAAAAGCAGCAGTCTAAAATTATTAAAACTGTCGATAGATTGGAATCGAAAGCAATTCTCCCTGATATTCACTCTTCGATAGAAAAAATATTATTTTGTATGATTGTAGATGAACCTGAGTTGAAAAGCGATTACGTATTTGCAGAAACATCTGGACATATACGAAAAGCTTTAAAGGATATGGTTTCGTATCAAAGGCATCTTGATGATAAGGACAACATTTCGGGTCATCATAAGATGAGAATCGCGGCAAAAAGATTGAGATATACGATGGAAATTTGCCGTGAGCCTTATGAAGGAAAGCTTGATAATGTAATAAAAGTTGTAAAGAAATTACAGACACTTCTTGGTGATATTCATGATTGCGATGTCTGGATTGATCATATAGACAATTTTATTCAGGAAGAGCTTAAACGCACTAAAGAATACTTCGGTAATGAAAAGCCATACAATTTTTTAAATAGCGGCCTGGAATATCTTAAACAAGAACGACGACAAGTTCGCGAGCATTTATTCGAAGTTCTTGTAAGATATTGGAAGATACTTGAAAGGCAAAATTTCTGGGAGACTCTTGAGGCAAATCTTGATAAACCTCAGAGTGAGAAGGAAAAACCGAAATTTGCCATCGTGGAGATAACAAAAAGGAATTTAAGTGAAAAAGCAAATAATGAAAATACTTCTGATAGGGGATATCCACGCGAATCTGCCGGCATTGAAGGCAGTTCTTAATGACGCACGCAAACGTAAGTATCATCAGATTTGGAATCTTGGTGATTTTGTAGGTTATTATCCATTTCCGAATGAAGTAGTGGAACTGCTTCGACAACGTGACGCTTTAAGTATCATAGGTAATTACGATTTGAAAGTTCTCGCTTTTAAAAAGAATGAAGAAAAATGGAAAAGAAACAAAGCTCCGGAAAAATTTCTCGCATTCAAGTGGACCTATGAGAATCTTAGCAATACAAATCGTAAATATCTTGCATCATTACCAGAGCATAAACGCATCGAAATAAATGGTTTGAATATACTTCTAACTCACGGAAGTCCAGCTTCCAATGAAGAATATATTTGTGCCCAAACAACAAAACAGCGGCTTAATGAGTTGGCAGAAATGGCTAATGCAGATGTTGTTCTGAGCGGCCATACTCATTTAGTATTTTCAGTAAAAGCAGGAAATACATTGTTTATAAATCCCGGGAGCGTTGGCAGGCCGGAAGGGACCGACGGAAAAGCGACATACGCGATTCTTAATTTCTCTGATGAATCCATCGATATCGAGAATTATGAAATCGAATATGAGATGGAGAAAACTATCAAAGCTATACGCAGACAAAAATTACCCCAAAATTTTATAAGAATGCTGCAAGAAGGGAAAAATCTTAGTCAGATACAAAAAGGACAAAGCAGCCTTATGCAAAAACAGAGAAACGAACAAATGGATTCAGTCATAGAGTTTGCAGAAAGCTGTGATTACGAAGAGTCCCATTCTATGCAGGTCACAAAACTTGCTCTTAAAATTTTTGATGATCTGAAAAAGCTTCATGAAATGTCGGTAAAGGAAAGATTTCTTCTTAATTGCGGCTCAATACTTCATGACATAGGCTGGATAAAGGGACAAAAGGCACATCATAAAACTGCTTTAGATTTGATAATTAATGCAGCAAGCCTGCCTTTTGATATACACCAAAAAACAATCATAGGTCTGATTGCAAGATATCATAGGAAAGCTTTACCGAAATCTTCGCATAAATATTTCTGTGATTTAAATGAGTCGCAGCAGCATGTCGTTTCCGTACTTGCATCGATTTTAAGAGTTGGCGATGGTCTCGATAGAAGCCACATGAATATAATAAACGATTTGAATTGTACATTTGATAATGATAAGATTACAATTAAAGTTTATGCAAATAGGAAGAATTCGCCGGAAATTGATTCTGCGCGTAAAAAATCTGATTTGATGCAAAAGCTATTTGATAAGGAAGTTACGTTCGAAATTGCCGATTAATATATAAAAAATAATTCAAAAGTACGGATTGTAACTGAAATTTAATTTTGGATACTAATTAGGAAGATAAATCTGTGAATACAACACTTGCAGTTATTGATATAGGATCGAATTCAATACGAATGGTATTGGGTCAGCTTTTGCCGGATGGAAAGGCGCAAGTTCTGGAAAGATTTCGCAAAGCGGTTCGGCTCGGACAGGATACTTTTACTAAAGGTAAGCTTGGCAAAGAAGCAATTCGTACTGTAGTATCGATTTTAAGAGAATATCAGAAAACGTTAAAGCTTTACAATGTAGAACACATACGAATCGTTGCAACAAGTGCAGTTCGGGAAGCAGGTAACGCAGAGATTCTTATTGACAGGGTTCTTACTGCTACCGGGCTGGAAATCGAAATTATTGATGTGTCCGAAGAAAGCAGACTTACAGTATTGGCAGTGCAGAGTAGTCTCGGCAACTCAACAGGAAAGATAAGTAAAAACTCATTGATTACCGAAGTAGGCGGCGGACATACGACTTTAACCGTACTGGCAAAAGGAGAAATAGTTGTTTCGAACAGTCTGTATTTCGGCTCGATAAGGCTTCGTGAAGCACTTTCAAGCGGTACATCAGCAGATTCAAAACTAATACGAAATGAGTTGTTAAGATTCCTTCCGTCCATAGAAAGTTTCATGCCGCTTGAAAAAATTCAAGCATTTTTTGCCTTAGGCGCCGACGCCAGATTCGCCGCTCAGGAAGCTGGAAAGTCCGTCAAAGGATCAGAGCTTAGTACAATATCAAAAGCAAAATTTTATAAACTGGTCGATAAGATTAAAAGCAGAACTCCTGAAGAACTTTCTGATTTATACAATATAGAATTTACTGATGCTGAAACTTTAAACGTTGCGCTTTTGGTATATCAGGAATTATTGAATTATACAAAAGCCGAAGAATTGACAGTTTCATCTTCATCGATGCGGGAAGAATTACTACAGGATTTGGCAAGACGAATAACCGGCAAAGAAGATAAAACTTTTGCGCATGGTGTAATTCATTCAGCTACTGCCATCGCTGAAAAATATAAAGTTGATATCGAACATAGCAATCGAGTTAGAGAAGTATCCGTCAAGCTTTTCGATACTCTTCAAAATGAGCATGGATTAAAGTTCAGGCACAGGGTATTATTAGAAGCGGCCGCGTTACTTCATGAAGTAGGGACTTTTATTTCGCCTCGCGGCTATCATAAACATTCGTATTATCTAATTAAAAATTCTGAAATATTCGGCCTTAATCAGACTGAAGTTGCATTGGTTGCAAATATAGCAAGGTATCATCGCCGCGCACAACCCAAGACTTCTCATCTTGAATATATGTCATTATCCCGGGAACAAAGAATCATTGTAAACAAACTGGCGTCTTTGCTTAGAATTGCCGAAGCATTGGATGCCGGTCACAATACGAATTCTGTAAATATGAAATGCACAGTAGAGAAAAATAATTTAATCCTTTCTATTCCAGGTATGAAGGATTTAGTAATGAAAAAAAGAATATTACCTGCAGAATCAGATATGTTCGAAGATATATATGGACTTAATACCAAACTGGAAGAAATATAAAAAATATGAAGGCAAAAAAGAAATTTAATACACCGGACCTTTTTTTTAATCGCGAGCTTAGTTGGCTTGAATTTAATAACAGGGTTTTACATGAAGGACTTGACGAAAGCCTGCCGTTGCTTGAGCGTCTGAAATTCCTATCGATTGTCAGTTCTAACCTTGATGAATTTTTCATGGTTCGTGTAGCAGGATTAATTCAACAAAAGGCAGCAGATATTCGTAAACGTGACAAAAGCGGTTTAACGCCAACTCAGCAACTTAAAGAAATCAGCGAACGTGTCCACAAAATGATGGAAATTCATACGTATGCCGTAAAAGATATTCTCGATAAATTGAAAGAGCAGGGCATTTGTGTACTCCAGAAAAAAGAATGGACAATTAAACAAAGAGCTTATTTGAAAAATTATTTCGTAAATACGATTCTGCCCGTCTTGACTCCTCTTTCCATGCAGGATTTAGAGCCGTATCCGCTTTTACATGGAAGGCAAATAATTGTTGCGGTTGCAATTGAGTCAGAAAATTCAGGGGAACCAATAAAGAAAATAATCCTGATTCCAGTACCGGGGATACTCGATAGATTTATTAAAGTATCATCAGAACAATCTTTGAATATAGCGACTATTGAAGATGTTATTTCGGACAATGTAAATGTATTGTTCGAAAATGACAAGATAATCGGTTCAGTATTTCTTCGAATTACCAGGGACGCGGATGTACAGGTTCAGGAAGACGAAGCATCGGACCTTCTTAATATGATAGAAGAAGCCGTACTTGAAAGAAAGCGCCGCGGTGCAGTTCGCCTGGCAATTTCGACAAATCCTGATCCTTTTATTAAGAACTGGCTTGTAGAATGGTTAAATATTGAATCTGATTCCATATATGAAATTAATGGTATTTTAGATGGTTCTTCCTTGATGCAGATTGCCAATATTCCGGGTTTTGAAAAACTCAAAATTCCTGATTGGCCGCCTCAAACACCTCTTGACCTTTTTGATTCACAGGATATCTGGCAGAAACTTGCGAATCAGGATGTAATGCTTTTTCATCCTTATGAAAGTTTCGAGCCTGTTGTAAATCTTTTAGAAGAAGCTGCTGTCGATCCGAATGTACTTGCTATAAAGCAAACTCTGTATCGTACAAGTTCCGATTCACCAATTATTCAGGCATTGAAAACAGCTTCGGAAAACGGCAAAGAAGTCACTGTTCTGGTAGAACTAAAAGCACGTTTTGATGAAGCCCGGAACATTAACTGGGCAAGGCAACTCGAAGATGCCGGATGTCACGTCATTTATGGAGTCTCCGGATTAAAGACACATGCGAAGGCTATGTTAATAATACGACGAGATAGTGACAGGATACGGCGTTATGCTCATCTTGCGACCGGAAATTATAACGAAAAAACAGCAAGGCTGTACTCTGATATAGGATTGTTAACTTCCGATGTTGACCTGACATCTGATATTGCTGCCTTTTTCAATCTCTTAACAGGTTCTTCTGAAATGGTAGGATGGTCAAAGCTTACTATTGCTCCGACAAATCTCAGGAAAAAAATCGAAGAGCTTATCGAAAGAGAAATACGTGTTTCAACTCCTGATAAACCCGGATTGATAATGGCCAAGTTGAATTCTCTCGAAGATAAGAAAATCTGTCAGGCTCTTTATCGTGCAAGTTCAGCAGGTGTGAAAATTCTTCTCAATGTACGAGGTATCTGTTGTTTGAGACCAGGTCTGAAAAATGTATCTGAAAATATAGAAGTTGTTTCTATCGTTGACCGTTTTCTCGAACACGCGAGAATATTTAGTTTCTCGAATGGTGGACATGAAGAAATCTATATGAGCAGTGCGGACTGGATGGGGAGAAATCTCGATAAACGTCTGGAACTGCTTTTCCCGGTGACTCAGACAAAGCTTCTCAGAAGGCTAAAAAGTTACTTGAAAACATTTTTTTCAGATAATACAAAGTCCTGGAAAATGATATCAGATGGTTCGTATAAACGCAAAACAGACAAAAATAAAAAAGTCAGGGCACAGGAAGTATTTTATAAGGAAGCAGTCAAAGCTGCGGAATTAAACAAGCAAACAAAAATGAAATTTATACCTATAACAAAACCACAACAATAAACTCCATATAACGGAAGGTGCAGTATGAGTGATAAATTGTGCAGTTTAGTTAAAAAAAATGTTCATGAAGAGGATCCAAAAGCCTATAAAAAACTAATCAGTGAGCCTAAATACTGGTGCAAAAAATGCGGCAGAGCTGCTGCAAAATCTTCATCTTTATGCAAATCCAAAAAACTATAGCAAAATATTGTATAAAAATTATAAGGTGGGCTTTATGAGTAATCTAAAAAACAAATTAGTTGTAAAAAATAAAACCAAGTTACGTCTTAAAGACTATGATCCAAGTGATAATGCAGGTTTCAATAAAGAGGATGCTTTAAATCTTCTTACTGAAAATATAGATAAATTAAAGAAACTGCAATATTTGTTATACGCCGAGAACAAACGTTCAATACTTGTGGTTTTACAGGCAATGGATGCAGGGGGCAAGGACGGTACAATAAGACATGTTTTTGGGCCATTGAATCCACAGGGTGTTAAGGTTACGTCATTTAAAACACCTACAGAAGAAGAATTGGGTCATGATTTTTTATGGCGAATTCATCAGCATACTCCGAAAGCAGGCGAGATTGGTATTTTCAATCGTTCTCATTATGAAGATGTTCTTATTGTTAAGGTTCATAACCTGGTTCCGAAAAAGATATGGTCGAAGAGATATGAGCATATCAACTCTTTCGAGAAAATGCTTTCTGATGATGGTACAATCATTCTGAAGTTTTTCCTTCATATCAGTGAAAAAGAACAATTGGAACGTTTTAACAAGAGATTGGAAGATCCAAATAAAAAATGGAAAGCAAATCCACAGGATTTCGAAGAAAGAAAACGATGGAAAGACTATACGGATGCTTATGAGGCAGCAATTAAACAATGCAGCACATCATATGCGCCATGGTATATAATACCATCTGACAGAAAATGGTTTCGTAATCTGGCTATTTCTACAATTATGGTTAATACGCTCGAATCGTTGGATATGAAATTTCCTGATTCGAAGTTATGATATATGTCTTATATATTTGGCATGCGTTGAACACCAAAAGGGCCGGATCAATATAATAGTGTGTTAATTAAATTTTAATTTATTTATTCTGGAAATTTACGATGACTGAAAGTTTTAATGTAGTTGTTGTTGGAAGCGGTCCCGGTGGTTATGCCGCGGCGATAAGATGTGCACAAAAAGGGGCATCAGTAGCAATAGTCGAAAAAGATTTAGTTGGAGGAACGTGCCTGAATAATGGTTGTGTTCCTTCCAAGGCACTGCTTGCAAGCGCACATACATTGCTTATGGCAAAAAACGCCGCGATGATGGGTATTGATATACCGACATACTCTGCCAACTGGTCAAATATCCAGAAAAGAAAAGATGCTATAGTTAGCGGCTTTCGTAAAGGTCTTACGGGACTTATACGAGCTAATAAAATAAAGATGATCCAGGGTCGTGGTATTGTTACAGGACCGAATAAATTAGTAGTAGAAAATGATTCAACACAACTGGAAGTCGAAGCGGACAAGATAATATTGGCGACCGGTTCGAAGTCGGTTGAGATTCCCGCTATACCATGTAATGGTACTAATATAATCACCAGTAAGGAAGCTCTCGAATTAAAACAGATACCGCAATCTATGGTAATTATCGGCGGCGGTGTAATAGGTTGCGAATTAGCCTGTGTTTATTCGACAATGGGTACGAAAGTGACTATTATCGAAGCTCTTTCAAGATTGATACCGATGGAAGATGAATGGGTTGGCCGTATTCTGTCACGCGAGTTCAGGAAACTTGGAATTGAATC
The DNA here is from genome assembly GCA_016936075.1 of Sedimentisphaerales bacterium. Taxonomy (GTDB): domain Bacteria; phylum Planctomycetota; class Phycisphaerae; order Sedimentisphaerales; family Anaerobacaceae; genus JAFGPS01. The sequence goes on along the minus strand of JAFGPS010000154.1, from coordinate 29,966 downwards.
TTTAACCAGTCAGAAAGTAATATCTACTGAGCCAACAGATGGATTGGTTAAAGTTACTCTTGAGGACGGCCAAACAATTCAGGCTGAAAAAGTGCTTGTCGGTGTAGGACGAAAAGCAATATGCGATAAAGAGACCATAGACAATCTTGGATTGGCTATGAATGGTTCTGCCGTAGCGATAAACAACAAAATGGAAACCAATGTTAAAGGAGTTTATGCCATTGGAGATGTAGTCGGGACAACATATCTTGCTCACGGCGGATTTGCCGAAGCTGAGATTGCTGCTGATAACGCAACAGGTCATGATGCGGAAATGTGCGATTATTCCTTGATTCCGAGAGCAGTTTATACATTCCCCGAAATCGCGTCTGTTGGAAAAAGCGAAGAGACATGCCAGAAAGAAGGTATTGATGTTTCAGTTGGCAGGTCATTCTTTAAAGCTAACGGCAGAAGTGTCGGGCATAATGAAACGGTCGGAGAAATTAGAGTTGTCCGAAATAAAGCAAACGAAAAAATAATTGGTATTACTATGGTAGGTTCAGCCGTAACAGAACTAATTTCGGCTGCGAGAGCTTTGATAGGCAGTAATGAAAAAATTACAGATATTACTTTCCCGCATCCAACTGTTTCTGAAGTTTTGAAAGAGGCATGGGAAGATGCTTTCAAAATAAGTCTGCATACACCTCCGTCGGTATAACGAGAAAGATGATATTATCTTTCGCTTATTGACCAATTTGAATAATAGATTATGGAAAAAAGTTGTGCTAATACAGTACCGAAAACTCAGCAGGCAATTGAGCTTGTTGGTCCTGATAAGCTTGTTCTGAATAAATCAAAAAAAGTTTTTTGTCCTGATAAATACCAGATTTTGTGCAGGATTGAAGCCGTTGGTTTGTGTTTTTCTGATTTGAAATTATTGAAACAATTTTCCGGACATGCCCGTAAAAGCGAAATAGTTTCAGGTGTACAGCAGGATGTTCTTAAAGATATCCCAAGTTATGTCCCCGGTGACGCTGCAACTGTGCCCGGGCATGAGACTGTTGTCAGAGTTGTAAAGGTCGGTTCTGAAGTTAATAATATTGAAGTTGGCGGGCGTTATATTGTTCAGACTGATTATCGCTGGCTTGCTACCGCAAATTCTGTTGCAGCGTTCGGATATAATTTCGAAGGCGCTTTGCAGGAATATGTCCTTATGGATCAGCGAATTATCACTTCTCCCGAAGGCGACTCAATGCTTATTCCTGTCTCTGAAAATCTCTCTTCGAGTGCTGCCGCTTTGATAGAACCCTGGGCGTGTGTTGAAGATGCGTATTCATGTAAAGAGCGGCAGGGAATTAAAACCGAGGGTCTTATGTTAATTGTCGCTGACAAAAAAGTTGAACGATGTGTTTTGTATGATTTTTTCAGAAAGTACGGCAAACCTGCACAAATTACATGGATTTCAAAATTTTCATTCCCTGCGAATTTGGATTGTAAAATTAATATTACGGTTTCTATATCAGAAGTGGAAAACGATAGTTGTGACGATATTTTGTATTTTGGTTCTGATGCTCAAACAGTAGAAAAATTGTTTCACAAGGTTGCATCACACGGACTTTTAAATATAGTTCTGTGCGGCGGGGAATTTACAGGGAATGTAAATTCTCCAGTTGGTCGAGTTCATTATGGAGGAATTAGAATCATAGGTACAACCGGCGATAATCCCGGAGAGTCGATGGAATTTATCCCTCAAACCGGGGAAATTCGTCACGGTGATAAAATAAATATTGTTGGTGCCGCAGGGCCAATGGGATTGATGCATGTTGTGCGCAATATCTGTCAGAAAATAAATGGTATTGCAATTTATGCAAGTGACATTGATGATAAACGATTGAAAGCTTTAACAAATATTGCCGAACCTTTGGCTAAAAGAAATAGAGTTGAGTATAAGCCGTACAATTCCGCTAAAACCAAGGTTGAAGATTCATTTGATTATACAGTGCTTATGGCTCCTATACCGGATTTGGTTGTTTCTGCGACTCAGTCAGCTTCTCGAAACGGAATAATAAATATTTTTGCTGGAATACCTGCTACGGTTTACGCGGATATTAACTTGAATGAATATATTAAGAAGCATTTATATTATATTGGAACGAGCGGCTCGACAATTGAAGATATGAAGGTTATATTGAACAAAGTCGAAAATAGTAATCTCGATACTAATGTAAGTGTTGCGGCTATATCTGGTCTTGACGGTGCGATTGATGGTATAAGAGCTATTGAAAATCGCACTATCGCTGGTAAGATTATTGTTTATCCCGGCTTAAAAGATATTGGTCTTACTACGCTGGAGCAGTTAAGTAAAACAATGCCGCAAGTTGCCGAGCATCTAAATATGGGATTGTGGGCAATACAGGCAGAACACAAACTTCTGGAAGATAAGATTAAAAAATAGTGAAATATTAGTAAGGAAAGTAGTATGGCTAATATGAAAGCAATATGTTTACCCGATATAACAAATCCGACTCCCAGAACACCGGTAATTGGAGTTTTTGCACCATGTGATCCGCGGATTGATGAGAAAAGCAGAGAACGCGGGCGAAATATTATAGGGATTATAGCCGATGCTCTCAGCTGCCAACTCAAGCTTCCTGATAAAACTTTTGTTCCAGTGGTATATTCTCCTGTACTTATAGATAGTGAAAAACAGGCGGACATTGTAGCCCAGCAGTTTAGACAGGCAGGTGTTAATATACTGGTCTGTGTTCCTGATACATGGGCATTTCCACAATTGACTACTATTTCTTTAATTCAGCAATTTTCGAAAGAAACTCCGCTTAATATCACGTGCGGCAACAGCGGCCCGAAACCCGGTGTTGTTTATGCCCATGCGACTAACGGTGCAATCAGTCAATACGGCAGGCTCGTTACTCTTAACGTGGGCAATTGGGAAGATACAGGGATTAAACCAAAAATCAGTCCATCTACTTTAAAGGCTTTAGTTGACTGGTGCTATGCCGCGATTACAGCAACCGCTCTGCGAGGAAGGCGTGTAATGATTTTTGGCCATGACTCAATGGGTATGGAAACCGCAATGATGCACATTCTTGCGACAAGAAATATATTCGGTATAGAAATAACACGCCTTGATATGAAACTGTTGGTTGATATGCTGCAAAAAGGAGCATTTGATAAAAAAGAATTAAAAGAGTTACGTGGATGGATTAATAGGCATATAGGAAAACGTCTCGAATTAAAAAATGATGCTGATAGCCGGCGATTGGACCAGAGCCTTGCTATGTATCTAATAAATCGGGACTTAATGAAAGAATTAAATGCTGTCGGCGGTGGTTTTATGAGTCAGTTAGAATGGGGTAGTGACAAAAGAGGATTACCATTGCCGGTTGCAGATATTATGGAATCCCTTTTTAATAGTTCTTTTGACCATAATGGTCCCAAGGCTCCTCTGCCATATGCGACAGAAGCGGATGTTCAGGGATTATTAACAATGCTTCCTTTTACATATCTAAGTGGCGGTAATCCACCTCTGTTTATGGATTTCAGAAAAGTATGGGAACCATGGGAAATCAAAGCTCTTGCCAAGAAAAACAAATTAAAACTTCCTTCCAGAGCTGATTATGTTTTAAAAGGGCTTGTTGATGGTAACAATTCAGGAAGTGCCGCTCTTGACTGGGCCGCCAAACCTCAAGCAAATATTGACATGGTTATGAAAAATATTATAATGCCTTTAGCCGACGAAGGTTATTTTCCTGGAGGCGGTAATAGTGTCACATTTGTGACACCTGCAGGTATTAAAGGTATTGCTGGAAGAATGGCTTATAGCAGTCTTACTAATAAATTCAGTCTGATTTGGGACGAAGCGACAACTACCTCGGTTCCTAAAAAACTTGAGAAAGCTATGTGCAATCTGACTAACTGGAATTGGCCTCATACCTTTGTTGTACCTAAATACGCAACAATGGCCGAATACAAACAGTACGCACCGGCTAATCATTTCCATATGACATGGGACCTGCCTATTGCCAGGTTACAGCATTGGATGGATTTGACAGGCGTATTTAGCATTACTCCATGGGCATCAAGACCTGCTTTTGTAGAATCAGTTGATCGACCTAAACCTTTAGTGTATTTGCTCAATGGTGGTGAAGATTTGTATAAAAGTATGATTTAACTGAGAAGGATTTAGTTTATGAAAAAAGGTAATTGGCTTGTATATTTAATTCTTGGTATATCTGCTGTTTTATTTGTAAGTGGATTATTAAAAAAAGAATCTCTTTATGAAAAAACAATCGCGGTAATTCCTAAGGGGACAGCTTCAATGTGGTGGGAAGTAGTTCACTCTGGTGCCAATAAAGCCGGTGAGGAACTTGGTTATGCGATATCCTGGATCGGCCCGGAGCAGGAAACTGATAGAGAAAAACAAATCCAGGTTGTCGATGACGCGATAACAAAAAAAGTAATGGCAATCGTACTTGCGCCAAACGACCAAAAAGCTTTGGCTCGTCCTGTAAGAAAAATCAAAGAAGAGGGTATTCCCTGTGTTATTATTGATTCCGCTGTTGATGTAAATGACGAAGACTATGTTTCTTTTGTCGCAACTGATAATTTCTTAGGCGGAGCAGATGGCGCCAGGAGTTTAGGCAAAGCACTCAGTGGAAAAGGTACTGTTATACTTACGAAGTTTGTTCCGAATTCAGCTTCAACTGACGCAAGAGCAGAAGGATTTAAGAAAACTTTAGAAACGGAATTTCCTGATATAAAAATTATTGATGAACAATATACACAAGGTACAGTTGAAGATGCACGTCAAAAAACTATTGATATGCTCGTTAGAAACCAGAATGTAAATGGTATTTTTGCTGTAAATCAACCAAGTTCTGTCGGGGCTTATAAAGCTTTGCAATCACATGGTTCGGCGGGAAAAATTAAAATGGTAGGTTTTGATTCTGACCCGATTCTTATTGATGGAATCGCAGAAGGCGGCGTTTATGCTTTAATTGTGCAAAATCCATTTGAAATTGGTTATCAGGGAGTGATAGCTGCCGTAGCAGCTATTGATGGCAAAGAAGTACCTAAAAAAATGCCAATTCCCAGTATGATTGTTAATAAAGATAACCTGGAAGAAATGAAACAGAAATTTCCTGCTGCTCTGGGGCTTTAATTATGGAAAATATTACTGGTCAGCTCCGCATGGAGCAGATATCGAAATCATTCGGTCCGGTTCAGGCTTTACAAAATGTTACATTTTGTGCCAAACCCGGAACGGTTCATGCCTTATGCGGCGAAAATGGGGCGGGCAAGTCCACGCTCATGAAAATTTTAGCTGGTGTACATACACCTGATAGTGGCAATATTTATATTGATGATCAACAGAAAACTTTTACAAATCCGAAGCATGCTCTCGATTCCGGTATTTCTATGTTGTACCAGGAACTTGATTTGGCCGAGGACCTTACTGTTTATGAAAACATTTATCTCGGTAAGGAAATACAATCGAGTATTCCTTTTCTTATTAATCGAGATGCCGAAATAAAAAACACTGCCGATTTGTGCAATAAATACGGCTTTACAATTAATCCGAACTCAACGATACGAGATTTGAGCGTGGGTGATTGCCAGATTGTCGAATTGCTCAAAGCTCTTATTCACAAAGCGAAAATTATAATAATGGATGAACCTACTTCATCTTTACCCGAAGCTGAAGCACAGAGATTGTTCAAAATCGTCAGGCAGTTATGCGATAGGGGTATGACAATAATTTACATTTCTCATCGTATGGAAGAAGTTATGTCACTTGCTGACGAAATAAGTGTTTTGCGTGACGGGGAAATTGTAACAACCGTAAATGCAAAAGATATTGATGTTGATACTGTCGTAAAACATATGGTTGGCCGGGAATTGAAGGATTTCTATCCTGCAAGAGAATCCAATCCTGGGGAAATTCTTTTTGAAGCTGATAATCTTGCTACAGAAGAAGGAATCCACGATATCTCATTTAATGTTAGACGCGGCGAAGTAGTAGGTATGGCCGGTCTTGTTGGTTCTGGACGAACTGAAGTCGCGCGAGCAATTTTCGGTATCGAACCTCTTGTTAAAGGTTCTTTGAAAATTAGCGGCCAGTCTATAAATATTAAACATCCTCGAGATGCAATAGAACATCGGATTGCTTTACTTACTGAAGACAGGAAAAGAACCGGGTTATGCACAAATTTGCCCTGTAGTTGGAATATGACTTTGTCCAATTATAATGAGATTGGAATGAAGTATCTTTTGAATTTCAATAAGGAAAATCAATTGTGTCAGAAGTTCGGGCAAAAGGTTTCTGTGAAATGGTTATCATCGCAATCTTTAGCTAATTCTCTTTCCGGAGGTAACCAGCAGAAATTGCTTCTTGGAAGATGGCTCATGGCGGATTCGGAATTTATTATTTTTGACGAACCAACTCGAGGTATCGATGTAGGAGCGAAAAAAGAAGTCTATTTGCTTTTGAATGAACTTGTAAATCAGGGAAAAGCAATTTTAATTATTTCTTCTGAACTACCTGAATTATTTGGTGTGACCGACCGTATCCTGGTCATTAGACGCGGGCGCATGGTAGGTGATTTTGTAACTAAACAAACTACTCCCGAACATGTAATGCACTTGGCAGCAGTGGAGAATGCTAATGAATAAATTTACAAAAAGATTATTACCGTTCTGTTCATTAATATTTATTATTTCATTATGGACATTTCTGGAACCCGACACATTTTTTACGAGACAGAATTTCGAGAACGTTTTAACTCGTTCAGCTACCAACGGAATCATGGCCGCCGGTATGACCTATGTCATTATAGCCGGTGGAATCGATCTTTCAGTAGGTTCTATGCTTGCAATGTGCGGCATGATTGGTTCTGTCTCTATGCTTGCAATGAGTGGTGCGTCGTGGGAACAGATTTCAAGCGGGCAAAATATACCATTAAGTACGACTGTTATGATTGGCGGGACATTAGTGAGTATTCTTGCGGGTGCATTTTGCGGATTTGTAAATGGAAAGCTTATAACAAAACTTAGATTAGCTCCCTTTATCGTTACGCTCGGTACGATGAGTATTTTCCGCGGAGTTAGTTATTTAATGAATAATGGAAAACCTTTTGCTGTTTCCGATTACGAATGGCTGGACATTGGAAGAATTGCGATGATACCTTCTTCAGTTGTATTTCTTTTTCTTGTTTTAGTCGCGGCCGGTTTCATGCTCAAATTTACTCCTTTCGGAAGATACACATACGCTATTGGCTCGAATGTTGAAACTGCATTCCATGCCGGTGTAGGTGTAAACAAAGTTCAAGTTGCTATCTATACACTTACGGGTGCATTTGTAGGCTTAGCCGCTATGATTACGACAAGTCGTGCAAGTACATCTCAGCCTACAGCAGGTATGGGGCTTGAACTCGATATTATTGCTGCTGTAATAATCGGAGGTTGTTCTCCAAGCGGCGGTAAAGGAACTATGGTCGGAACAATTGTCGGTACGTTCTTAATAAGCTTTTTGCGAAATGGTTTGACAATCAGCGGCCTTTCTGCGGATGTTCAATTAATAGTTATTGGTGCAATTATTGTTCTTGCTGTCGCCGCTGACCAGGTTGCGACCAAGCGGCAATCTTAGAAAATTTTCTACGTTCTTCTATAACGTTTATAGTTTATGTCGAGTTCTTTGACTTTGTAGCCTATTATTCTTGGAGTTGTTCCAAGGTCTCTTGCGGCAGCAGCGAGACTTCCGTTGCAGCGTTTTAGAGCATCGACAATAATGTCACGTTCATACAGGTTAACTCTTTCTTGCAGGGAACCTGTTCCGATAGTATCAGAAGCGTCTGAAGTTTGCAAAGTTGGCGGAAGATGATGGCCGTGAATTACGCCGTCATTGCTAAGTAAAACCGCTCTTTCGATACAGTTTTCCAGTTCACGTACATTACCGGGCCAGTGATATGCAACCATCATATTAATCGCGGGTGTGCTGATTCGTCTTAAATCTTTGTTCATCTTTTTTGCATACTGCTCAACAAAAAAATCAGTCAGCAGTAAAATATCATCCTTGCGATCACGCAGCGGAGGCAAAAAAATCGGAAATACGTTTATACGGTAATAAAGATCTTGTCGAAAACTTTGATCCATTACCGCTTTTTCCAAATCGCGGTTAGTAGCTGCTATAATACGCGTATTTGTTTTTATAGTATTATTGCTTCCAACTCTTTCGAACTGACGTTCCTGCAGCACACGCAAAAGCTTGATCTGTGTCATTGGTGAAAAGTCACCAACCTCATCGAGAAAAAGAGTACCTCCGTCAGCTTCTTCCAATCTTCCTTTGCGGTTTTGTATTGCGCCTGTAAAAGCACCCTTTTCGTGACCGAATAATTCACTTTCGAGAAGGTTTTCATTTAGAGCGGCACAATTCACTTTTATAAAAGGTCCTTTGCTTCTTGGGCTGGAATAATGTATTGCATGTGCGACCAGTTCCTTGCCTGTACCTGATTCGCCGCGTATTAGTACAGTAGTATCACTCGCAGCAACCTGGTGTATCTGGCTGTATACGTCACGCATTGCGCCGGAATTACCAATAATATTTTCCGGGCGGAATTTGTCCTGTAGCTGATGACGAAGCCTGAGGTTCTCATTTTCAAGCTCTTGACTGTGAAGAACTGCTTCCTGGCGTGACTTTACATCGTTGGCAATCATGCTCGCAACAATGCTCACAATACGCTTGTCTTCTTCTAACGATCTTTTCTCGTCATAAATTCTATCTATTGAAATTGTACCAATTATTTTTCTTCCAATCGAAATAGGTACACAGATAAAACTTATTTCTTCTGATACGTCTTTGCTTCTCTCAATTCTGTTAAGAAATAATGGTTCCTTTGATACTTTTGGTACAATAATAGCTTTTCCTGTTTCTATAACTTTTCCGGTTATTCCTTCTCCCATTTTATATTTAACTTTGCGGCTCTTTTCTAATGAGATGTTATGAGCTACTTCTATTTTGATTTCGGAATTATCAGGAGATAAAAGTGTTATTGTACCTTGTCGTAAATCAAGCTCGCTTTCAATAGTATCAAGAACTTCAGCAAGAGTTTGCTTCTGTTGAGTACCTGAGGCAAGAATTTGGCTTATTCTGTAAAGAGTTTCCAATTCCAGTACATGACGATTAAGTTCATGTTTTTTGTTCAATGATTCTAATTTAATGTCTTTCATAATCAATAGCCTAATAAAATACTTAGATATACACGACATATTTGTATTGCGTCTGTATATATATAACAGATGTGTTTGTGTTTTTCCAGAGTTTATAGCAATTCTTTAAGATTTTTACATATATTTTTTTAGAGGTAATGATTAATTGAATGAATAATGGCGCTTGAATTGTTTGTGTTTCAATCATTCTGGTAGAACATATATGTATATAACGGTATATATGCTACATTAATGTAATAATATTAAGCATTGCTAAAAGGTTGTAATATGGCATAAGTAGTTATAATACATGCCTTTATGTTAATATTATGAGTTTGGCACACCAATTGCATATTTACTAAGCATAATAGATACTAATAACTTTATAAATTTTTTGAAAGGTAATGTGCAATGAACAGTGTGAACAGAATTAGTAAGTTGAGTGTTGAAATGTGCTTTTTAGTTTTAAGTACAAGTGCATATGCATTGGATGGTGTGGATGTCGAGATTACAGCCGATTATAATGGTAAGTATGTATGGCGAGGTCAAAATCTGGATGATGATCCTGTATTTCAGCCGGGTATGAGTGCTACTTATGGAGGTTTAACGTTTGGAATATGGGGTAGCATGGAAACAACAAGTTTCACTGGAAATAGTGGCGAATTCACAGAAGTTGACGAGTATGTTGATTATTCGGCAAGTGTCCCTGGGATTGACATTCTTGGTTTTTCAGTCGGTCTTATATATTATGATTTTCCTGGAACTACAATTCCGAGAACTGCTGAAGCGTACTGGGGATTGAGTTTGGATGTACCATTGAATCCTTCAATAACTTTTAATCATGATATAGACGAAGCAGATGGATTATATATCTCTGCCGGTATAGGCCAAAGTTTTGAGCTATTTGAGATTGGAGAGGATTCTTCAGTTTCAGTTGATTTGGGTGCAAGTTTCGGCTGGGGTGATAACTCGTATAACGATTATTACTGGGGTGTAAACAAAAGCAAAGCCAATGATCTTGCATTATCAGCGTCTTTTCCCATAGACCTAAACGGCTGGTGTATAACACCCAGCATCAATTATGTATCCTTGGTAAACAGTGATATCAAAAATACTAATATGTACAATACAGACAATAGCGAATTCTTTGTTGGAATCGGTCTCTCAAAAGGTTTTTAAGAAGTGAGGTTTGAAATTATGAACAGAAAAAAAATAAGTTTACTGATTTTTATAGTATGTTTGACGGCGATATTTTTTTCAAGACCTGTAATGGCCGCAGAAGGTTCAGATGTACAGGCAAGTATTGACGCGGCAAAGGATGAACTTCAATCGAATATAAATATTGTCTGGACCTGCGTTGCGGCATTCCTGGTCTTTTTTATGCAAGCCGGATTTGCGATGGTCGAGACAGGTTTTACCAGGGCGAAGAACTCTGTAAACATTCTGATGAAGAACCTTATGGATTTTTCAGTTGGAACCCTGGCATTTTTCGTGATAGGTTTCGGGCTTATGTTCGGTACTTGCACAAACGGTTTATTCGGAACGAGTTTATTCTGCCTGAGCGGTATTGAACCTGGCGAAAGTTGGGACTGGACGTTTCTGATTTTCCAGACAGTTTTTGCCGCAACCGCCGCAACGATTGTATCAGGTGCTATGGCCGAACGTACAAAATTTGTCTCGTATCTGGTTTATAGTGCCGCAATTTCAATATTTATTTACCCGATATTCGGTCAGTGGGCATGGGGTAATCTGCTTAATGCCGATAATAACAGTTGGTTGGCTGTAAGGGGTTTCCATGATTTTGCAGGTTCGACAGTAGTACATTCCATCGGTGGTTGGTTGGCTCTTGCCGGAGCTATAGTTCTGGGTCCGAGAATTGGAAAATATGGACCAGACGGAAAGCCTCGTGCCATCCTCGGTCATAACCTTCCTCTTGCGGCTCTTGGTGTATTCATTCTGTGGTTCGGATGGTTTGGATTTAACCCTGGTAGTACAACTACAGGAAACGGTTCGATAGGATATATCGCAGTAACAACCAATTTAGCAGCAGCGGCTGGAGCTGTACTTGCGTTAATTACATCATGGAGCATTATTAAGAAGCCTGATATTTCAATGACTCTAAACGGTGCACTTGCGGGGCTTGTTGCAATTACAGCTCCTTGTGACGGTGTATCACCATTCGGAGCAATATGTATCGGAAGTATCGCTGGTGTACTGGTAGTATTAAGTGTATTGTTCTTCGATTATGTTTTGAAAATCGATGATCCGGTTGGTGCAGTTAGTGTTCACGGTGTAAATGGTTTATGGGGAACTTTATCTTTTGGTTTGTTTGGTTTAGACGGCGGCCTGTTCTACGGCGGTGGCTTCAAACAGTTAGGTATTCAGATAGTCGGAGCAGGAAGCGCATTTATATGGGCATTCGGACTGGGACTTGCACTGTTTTTTATTCTCAGTAAGACTGTAGGTTTGCGTGTAACAGCCGAGGAAGAGCTCAAAGGTCTCGATATTGGTGAACATGGAAACGAGGCTTACTCCGGTTTCCAGGTATTTACAACTGAATAATGTTACTTAAATGATAAAAGGAAACAAAAAATGAAACTAATAATTGCATATATTCAGCCACATAAACTAAAAGATGTGAAGCAAGCTTTGTATCAAGCAAAAGTGTACAAGTTATCAGTAACTAATTCTCTCGGTTGCGGCCAGCAGAAAGGTTACCACGAATCATACAGAGGTGTAGGTTTGGAAGTGAATCTTTTGAAGAAGATACGCCTTGAGATTGCAGTAAACGAAGATTTTGTTGAACAGACAATTAAGGCTATTGTTGAAGGAGCAAAAACAGGCCAGATTGGTGACGGAAAAATATTCGTAATGGATTTACACGAATGTATAAGAATAAGAACAGGGGAGAAGGGAGGCGATGCTATAGGCTAAAAATGATGTGTATCAAATTGTAAGTAGTTGCCAGGCTACTAATGCTATCACTTCTGTGTCCCTGTTGGGACCGATACCGGATTCGGCCAGTTTATCGAATCCGGTTTTTTATTATAGCAATTTAATATGAAATTAAAAATATACTACAAATATGTATTGTATTGCTAAGCAGGTACAAATATGTAGTTATATAAGCTCTTTTTGGAAACCTGTATAACGACTTTAAGTAATTAATGAATAAAGACTTATACTTAAATATAAATACATTTTATTCTTTGGCACAGCTATTGCGTATTGTGATAGGTAAATCCTGAAGTTTTGATACTAAGCATTTCAGGTGAGAATAAAAAAACTGGTATAGATGCAGGAAGATGCAGAAGTGATTGATAGAAGAACATATTATTCATATTATTCAAAGACTAAAAATCTTATTCTTGATTTGTTCGTCTGCTTATCATTATATTTTAAAATCATCAATCACATATCCTGCGCAATCATGCAAACAAATTTTGTTTGTCCGAAAACTTAACAAAGAGATTAACTATTGTTTTATTTTAAGTAGGTAAAGAATTTAGAAAAATCTTGATTATGAAAGGTTCTTAATTATGGAAAATCAAGTTGTAATGGATACCATGTGGGTATTGATAGCTGGTTTTTTGGTCTTTTTTATGAATTTAGGATTCGGGGCAGTTGAATCCGGATTCGCACGAGCAAAAAACTGCGTCAATATTTTGTCGAAGAATTTTATAGTATTCGCAGCTTCGTCAATAGGATTCCTTGTTATTGGATGGGGCCTAATGTTTGGTGATGGTACAGGATTTGTCGGTCTCAAAGGATTGTTTTTCTTAAGTGGTGCAGATAACTCGCCCGCAGTAGGTGATGCTTACCAGGGAGTTTATTCCGCTATTTCATGGACTGGAGTACCTTTAGAAGCAAAATTTTTCTTCCAGTTAGTATTTTGCGGTACAGCAGCAACTATTGTTTCTGGTGCGGTCGCTGAAAGAATTAAATATATTTCTTTTATTATATTTACATTTATAATGGCAATGTTCATTTATCCAATAGTAGGTCATTGGATTTGGGGCGGCGGCTGGCTTTCCAATCTTGGAATGTTTGACTTTGCGGGCTCAACTGTAGTTCATAGTATTGGCGGTTGGGCGGCTTTGGCTGGTGTAATTGTTTTAGGGCCGCGTATCGGAAGATACGAAAACGGCCATATAAAAGCTATTCCAGGACATAACCTCTCGCTGGCAACTATTGGAGCATTTGTTCTCTGGTTCGGTTGGTTCGGTTTTAATCCAGGTTCGACTATGGCTGCGGATCCGGTTGCAATTTCTCATGTTGCAGTAACAACTAACATAGCAGCGGCGGCTGGAATCATGAGTGCTACATTTATGTCATGGCTTTTAATGGGTAAACCTGATTTGGGAATGACACTTAATGGATGTCTTGCAGGTTTGGTTGCAATAACCGCACCATGTGCATTTGTAGGCATTGGAAGTTCTTTAGTAATTGGATTAATTGCAGGTACTATAGTTGTTCTTTCTGTAATGATGTTTGACAGGCTGCATCTTGATGATCCCGTTGGAGCTTTGTCTGTACACTTAATGAACGGTATTTTTGGAACATTATGTGTAGGTCTTTTTGCTCAGGAGAAAATATGTGCTGACACTGGAAATGGATTATTCTTCGGCGGCGGATTTAAGCTTCTGGGTGCACAATTAACAGGTGTATTGTCTGTTGGAGCATTTGTTTTCCTGGTATCACTTGGATTCTGGATGCTTCTTAAGGTAACAATGGGTATAAGAGTTTCTCGTGAAGAAGAATTAAGAGGACTTGATATTGGTGAGCATGGAAACGAAGCGTATGCAGGATTCCAGATTTTCACTACTGAGTAACTTTTGAACAAGCTCTATGAAAAGGAGATATTAATATGAAACTTATTATAGCTTACATCCAACCGCATAAATTGAGTGATGTCAAACAAGCTCTTTATAAAGAAAATGTCTATAAGATGTCTGTCACAAACTCACTCGGTTGCGGACAGCAAAAAGGATATCACGAATCGTATCGCGGCGTGCCAATTGAAGTTAATCTCTTAAAGAAGATTAGACTTGAAATTGCGGTAAATGATGATTTTGTCGAACACACTATTGAAGCAATTGTAGAAGGTGCTCGTTCAGGTCAAATTGGAGACGGTAAAATCTTTATACTGGACTTGCCGGAATGTGTAAGGATTCGTACCGGCGAGCGTGGTCACGAAGCTATTGGTTAGGAAAATTGCTTTATAGAATTTTTAATATTTAGACTCTATTAGTTATCACTTCAGTGTCCTGAAAAGGGCCTGTACCGGGCCCGGATTGTTATACCGGGCCTGGTAGTATTTTGATACATATATGTTGTTTTTATTTTAAAACAACATATATGTATGATTTAATCAGTCTATGCACTAATACATAAAACACCGTAACTTCTTATGTATCAATTAGATGCCATAATAAAATATTTTTGGCACACTAATTGCAAGCGAAAGCTGTTTATAATTTTATTCTGTTGTAAATTTTTAGAATAATTAAGTGTTTATAATAGTAAATTGGTCCGTAAAGTCGGGAGACACTGAAGTGATAACAGTAAAAGGATCTAATAGAGTGCTATTGCGCCTATTGATTCTGTTTGTAGCTATATTGTTCGCAGACAGAATTAGTGCTTCTTCAATGGAGCAGGTTGTACAAACATCTCAGAATACAATAGATACAGGTGACACTTGCTGGATTCTTATTAGCGCTGCGCTTGTATTGCTAATGACACCTGGTCTTGCATTTTTCTATGGCGGACTTGTACGTCGTAAAAATATGCTTTCTATTCTCATGCAATGTCTTATGATTATGTGTATCATAAGTTTGCAATGGGTATTAGTAGGCTATAGTTTATCGTTCGGCCCAGACCACGGTTCGATAATCGGAGGGCTTGAATGGCTTGGATTAAGAGGCGTAGGTCTGGAGCCAAATCCTGAATACGCTTCTACGATACCTCATCAATTATTTATGATGTTCCAGATGATGTTTGCAATTATCACTCCAGCTTTGGTAATAGGTGCATTTGCAGAGCGCATGAAATTCTCTTCGTTCTGTGTGTTTTCATTATTATGGGCAACGTTTATATATGATCCGATATGTCACTGGATATGGGGGGCGGGAGGTTTTCTTAAAAATGCAGGTGCATTGGATTTTGCCGGGGGCGCAGTAGTTCATATTAGTGCAGGAATGACGTCTTTGGCTGCGGCACTTATTCTTGGTAAACGTCAGGGTTTTCCAAATAACGTTTCGCCGCCGCATAATCTTCCTTTTGCGGTTTTAGGTGCCGGTCTTTTGTGGTTTGGATGGTTTGGCTTTAATGCCGGAAGTGCTCTTTCGGCTGGAGCTATAGCGAGCAGTGCATTTACCGCTACTCATATAGCCGGAGCGGCAGCAGGTACAGTCTGGTGTATTCTTGATTGGCTTAAATTTAAGAAACCTACTACGTTAGGAATGATAACCGGAGCGATTGCCGGTCTTGCGGCTGTTACACCTGCTTCAGGATTTATTACACCAGCCGGAGCAATCTGGATTGGAATAGGCGCTGGTATTTTCCCATGGCTTGTTGTGACATATTTGAAAACGAGATTTAATTATGATGATACGCTGGATGCCTTCGGAGTTCATGGAATTGGTGGTATCTGGGGTACTATAGCTGCGGGGATATGGGCAACTACAGAAGTTAATCCTGGTGGAGCTAATGGCTTATTACATGGCAATCCAATGCAGCTATGGATACAAATAAAAATGGTTCTTATTGTAGCGGTATTTTCCTTCGTAGGAGGTGGTATTCTTCTTAAGTTTATTGACCTTGTAATGAAACTCAGGGTAAGTGAACACGAAGAAAGGATTGGTCTTGACTTGACGCAGCATCGAGAAGGGGCTTATACAGTAATTAGTTAGCATAGGAAGAAAATATGAAATACATAATTGGAATAATTCAACCTGATCGTCTCGATGAAGTGTTAGAGAAATTGGAAGAAAAAGAAATTCATCTAGTAACAGTAACGAATGTTATTGGCAGAGGCAGGCAGCAAGGAGTGGCTGAAGTATATAGAAGTCATAAAGAGCCCGGTAATTTGCTCAGGAAAGTAAAGGTAGAAATTGCTGTAAATGATGAATATGTTAAAGCTGCTATAGACGCTATTGTATGTGGTGCAAAATCAGGTAACATTGGTGATGGTAAAATATTCGTTGTAGATTTAGATGAATGTGTGAGGATTCGTACGGGAGAAACCGGTACAATTGCGATTGGATAAGAAAAAAGAAGCATAAAAGTTCTTTAGTGTTCAATAAGAAAGATGGTACGAATATGTCGCAAATTGCGGCGATACAACAATAATGTAGTAAGACAAGGCAATGTTACAAATTGGTTATTGTTTATAACTCCTTGTATATTCTATAGATACGTATTATTTTGTAAATATTATATTTGTGGCACAGGAATTGCAAAATACAAAATGATAATCTTTGTTTATGAATTCTAAACAGATTCAATAAACAGTATTTAAGCTGAAAAATAATGAAACTGGTAATAAGTAAAAAGACATATAAAATATTACGTGTATGAAAAATAATTATCTGGAGCTATTTTAGGAGTAGTAAAAAAATGAGTAATTCATGTGAATCTGTTCCAAACGTATTTGGTTCAAATGTTTTTAATGACAGAGTAATGCACGAGCGTCTTCCCAAGGACGTATATAAATCCTTAAAGAAATCATTAGAAAATAATGAAACGCTTGATCCATCTATTGCAAATGTTATTGCCAATGCAATGAAAGACTGGGCAATTGAAAAAGGGGCAACACATTATTGTCACTGGTTCCAGCCGATGACTGGTTCAACTGCTGAAAAACATGATTCTTTTATTTCGCCAACTTCTCAAGGCACGACAATTATGGAGTTCAGCGGCAAGGAACTCTATCAGGGTGAACCTGATGCGTCATCTTTTCCTTCCGGAGGTTTAAGAGCTACATTTGAAGCACGAGGCTATACTGCATGGGATTGTACATCACCTGTTTTCATTAAGAAGGACGGCGAAAACGTAAGCCTGTTCATCCCGAGTGCTTTTTGTTCTTATGTTGGCCATGCACTGGACAAGAAAACACCGTTGCTTCGTTCTATGGATGCATTGAATACTCAGGCGATGCGTGTTCTTAAAGCTTTGGGAAACACTTCTTCCAAACGTGTTACGGCAACTCTCGGACCGGAACAGGAATATTTCCTTATCGATAAATCATATTATAATAAAAGACTCGACCTTATTCTGGCAGGAAGAACTCTTTTTGGTGCACCTTCACCAAGAGGACAGGAAATGGAAGATCATTATTTCGGAGCAATTCATGAAAGAGTAGCTTCGTTTATGCACGAGCTTAATGTTGAATTGTGGAAAATGGGAGTTTCAGCCAAGACACAACATAATGAAGTTTCACCTGCTCAATATGAACTGGCACCTGTTTTTGCGACAGTCAATGTAGCAACTGACCACAATCAGTTAGCGATGGAAACCATGAGAAAAGTTGCTCTGAGACATAACTTTGTATGCCTTCTTCATGAGAAACCATTTGCTGGTGTTAATGGCTCAGGTAAGCACAATAACTGGAGCATGATAACCGACGATGGTATTAACCTTCTGGATCCAGGCACTACACCGCATGAGAATATGGTATTTCTTGTTATACTTTGTGCGGTAGTTAAAGCAGTGGATAAATATGCAAAAATCCTTCGCGCAAGTGTAGCAAATGTTGGAAATGAACATCGTCTTGGTGCTAATGAAGCACCTCCGGCTATTGTTTCTATATTTCTCGGTGACCAGCTCACTGATATCTTTGAGCAATTAGCTACAGGTAAAGCAAAAACTTCAAAGAAAGGTGGAGATTTGAAGCTTGGTGTATCAACACTTCCGCCACTACCGAAAGATAATACAGATAGAAACAGAACTTCGCCGTTTGCGTTTACTGGCAACAAATTTGAATTTAGAATGGTTGGCTCAACTCAATCAACATCCGGGCCAATGTTTGTTTTGAATACAATAGTTACAGATGTTCTTTGTGAAATCGCTGATGAGTTAGAAAAAGCTGGAAATGTTCCAGTTAAAGCTCAAAGCATTTTGAAGCAGATTGCAAACGATCATAAAAAGGTTCTTTATAATGGTGATAACTACACTGATGAGTGGGTTGAAGAAGCAGAAAAAAGAGGACTTCCGAATATTCGTTCAACTGTAGCATCTCTTGAGACTATTATGGATAAGGAAAATGTTGCCTTGTTCAAGAAATATGGAGTTTTAACAAAAGAAGAACTGCATGCAAGAGCAGATATTCTGTTTGAGAATTACGCCAAGTCAATTAATATCGAAGCTATGACTATGCTTTCTATGGCGAAACGACAGATACTTCCTGCTTGTGTTAAATATTCTTCCGTTTTGGCAGGTTCTGTTAACGCAATAACCTCAGCAGGTCTTGACGCCGATTCTCAAAAAGAACTCCTTGAAAAGGTATGTAATTTAATTGCTGTACTCAAAGATGATATTGCAAATCTCGAAAAAGAAGTGAGTGATGCTGGTAAGGTATCCGGTACTATTAAATTGGCTCGATTCTCAAAGGATAATATAATCCCAGCGATGAATGCCTTGCGTATCACAGCAGACGAGTTGGAAAAGATTACAGATGCCGAATTGTGGCCTTTGCCAACATATGCTGAGATGCTTTTTGGAAAATAAAAAATAAAATTAGGAGTGTGAATTTATAAGTTTAGAATATTTTCTGTCCGCCTGAGGCGGATACATATAATAAGCTCTGGATAATGGTTGAGGCTTGCAAGAAACAGTTCTTTACGAAGAATTGTTTCCTCTGCAGGCCTTAGCCTTTTTAAAATTATATTCAAATAATGTTTTAATACTATTAAATAGTTATTATTATGGGTTTTTTGGCTATTATAACCAGAGCTTATGACAGTTATTACAATAACGCCTTGATAATTATGGCGTAACCATCGTATAATATAAAGTCATTCTGAGTGAAGCTAAGAATCTGGTTATTGTGATCCGGATGCTTCATATTAACTCAGTACGACAAAAAAGTATTAATAAACGAATTTATGGAAACAAAATTGAAAAACTACGGTCTATATAATATACAGAATGAGCATGACGCCTGCGGTATTGGAGCAGTTGTCAATATTTCAGGTAAAAAAGAACATGCAATCATTGAATACAGTAAGCAGATACTTCTAAATCTTCATCATCGTGGAGCCGCTGGTGCTGATGAAATTACCGGAGATGGAGCTGGCATTCTTTTCCAAATTCCTCATGATTTCTTACACACAGAAACAGAAAAACTCGGATTCCAAATCCCTCCTGAAACACAATATGGCGTAGGAATGGTTTTTGGATCAAAAAATAATGAACTTAGGAACAAGTGTGACGAAATACTCGAAGCTTCAATCAAACATTACGGTATGAAAGTTTTAGGTTGGCGTGAAGTTCCCTTTTCCCGCGAATGTCTTGGAAAGCTTGCTCTGGAAGCGGAGCCTTCAATAAGACAAATTTTTGTGGATGGGGCCGGTATTAAAGATGAAGAACTTGAGAGAAAGCTATATCTCGCTCGTGGAAGAGCTGAAAATTTAGTTAGGGGTAAATTTGGCGAAGAAGCTGAAGACTTTTATATTGTTTCTCTATCATGCAGAACAATTTGCTACAAGGGAATGTTCATGGCCTGGCAATTGTTCGATTATTATCCCGACCTTGCTGATGATCGCCTTACTTCGGCTTTGGCAATAGTTCATCAGCGTTACAGTACGAATACTTTCCCGAACTGGCAGCTTGCGCAGCCGTTTAGATGTATCGCTCATAATGGAGAAATCAATACACTCAGCGGCAACCGCAACTGGATGAAAGCACGCGAAAATATTATGGTCAGTGACATTTTCAAAGATGACCTTAAAGATATTTTCCCGATACTGAAACCTGAAATGAGCGATTCGGCATGTTTCGATAGTGCTCTTGAGTTACTTGTACGAGCAGGTCGAAGTATGCCTCATTCAATGATGATGATGGTTCCCGAAGCTTTCGGAGCAAAATATCATATCAGTACAGATAAACGTGCTTTTTACGAATACCATGCATCGATAATGGAACCATGGGACGGTCCGGCCGCTATGGTATTTACAGATGGAAATATTCTTGGAGGTACTCTTGATAGAAATGGTTTAAGGCCATGCAGGTATCTTGTCACTAATGATGGTCTTGCTATTATTGCAAGTGAAGCAGGTGTAGTCGAATTTCCTCCTGAGAAGATTCGTAAAAAAGGCCGCTTGAGACCAGGTCATATGTTTCTTGTTGATACGACACAAAAACGTGAAGTTTCTGACAATGAAATAAAAGGTAAAATTGTAAGGCAAAAACCTTATCGAAGATGGCTTCATGAAAATCGTATTGAACTTCGCGGTTTATTTGACGCGCCAAATCTTGTTAAAAGCGAGCCCAAAACAATCGCACAGAGAATGAAGGTTTTCGGCTATACACGCGAAGAGTTGAAAATGGTTTTGGCGCCGATGGCAATTAACGGCCAGGAGCCAGTTGGTTCGATGGGAAATGATACACCTTTAGCGGTCTTGTCGGACAGACCAAAGCTATTATTCAATTATTTCAAACAATTGTTTGCGCAGGTTACTAATCCTCCAGTTGATCCGCTTCGCGAAGGGCTTGTAATGAGCCTTATGACTTTTACAGGCAAAAGAAGAAATTTGTTAGGAGAAACACCTGAACATTGCAGGCAGCTTAAGTTGCCGCATCCGATTTTAGCCAACGAAGATATTGAGCGTTTACGTTCGGTAAGCAGATCCGATTTTAAGGTGGAAACAATTTCTGCTCTTTTCGATACAGATGTACCGGACCCGGCCGAAAGTCTAAAACAGGGATTGAAATTATTAATAGATAGTGCAGAGCAGGCTGTAAAAAATGGTGCTTCGCTTATAATAATTAGTGATAAAGGAACTAATCCTATACAAGCGCCTATTCCGTCTCTTTTGGCAACCGCAGCGGTTCATCATGGTTTGCTTAAACGCGGCCTTCGAGGTGAAGCAGGACTTATCGTAGAAAGCGGTGAGCCAAGAGAAGTTATGCACTTTTGCCTTTTATGCGGCTACGGAGCAAATGCAATAAATCCTTATATTGCTTTTGAGTCACTTGATGAGCTTCAAAATATAGAAGAGGTACCTGTAAATCTTGAAACAATTCAGATTGCAGATAATTATATCGCCGCGATTAAAAAGGGTATCCTCAAGACTATGAGCAAGATGGGAATATCCACATTGCGTAGTTATGCCGGAGCGCAGCTTTTTGAAGCAATCGGGCTCAATCACGATTTAATTAATGAGTACTTTACAGGAACAAGCTCACGCATAGAAGGTATCGGGCTTAAAGAAATCGCCACTGAAGTAATAGCACGTCAGAAATCTGCTTTCGAGCAGCACTCGGAAGGTGTACTTGATCTTGATTTTGGTGGAGATTATCATTACAGGCGTACAGGTGAATATCATCTCTGGAACCCTACAACAGTCGCAAAATTACAGCATGCTGTCAAAAATGAAGATGCAAAAGCATATGAAGAATATGCCAAGGAAATAAACGACCAGTCGAAGCATTTATGCACGCTTCGCGGCCTATTCGAATTTGTTCCCGGTAACGCAATTCCTATAGAGGAAGTCGAACCTGCATCAGAAATAGTAAAAAGATTTTGTACCGGCGCTATGAGCCATGGTTCGATAAGCAAAGAAGCTCATGAGTGTATGGCTATAGCGATGAACAGAATCGGCGGCATGAGCAATACCGGCGAAGGCGGCGAAGACCCGAAACGTTATATTCCCGAACCGAATGGCGATTCTAAAAACTGTGCTATCAAGCAGATTGCCAGCGGAAGATTTGGTGTTACCGCAAATTACCTTGCCCATGCAAAAGAACTTCAGATTAAAATCGCACAGGGTGCAAAACCCGGCGAAGGCGGCCAGCTTCCGGGGCATAAAGTTACTGATGAAATTGCGAAGCTCAGGTATTCGACTCAGGGAGTGACATTGATTTCTCCGCCGCCGCATCATGATATTTACTCTATCGAAGATTTGGCTCAATTAATATACGATTTGAAATGCAGTAATCCGGGTGTGAAAGTCTCAGTCAAACTTGTCTCGGAAGTTGGAGTCGGAACTATCGCCGCCGGTGTCGCAAAAGGTAACGCAGATGAAGTTCTCATAAGCGGCCATGATGGTGGAACAGGCGCAAGCCCGCTTTCGTCAATCAAACATGCAGGATGTCCATGGGAACTCGGTCTGGCGGAGACACAACAGGTACTTGTATTGAACGGCTTGCGTAACCGTATAAGAGTTCAAACTGACGGCCAGTTAAAAACAGGGCGCGATATCGCAATAGCCGCTTTACTCGGAGCAGAGCAATTCGGATTTGGAACATCAGTATTGGTGACGCTTGGGTGTACTCTGCTTAGAAAATGTCACGAAGGTGCATGTGCCTTCGGAATCGCAACACAGGACCCGGAACTTAGGGCTCGCTTCAAAGGCAAACCTGAATATATACAAAGATTCATGTTTTTTGTCGCAGAAGAACTCAGACAGATTATGGCACAACTCGGCTTTAGAAAAGTCGAAGATATGGTAGGACGAGTCGAATATCTTAATTCAGATAAAGCAATTGATAACTGGAAAAGTAAAGGTGTCGACCTTTCCGCAATTTTCACTAAGCCGATTTATTCAGATACAAATGAAATACACCTTACATCGCAGCAGGTGGTGAAAATCAACGACCATATTGATTGGCAGATTTTGGAGAAAGTTAAATCTGCAATTGAAAATAAAAAGAAAGTTAGTCTTGAAATGCCGATACGAAATACGAATAGAACGGTTGGCGCAATTTTAAGTAATCGTATTGTGAAAAAATACGGACAGGAAAGTTTGCCAGACGGAACTATTGATATTACTTTTAATGGCTCTGCCGGTCAGAGTTTTGGCGCTTTCCTTGTTCAGGGGGTGACACTTACATTAATTGGCGATAGCAACGATTATCTTGGCAAGAGTCTTTCCGGTGGTAGAATTGTTGTCAAAACACCGGAAAAATCTACTTTTACGGCTCATAAAAATATTATCGCGGGTAATACACTTTTATATGGTGCAACATCCGGAGAAATCTTCATAAACGGAATAGCAGGTGAAAGATTTGCGGTTCGCAATAGTGGGGCGGTTGCTGTAGTCGAGGGACTTGGTGACCATGGCTGCGAGTATATGACAGGTGGTACAGTTGTTGTTCTTGGGCAGACTGGCTGCAATTTTGGTGCAGGTATGAGTGGTGGTATCGCATATGTTCTCGATGAAATGCAATTGTTCGATACTTTGTGCAATCTCGATATGGTCGAGCTTGAAAGTGTCTGGCAGGAAAATGACAAGAAAATTCTGAAAGACCTTATCGAGCGTCATTACAAATGGACCGGGAGCAAACGTGCGAAACATATTCTGGATTCATGGAATAACATGGCTGGGAAATTTGTAAAAGTTGTACCGATAGATTATCGAAAAGCGCTGGAAAAAATGCGTGCCGCAGAACAGCGTGACACAGAAACAACACCCGCAACTGAGGAGGTTTTCTAATGGCTGAACCTAAAGCTTTTCTTACATATAAACGTCAAAATGTTGGGTACAGACCCATCGAAGAAAGAGTACTTGATTTTAATGAGTTGAATCTCCCTTTAACTCCGGACCAGATTCATCAGCAGGCAAAAAGATGCATGGATTGCGGCATACCATTCTGTCATGGCACTGGATGTCCATTGCAAAATTTCATTCCTGATTTCAATGAGCTTATATATAAAGACCGCTGGGAACAGGCCTGTAAATTACTTCATTCTACGAATAATTTTCCTGAAATAACCGGACGCCTTTGTCCCGCTCCTTGCGAGACGGCGTGTACTCTTGGAATTAGTGACGATCCCGTTCTTATCAGGCATATTGAATATCAAATTGTAGAACGCGGTTTTGAAAAAGGCTGGATTAAGCCGCAGATTGCTGAGAAAAAGACAGGTAAACGCATAGCCGTTATTGGTTCAGGTCCGGCAGGTCTGGCCGCGGCACAGCAATTAGCTCGCGCGGGACATAATGTAGTTGTATTTGAAAAAGATGATAGCATTGGTGGTTTAATGCGTTACGGCGTACCGGATTTCAAACTCGAGAAGAGTGTTATAGACAGAAGACTCGACCAGCTTCGTGCTGAAGGAGTGCAATTCCAGACTGGTGTGATTGCCGGCGAAGATTTGTCCGCTCATTACCTGAAGAAAATGTTCGATTGCATTTGCCTTACAATGGGCGCAGGCCAGCCGCGAGACCTGAATATACCCGGAAGAGGTTATGAAAATATCATTTTCGCCATGGAATACCTCACTGCCCAAAACAAAGTAAACGCTTCTGAGCCTTTTGATGAAACCAAATACTCAATGGCGAAAGACAAAGTCGTTGCGGTAATTGGCGGCGGCGATACTGGAAGTGACTGCGTTGGAACCGCTCGGCGTCAGGGAGCGAAAAAAATATATCAGTTTGAGATTCTCCCAAAGCCGCCAGAATCAAGACCTGAGGATACTCCATGGCCGATGTGGCCGCGAGTTATGCGAACATCTTCCTCACATGAAGAAGGTTGCGAAAGACGATGGTCCATCAGTACTAAATCTTTCACCGGCGGGGCGGGCGTAGTCGCTGAAAAACTTAACGCCTGTGAGGTCGAATGGTACAAAAAAGGTAATGAGTGGCAAATAAAAGAAATTCCCAATACAGATTTTTCAATTGATGTTGACCTTGTTATCCTTGCGACTGGTTTCGTTCACGTAGCACATGAAGGCCTTGTCAAAGATATGGAATTAAAACTTGATGCCCGCGGGAATATATCTACTTTAAATTACCAGACCAGCAATCCTCAGGTATTTGCGGCAGGCGATACTATTTCCGGTCCCTCATTGGTTGTACACGCCATTAATACGGGGCGTTTAGCTGCCGCTGCTATCGACCAGTGGCTGAAAAAATGAACAATTAGCTATAAAAAAGAGCAGATATCCTTGTTTGATATCTGCTCAAAAATAAACACGCCCGAGAGGATTCGGACCTCTGACCTACGGATTAGAAATCCGTTGCTCTATCCAGCTGAGCTACGGGCGCTTATGTTTAAAGCTGCGGTAGTTTATCAATTCCATAAGGTTGTTGTCAATAGTTTTTCATCCTAAGTGAGAACCAAAATATATTTTATTTTATTTGATTTTTTAGATTCTATTGTATACATTGAATTGAGCAGCGCGAAATATTGAAGATTTTTGGAGAATGTAGAAATGGAAAAGGGAATCGTATTCATATCAATTTTGACTTTATTTGCCGCTTCTGTGTCGGGAAATATTATTCCAGTGCAAATCACATCTTCTCTTGTTTTATCCACGGTCGATCCAAATGACAAACCGGCATTAAATAGTTATTATGCGCCCTATATCAGCGAGATAGAGCCGAATGCACCCGGATATAGCCTGCCACTCGATTTTGGTCAGATAGAGAACATAAGAATGCTATCTAATCTATCTGCTCCGTTAAATACGACCTCATTAATAGAGCAGAACGGATTTGCAGTAATTGAACATGATTGTGGATTATCAGGCTCTTATT
This sequence comes from Sedimentisphaerales bacterium, assembly GCA_016936075.1. Taxonomy (GTDB): domain Bacteria; phylum Planctomycetota; class Phycisphaerae; order Sedimentisphaerales; family Anaerobacaceae; genus JAFGPS01. Next base: position 4,065 of record JAFGPS010000154.1, on the reverse strand, counting down.
GCGAAGATATGGTAAAGCCCTACAAATATTTAAAGGATAAGAATATACCCTTATTTCTTACCGCAGATACGCTTTTGCATCTTTATCATATTCAATTCGATGAAACATTAAAGGATATCGAAGAGCGGGAGTTCTGTGCAGATATCAACGATTTGACAAGTGCTTTGCTGGCCGATGCTCTTTTCTGTTATGATATTTATTCTGGTGATTTAAAGGAGGCTTCCAAGCGTAATATTGCGTATCTTTCTGTAGCACAAAAGCTGATTGATCCGAATTTTCAGATTCTGGAACTTGTTAGCGACCTTGTCATTAATGAATTGTCTAAAATCGATGCTCACGAAGGATTTGATAATAGTGATATTTTCATATATAAAGAAGATTACTCACAATATGTTCCAAGAGGTCATTACACTCGCAGCGAGCAGTTAAAACGATATTTTAAAACTTTGATGTGGTACGGAAGAATATCGTTCATGTTGAAAGGTTCTGATAATGAGGGTGCTCTCATCAGTGTCTATGACGCGAAAATTCAAACCATGCAGGCTGTACTTCTGGCCAATTCAATCTATACTGTTCAGGTTGGTCAGAGAACAGGTCGTGAGGTTTGGAATCGTTTATATGCTGTAACTGCTTTCTATGTTGGCCTGGCCGACGATTTGACGCCTTATGAATATCTCGAAGCAGTGGATAAAATATTCAGTATTGATTTTGTACCTACAGACCTTGAAGATGTGAATGATTTTCTTGAATTAAAAGTCGAGCTTGCTCTTATGCGTTCGCCAAAAATTTACGGTGGCACAGGTCAAATAATTATCTTCCCACCCTATACAGAAGAATCTCTCAATGAAGTTCTTGGACAAACAAAGGGCATGAGATTCATGGGGCAGCGTTTTATTCCGGATTCGTATATGTTCCAAAATCTTGTATTTCCCCAGGTGCTAGTACTCCGTCCTATCTAAATCACTGGATACAGTTTTCTCAATTTAACTCTGGCATCAGCAGTTGTAAATTGCCAATTAATGCCCACTATTTTATTATTCCGTAAATCCTGCCAACATTCAATTGCTCTGGCAAGTTCTTCAATGCTCTTAAAGTAATTGTTCATACACTGACGAGACAAAATGCTTAATTCAATCTCAGCCATATTCAGCCAACTGCCATGCTTGGGCGTATAATGTATTTCAAGTTTTTCCGCAAGTCTGCGAGCTTCTGCAGGCTCAAAAGCTTCGTACAATGATGCTGTATCATGCGTGTTAAGATTATCCATTATCAGGACTACCTTTTCTGCCTCCGGATATAAATCATCGCACAGTTCTCTTATTACCTGAGCAAAGTCAATCCTTGTTCTATGCTGGCGAACCCTGACATGACGTTTGCCTTCCAATGGTGCATTCATCATAAAAACACTTGCAGTTCCACACCGACGATATTCAGAATCAACGCGTTTGCATCGTCCATTTCGCATTGGTACAGACGGGCGAGTTTCTGATACCATTTGTTTGGATGCCTCATCAAGGCACACTAACGGCTTTTTAATGTCACGAGGCCTTAGATACAATTCTAAAACATCTTCCATCGCGGCAACAAAAGCTGCATTGGCTTTAGGAGGTATGCACCAATACTTGTTTAAGTGAGGCTTAAGTTCATTTTTTTAAGCGTACTGTGAACCGTACTTTTGCCACACGTATCAACAATACCTAATGACACCATTTCATCAGCCAATAATCTAACCGTCCAGCGATTATGTCCATCAGGGGGAGAAGAACATGCAGTTGCTATTAAGTGTGCCTCTGCAACACCATCAAACTTCCTGGCACGATAGCAGCCGCGATTGCCGTGTTCCATTGCTTTATCAAGACCATGCTCAACTAACCGTTTTCTCAGATTTTCAATCGTTGTTCTGTGGCAGTCAAAAGCCTCTGCTATCTTTATATCTGACCAAACCGGCCCATGAGGGCCTTGGTCTGCTTTAAGAAGTATTTGTGCATGCTTACGCTTGTGTGCCGCCATCCTGCCAGAGTTTATAACTTCTTTAAGACTGTTTCTTTCTTCACTTGTCAATTCTACAATATACTTTTTTTGCATAATAGCCTCCATGCCATAATAATGTTTCGATATAATTCATTATCGGCATAGAAACTCAATATCCTGTAATATTTCACGGACTATATACTAGCTTATACAGGTGATCTTAATCCGAAACCTTTTACTTGTTTTGAAGGTTACAGGGATTACCCGTGTGGATTGGATGTTATGGCTCTTTTAGGCTCGTCACAAGCTCTGGAGATAATGATTTATCAGGGTGATACGGATTATAACAATTACTGGGCACAGTTCGATAAATTACAAGTCGAATTCGATGCTATGGATGTCAACGACTGGAATCGTAATCTGTACTGGAGTTGGCTTTATACTCTAAAATCATTAACAACTGAATTTGACGAAGGGTATCCGAATTTTATGCGAACACAGGCCTGGCAGAGGAAAGAGTTGAACTCGTCGCTGGCATCGTGGACCGAATTGCGGCATGATACGATTCTTTATGCAAAACAAAGTTATACGCCTGGCAGAGGTGGTGGATCACTGATACCACCGGGGTACGTTGAGCCTGTACCGGAATTCTATGGAAGGTTATTAGCTCTGACAACGATGACAAAACAGGGATTGAGCGGCATGGATGCTCTATCAACTGAAGCTTTAACAAGGCTCGAAAGTTTAGAGGGTATTCTTAATCGTTTGATTGAGATAGCCAATAAAGAACTAACAAACCAGCAGCTTTCCGAGAATGATGATGCTTTTATTGCTGGATTTGCAGATACTCTTGAAACGGCTGTACTTGGTGTTGATGAGCAGGGAACAAAAACTACACTCGTTGCTGATGTTCATACAAACCTTAACGAAGACGATGGTATAGTAGTAGAAGAAGGCGTTGGTTATGCTGATATGATTATTACGGCCTTTACTGCTCCTGACGGTTCGATTTACCTGGCAGCAGGACCTGTATTGTCATATTACGAGTTCAAACAGCCTTTAGATGACAGGCTTACTGATGAAGCATGGCGTGATATGCTGGTTTCACCTGATAAACCGGAAAAACCAGCATGGTTTCAATCACTTATGCCATAAAATCGCAATCGCTAAAACTAATCCAAAATTATAGCGAATGCTTATACAGGAAAAATCCTGTTCTAAACAATATATGTCGAAGCGGCAGTTTGTCCGCCGTGACCTGTCCAGTTCGTATGGAAAAATTCACCTCTTGGTTTATCAACTCGCTCATAGGTATGCGCGCCGAAATAATCTCGTTGAGCCTGGAGCATGTTCGCAGGTAAACGTTCGGAACGATAGCCGTCATAGAATTCAAGTGCCGAAGTAATCGCTGGCATCGGGATACCAAGTTTGACTGCGTTCATAATAACACGACGCCAAGAGGGTTGAGCTTTTCTGATAGCTTTTTTGAAGAACGGGTCGAGAAGCAGATTGTCCAGTTTCGGTTTCTTTGTATAAGCTTCTTTGATTTTTCCTAAAAAGACTGAACGGATAATACAGCCGCCTCGCCACATAAGTGCGATTCCGCCGTAGTTAAGTTTCCATTTGTATTCCGCCGCCGCTGCTCGCATAAGCTGATAGCCTTGTGCATAGCTGATTATTTTTGAAGCGTAAAGTGCCTGCTGTAAATCGTTCAGAAATTTTTCCTTGTCACCTCTTATTTTAGCTTTTGGACCTCTTAGTGCTTTGGATGCTTTTACTCGTTCATCTTTAAGTGCGGATAGACAGCGAGCGAACACAGCTTCGCCGATAAGTGTTAAAGGCTGTCCCTGGTCTAACGCGGCGATTGCGGTCCATTTTCCTGTCCCCTTTTGGCCTGCGGTATCGAGGATAAGGTCGATAACTTCATTTTCTTCTTCGTCTTTATAGCCGAGGATGTCACGTGTTATCTCAATAAGGTATGAGTTAAGCTCTCCTTCATTCCACTTAGCGAAACAATCGTGCATTTCGCTGTTTGTCATACCCAGACCGTCTTTCATCATCTGGTATGTTTCGCAAATCATCTGCATGTCACCG
>JAFGPS010000153.1 GCA_016936075.1 Sedimentisphaerales bacterium | reverse complement strand
TTCTGACCTTCCAGGAAATGCAGGATAATAACCTCGCGCGTCAGGTTATCGAGCTTATCAAGCTCCTCGTCGATACAGCATGATATTTTTCGCCAAGTGACTGTTTCTTTTTGTATATTTCTTTTCTCGGAATCAGCCGCATAGAGTTTTTCACGCTGTTTTATTGATGAATCATGGCGAATCAATTCGATGGACCTGTTTTTTGCGACACGATGCAGCCAGTTTGGAAGCGAGTCGGTAATTTCTGCGGCATCACGAACCAGTTGCAGGAAAGTTTCCTGTACGGCATCGGCCGCGTTATCTTTGTTCCCAAGAATACGAAGGCATACTCCATAGACTAATGGGGCGTGCTGTTTTACAATTTGTGTAAACGCTTCGGTATCACCATTTCCGGAGAAACGTCTCAATAAAATAAATTCACTTTCAGCCATTTTTCAAGTCTCCATAACGCTATTATACTCGTAATTTGTTTTCTACTCAAATATAAGGCGTTACCGAAACCAGTTTTTATTCATAAAAAGCAAAAAATCCGGAAAATGTTTAAAATATCATCATGTTTTCTTTTGGAATAACATGTTATGGAAAAGGAATTTATTAACTCAAACTGACCGAATTTTTTTGTCATGTGTGTCAACCGAAACATAGGTTACATATCGTACCGACTACATGGGTAACACTTTCAACGGGTGGCAGCCTCAAGCGCAGCTTGGGGATGGCTTGGTATGAGTTTATCATCCCCATCCTGAAAAAAACAGGATGAGGCTGCCACCCATTATTTTAAGAAATTTAGTTTCTTTCGCATACATCCTGTAAATCAGGTACGGTGCTCAGGATGACTCATCACGGCGTAGGCCGTTGCCGTAGCAGGACATAGTTCTATATGTAATTGAAGTGATAGCACTTATATCAATCCTCAATTTTTTCATCCAGGGCAGTTATTGAAAAACCTTCTGAAGTTACTATATGTTGCTTGTCAGTCAAAATCAGCCATGGAAGAGATTCTACACCCCAGCTATGACCAAGTGCGGGCAGGTCAATTTTGCTTGTACCAACAGGCGGCACAATCTCATTTTTTGTAAGCCATGCGGCCAAAGTCTGTTCGGTTACAGGTTCGGCTTGAATGAAAATCAAAAATATGTCTTTATCCAATAATGATTCTGCTTTTTCATTTAAACTTAGCACACAATTTCTGCTCGGCCTCTGTGAGTAATCAAAAAAGCATATGAGTAACCTGTTATTCTTAAACACATCTGGATTAAGATCAATGCCAAATTCCGCTATACTTGGAAGAGTCTTACCCACAAGTGACGGTGGCTTCATAGTTGAAAGATTTACTTCATAGCCGTAACTATCAATGACTTTTCCATCTTTCCATGTATATTGACCACCCGAAGCATTTATAATATTAACTGGTGCGCCATTTTCAACAAAGCTATTCGGATCAAATGACTTCAAAGATTTGTGGTCAGGATTGATTAAATATTCTGTTATTTTATGATGATGATCCTCCGAAAAATATTCACCACTATCATATTTGTGGCTCATGTTATAATCACATTCAATTGGTACCCAAATACCATCTATTTCTTTAAAGACAACATTTTTCAAATCCAACTGACTGCTATCACCGGCTGAATTTCTTCTTATCTTTGCCTGAACGATATTATAGTCATGTTCAGGATCAATCCAGATGGTAAATTTACTTCTTTTATCTTTTGCATCTATTACAAAACAGTCTGATCCTTTGATTTTCTCTTTTTTGGGCCGAACTGTTATGGTATCTGCATTCCTAAGTTCTTTATCAATAGTCACATCACTTCCATCAAAGAATCCCCTGATAGGTCCGCCTACCTGTCCATTACATGTTATCCCGTTTTGCAAATTTCTCAGAGCTGTTTCTTCTAAGTCTTCTTTACGTCTTATTCTGACTTTTGGTTTAGTAACTGCAGGATGGCTCGTAGTTTGGAAATTTAATTCTCCAGTCCATAGAGAGATGTTATATACTATGTCATTTTCTGTAATTTTTCCTGATGGTACATGGGGATTATCTCCCCAATTCTTTCGACGATTGAAATAATTTTTACTATCGCTGCGAAGCTCAACTTTATAAATTTGTTTATATATTCCCTTTGTAAAACCAGAACTTGGCATTGACATATTTGCTTCTGATGTATCTTCAGCTCTGGATAAGTAAGATGTTTTGTATTTTGCCACAGTTTTAGTGTACTTGTCGAGCAGGCTTTCAACTGTTTCAGCAGCAACTGGTGCTTTTGCTGATTCTACAGATTTTGCCGGTTCGACTGATTCAGTTGGCTGGACAGGCTCCGGAGATTCGAGAGGTTCGTTAGGCTCTGCTTTTTTAGTCATTTCCTGACGAACCAAGTCCCACGTGCTTGGTACATTATCTCTACCAGAGATTGCGGCCGCTAAAGAAGAAACGGCCAAAAGCAATTCTATACAACATAAACACATGATTATTTTTTTAAGATTTCCCATTTTTTCCCCTTATCTATCTACGCTTATTAAAGCTGATTCTATTTATTTTGTTCTAACTTATTTTTAAAAATCAGAATCATTTCGTATCAGGATTTCTTCTAAATTTATTTGCCCGGTTAAATCTTCAGAAGGCGAATTTGTATTCCGGCCGGATGAAAGATTTATAGATTTAAGCAACTCTGCGATTTGTTCGTGAACTTCGCGGCTCTGTCGTATTGTAAGATTTTTAGTCTGCTTAGAATTATAAGCTATAATAGTTCCACCAGCTTTTTTATTGGTTTCATACCAGCTATCCGGTTCGATTTTTTCTTTGATTAGAGCAATAATACTTTTTACATAGTCGTCTGTTATCGCCAAATCTGAGATGTTATAGATACGGGCAACCAGCACAACCGGACTATCTGTTTCTTTGTTTAAAGAGTCACTCGTTGTAACAGAATTTATATCCCATGGGTTGAGGGGTAAGCTATAAGCTGCAAATTCTATTCCTTCGGAGTTCTCTATTTGCTGGATATTGGTTGGTTCAACCGGAATAGCGTTATAAACATTACCTGGTTCTTTTGGCCGTGACTTATAGTTGTAAATCACAATTGAACCGACTATGAGTATAGCTGATATTGAAATAGCTATGATTTTAGTTTTAAGTGCACCGGCAGTCAGAGATGAGCCGATTTTTGCGCCTGTTGCGGCCGCAGCGGCATGTCCACCTGCTATTGCGATTTTACCGAGTTCCTTCATCACCAGAACGGGAGCGGCTTTTACAATGTTTTCAGTTAGCATTGCGGCAAGCACAGTAGCCGGAATGACAATGCCTCGTGATTTTAATTTATGACGCAGCAATCCAACTCCTGATTCCAATCTTCGTGAAACTGTCGGCTGGGATATTTTGCACTTTTTTGATATTTCGGTAGTAGTTAATCCTTCGAAAAATTTTAATATTAAAACCTCTCGCATCTGGTCGTCAAGATTGTCAAGTTCCTCGTCAATATAACCAGATATTTCCTGCCAGATAATAAGCTTTTCCTGTAATTGATTTTTTTCAGAATTTACTACGTATGTTTTCTCATGCTTTTTTCTTATAGATTCCTGACGAATTAATTCGAAAGCCCTGTTTTTAGCGACACGATGCAGCCAGTTGGGCAGTGAGCCTTTTATAGTGTCTGCATTGCTAACCAATTGTATAAAAGTATCCTGTACAACGTCCGAAGCTCTATCTTTATCAGCAAGAATACGAAGACATACGCCATAAACCAGCGGTGCGTGCTGTTTTACAATTTCGGCGAATGCCTCGGCATCACCATTTACGGCGAATCGTTTCAACAATAAAAATTCACTAACTGACATTCCTGTTCCACCATATCGCTATTATATTCATTTTTCGTTCTTTATACTAAAATAAGATGTTTATGAACTAATAATTATTCAAAAAAATTTGAAAAAACCGGAATAATCTTTAGGAATAATCATATGTTCTTATGGAGCAATATGTTATGTAAAATGAATTTATGGATTTGTTCTCAACAGATATGTTGATATAAAGCTTTCATTTGTGAAGGATATTATTGAATAAGATTCTTTATTTCAATTTTTTAATGTCTCATCCAGGTCAGCTATTGGAAAACCTTCGGCGGTTACTTTATGATTTTTGTCAGTCAAAATCAGCCATGGAAGTGATTGCACTCCCCATGAATATCCAAGTTCAGGTAAACTGGTTCTGCTAACTCCTACCGGCGGGATAATTTCATTTCTTGTGAGCCAGGAAACAAATGTCCTTTCTTCTACAGTTCCAGTATTGATAAATACCATGTACAGGTCTTTTTCAAGTAAAGCATTCGCTCTTTTGTTTAACGATAGAATTGCATTGCGGCTCGGACGCTGTTCAATATCCCAGAAGCAAACGAGAAGCATTTTATTTCTAATAACCTGTGATTCGAGCCTGACATTGAATGCAGATAAATCTGGCAAAGTTTTTCCAACCAGAGAAGTTTGGGCTGTATTTATACCTGTTTGGCCAAGTACAATTTTAACGTCCTTGTCACCGGCTTCAGCTCTAAGTAAACCTGAGTTACCATCATTCACATAGCCGGCCTGGAGGTTCAAGGAACCTTTTGCTAAGCGATTGAATGAAAAGCGGCCTTCTTCATCAGTGATGGAGAGTTTAAGCGGCTGTTCGCCGGGCATTATACTAACGATTTCATTTGGTACAGGTTTACCATCAGAATCAACTACTATCCCAGATAGTGACATATTCAAGGGTTGTAATACAAAAGGATTCATTTGGGCTATATTATTAACAGCATTTTCAATCACAGTATTTTTAATTTGTTGAAGTTTTATTGTCGAATAACCCGAAGCAGTAATATAAATACGAAATATACCTTCTCTATTTAATCCCGGGAAGGTAGGTATCAGGCCTTTTTTTATCTTCGGAACAGCCGGTATTTCGTATAGGCCGTTTTTGTCTGTAATTATTTCTTCTCCTATAAATGCCGCCCATCCTGCGAGTTGGCAATAGAGCCTGATTCTTGCGGCGGGAATAGGCCGGCCGTTAGGGTCCGTGACATTTCCAACTAATGAAAGTGCAGGTTCGAGCTCAATTTCCATATGCCTGGTTCCATCTGGAATTTCGGCTACCCCAGCAATATTGCGTTGTTCATCTCGTGCGAAAAAGTAACATTGTTCACTTAGTATCTGCCAACTTGTACTAAACTTGCCATTATTATCAGCGCGAAATCCGTAACCTGGCGGCAAGATTGATACTATTGCATTTGGTACTACATTGCCGGACTGGTCTTTTACAGTGCCGGCATATACAGGATTATGGTGCAATTCGATTCGTCTTTTAACTGATTTATTCCCAACTTTTACAACTTCCTGAACTCTTGAGTAATTATTACCTCCTGCAAAAAAATGCAATTCTCCGGACGGAACTCTAAATCGTGCACGGCCTTCATTATCTGTTGCAAGGGTATGGAGGAAACTTGGCCCGCCGCCGGTCCTGGAAACCTGCTGGATATTTACATATAGGTTAGGAACAGGCTTTTTCGTATCTGCATCAATAATAACTACATCGTAAAAAACACCTTTATTAACTTTAAAGACAACATTATCAGTGGTTTTGCCTTCCTTAGTTGTAATTTTAATATCATCGGCTACCCAATCGGTAGTTCCTAAGCGTTGTGCGACCGATACAATTGCTAATAATCCAGCGGGAACCTGCTCAAAAAAGAAGCGGCCATCCTTCCCTGAAATAGTGCGGTCAAAACTTTGCCCTGTAGCCGCTTTTTCCGGTCTGAGCAATAGCTTTACGCCGCTAACAGGTTTCCCTGAAGAATCTATAACTTTTCCCTCAATTTTAGCTTCCGGAGATAAGGTTAAACGAATATTGTTCAGGCCTGCTGAAAAGCTATAGCCGCTTCCGCCGCTTTTATCTACACTTGTATCGAGCTTAGCCTTTCCTTTTGCTGTAATGATAAAATCCGCACTTCCGTCTGGAGGCACATTATCGAATATAAAATTTCCATTATCGTCTGTTTCTACTGTAAACCAATCTTCGGGTGAATTTATTTCATGTTGAGTTTCTGGGAAACTCGTTGAAAAATTTCCGTGAACTTTTGCTCCGGCAACAGGCTTGCCAAGATTGTCCACGATCTGTCCTGATATTTCACAGGCTTTATCCAACATTATAGTAAGCTCGGTCCCGTCTGTAGGTAATGCATGTCTGTTGAGAAAATACCATGAAAATGCCAGGCCTTTTTTTCTTGCTACAAAACATACATCCGCATCGAAAGCAAGTTCGATTTGAAAATTAGCTATGCCATCAGAGTTAGTCATTTTTTTGGCTTTCACCGGTCTGAGTATTCGACCATCAGCCCAATCATAGATAGTATCGACCACGGCTACCTCTGCTCCTTCAACCGGAATAGCAGCGCTATCTATGACCTTAATATCATACGTGACATTTTTATTTGAACTCTGGCTAAAGGCCGCTATGGGCAAATAAACCGTAAATGCAATAAGAACGATTTGTTTAATATTAAGCATCTCTCAATCTCCACTTGTTTAGCTTATTAGGTTTAATTATCTTCTCAAACTGACCGATACTCCGATTGTCATGCTGAACGCAGTGAAGCATCTGGCTATCGAATAAGAAGTTACGAACGTATATTCGCAGGCCAGATTCTTCGTTTCACTCAGAATGACATACGTCTTTTTGGTACTGTTATATATAAAGTTATGATTATTTTTCCTTTTCAAAAGTTAGAATCATTTGGAATTAAGATTTCTATTAAATTTATTTGCCCATTCAACTCATCTATATTCCTACTGGAAGATGGTTTCATTGAATTAAGCAGTTCTGCAATTTTTTGATGAATGCCCGGGCTCTGACGGATTGTAAGACTTTTTGTCTGCTCGGAAGTATAAGCTATTATAGTTCCGCTGGCATTTTCATTATTATTGTACCAGCTTTCCGGTTTGATATTCTTCTGGATTAGAGAAATAATATTATTTACATCGTCAGAGCTTTTTGCCAAATCAGAAATGTCATATATGTGCGAAATCAGCGAAGCAGTCCGTAAGTATCTATCATTATCAGGGTAAGCATAACCTCCCAGATATATTCCTTCAGGCAACTCAATTTGCTGAATATAAGTTGGTTCTTCGGTGATAGTGACATCAATATCACCCGGTTCTGTTGGCCGTGACTTATATTTGTAAATCGCAAATGAACCGATTATGATTACAATTGCAGTCGCAAGAACTATAATTTTTGTTTTGATAACATTTGCAGTCAGACTTGACCCGATTTTTGCTCCCGTTGCAGCAGCGGCGGTATGTCCTCCTGCTATTGCGATTTTGCCAAGTTCCCTCATCAACATCGCAGGAGCGGCTTTAACGATATTTTCAGTTAACATCGTGGTAAGCAAAACAGCCGGAATGACAATGCCTCGTGACTTTAATTTATGCCGTAACAATCCAACTCCTGATTCTAACCTGCGCGAAACTGTGGGCTGGGATATTTTGCACTTTACTGATATTTCAGTAGTAGTTAATCCTTCGAAAAATCTTAATATTAAAACCTCTCGCATCTGCTCATCAAGATTATCCAGTTCCTTGTCAATATAAACCGAAATATCATGCCATGTTACATATTCATTATCAGATTGTGTCTTTTCTGAATTGGCCGCAAATTCAGCCTCGCTTTGTTTGCGAAGTGAATCCTTACGAATCAGGTCGATTGCTTTATGGGTTGCTACCCTGTGCAGCCAGATGGGCAGTGAACCTCTAATACGGGAAACATCGCGAATCAACTGGATGAAAGTGTCCTGCACCGCATCAGCGGCTTTGTCTGAATCTTTAAGTATTCTCAGGCAAACGCCGTAAACCAGGGGCGCATGGAGTTTAACGATTTCGGCGAATGCCTCAGCGTCGCCGGTAGAGGCAAACTGCTTTAACAATATCGCTTCATTTATCGCCATTACTATTTCTCCATAACGCTATTATAATCATTACTTTTACTCTTTATAAATATAAGGCGTGCGGGGAGCAATAATTATTCAAAAAAGTGACGAAAAATATGATATATTTGAAAATATTTTAATTGGTACCAAGTTTTTCATCCAGTTCTGCGATGCCAAAACCTTCGGCGATGACTTTGTGATATTTATCAGTCAATATCAGCCATGGAAGAGATTTTACTCCCCAATCGAATTGGGTTTTCTCATGGTCAGAAGGAATCACTCCAATTGTAAAAGTAATATTATTTTCCTGTATCCATTTATCGAGTGGGGCTAATTCGATTTTGGAAGCCTGAATAGCGATAATTTCAATATCTTTTTCTTTTAGTTTCTCTGTCTGTTTGGCGAGCTGTAAAATACTATTTCTTGAAGGTCTCTGCTCGTAATCCCAGAAACATACAAGAATATTTTTATCTCTTATCTTTTCTGGTTTAAAACCGGGGAACAAACTCTCAATACGTGGTAATGGTTTATTTATTAACGAATGATCCTGAACAGGTCTTCCTGAAGAGTCCACTTCAGAGACAACAATTTTCACATTCGTTGAGCCTGTCTTGGCACGTACATGGCCGGACAATCGCGGCGTTTCAAATATATCTGCTTCTATTCTGAATTCTCCTTCGGCGATTTTATCAATAGTAAACTTTCCATTTCTATCAGTCACAGTGTAGCGAGTTAATAAACTATTACCTTGGAGAAGAATCTCTGCTTTTGCCACCGGTTTATCATTTTCATCTACGACAAAACCTGAAACTGATAAATTAGCGACTTTCAAAGTCATTGGTTCAAGCACATATTTGTCACCGGGAGTCTGACTTGTTTGTATATTGACATCATCACGCCCGAAACCATCAGCCTGGGCGATAATTGTATAACTGAAACCAGCAGGTAGTGCATTTATTTGAAAGTTACCTTTTTCATTTATTTCTACAGATTCGTTCCAATTTCCTCCATGATTTGAAAACCAGATAATCGGTTCTATTTTTGCATTTTGAATTCCACTCCCATTCGGATCGACAACTTTACTGGAAAGAGTTACGCCAGGTAACATCATCAGGTTAAGATTATCGTTACTGTCTTCAATTTGTTTTATTGCCGCAAGATTGCGTTCCTTGTGCCGGGCTAAAAGATGAAAATCTTTTACACCAGCTCTTTCTAAATTTACATTTATTAAAAACTTTCCATCATTATCTGTTTTTGAACCTTTAAATTCAGATATAAGGGGGACTGTCACAAGTGCATCGGATACAGGTTCTCCTTTTTCATCGTAAACTGTGCCGCTTATTTTTGTTGTATTTTCTATCTTTGGTTCAGTCTTACTGGTTTTTGGTCTTTCCTGGTTAGACTGTATATTCTTAAGTTGCTCCTGGAGTGTCTCAAGCTGTTTCAGAGTCACTTTTAAAGTGACAGCCTGTTCTTCCGGCAGCCAGCCTTTTTCGCTTGTTATTTTGACCGGCCATTGTTCTTGCCATGAATCCATGAAAGCTTTATTGTTGTAATGCGATTTCATTATGTCTAAGGCTTTCTGCTGTTGTTCGGTTATTTCCCCATTTTTGGAAAGCTGTTCTTTAATTTGACTATCGTATTCATCTAATAAAGCCGAGTATGTACCTTCGGTTTTGTATGTTCCCACCGGTAAAATACCAGATTGCAACTCTCCGATTCCCGGCAGGTCTTTTTTGACAATAAGTTCGAGCTTTAATTTGTCACCCTGTGCAGTCAGATGTTTTTTTGCTGAAATAAATCCAAAATAAATTTCTCCACCTTGAATCTGCTGTTCATTATTTTCCTTCCATTCATCAGATAATTGCCCGTTATCGAAAATAACCATCTCTTGAGTTTCATTCCCACGAGTAATATGCAAAACGAGTTTTCCGGAAAGAAAATCCTCTTTGCTCATAAATGTCCAGTTCAAATAAGGCTTTGTAAGAGGAAGTTTCAGGGAAATTATACGTTCTTGTGGTTCGTTGATTTTAGTCTGGAAAATTTCTGATATTATATTACCCTGAATGCCAAATACATTTCCAGTGAATAAAATGACATAAAATATAATAAATGTTTTACAATAGTTTCTCATTGTTATCCTCTGTTTATACTGCATAAAAACGGTTTTTACGATATTGTACTATTATACCTACATATACATAGACGTATGAAACTTAAAAACGTTACAAAAAAAATCCGCCAATCGACTTTAAGTTGACTGGCGGATGTGAAAATTTGTAAGCGTTCACAGAAAATAAACGAATATGGATTCCCGCCTTCGCGGGAATGACAAAGTCATATTCTCCGTGAACAGTTACGGGAAGATTTATTTTCAAAACAGAACTTACTTTTTATTTTCTTTCTTTTGGATTTTTGCCCAGGTGTCACGGAGGCCTACCGTGCGGTTGAAAATCAGTTTTTCCCTGGAACTTGCTTTATCTGCACAGAAATATCCAAGTCTTTCGAACTGGTAGCGGTCCAGTGGTTTTGCTTCGAGCAAAGATGGTTCTACATAGCATTCCGGCAGAATCTCAAGCGAGTTCGGGTTGAGATTGTCAGTAAAGCTCTGGCCTTCTTCTACATCATCAGGGTTTTCTTTTGTGAATAAATGGTCGTAAAGTCTGACTTCCGCTTTTACCGATTTTTCTGCTGAAACCCAGTGCAAAGTAGATTTAACTCTGCGGCCATCGGGAGCGTCACCACCTCGTGTAGCCGGGTCGTAAGTGCAATGTAATTCGACAACATTTCCCTGTTCGTCTTTTACAACTTCATTGCATGTAATGAAATATGCATAACGCAATCTGACCTCTCGTCCCGGGGCAAGTCGGAAGAATTTCTTCGGAGGCTCTTCCATGAAATCTTCCTGCTCGATATAAAGTTCTTTTGAGAAGGGGACTTTTCGAGTGCCGACATTCGGGTCTTCCGGATTATTTACGGCGTCAAGCTCTTCGACCTGTCCTTCGGGGTAATTGTCGATTACTACCTTGAGCGGATTAAGAACTGCCATTACACGAGCGGAAGTTTTATTCAAATCTTCTCTTAAACAATGATCGAGCAGAGCAAAATCTATTGTGCTATTGAATTTGTTCACGCCGATAACTTTACAAAATTCCCTTATAGAAGCAGGGGAGTAACCTCTTCTTCGCAGGCCGCTTAATGTTGGCATTCTTGGGTCGTCCCATCCTGATACGAGTTTGTCCTGTACTAATTGCAGGAGTTTTCGCTTACTCATTACGGTATATGTGAGATTTAGTCTTGCGAACTCGATTTGCTGCGGATGATATGCTTCTACCTGGTCGAGGAACCAGTCATATAACGGCCTGTGGTTTTCAAATTCGAGTGTACAGATAGAATGTGTCACGGTTTCGATTGAATCCTCGAATCCATGTGCCCAGTCGTACATCGGGTAAATACACCATTTGTCACCCGACCTGTGATGCGATGCATGTAAAATTCTGTACATTACAGGGTCACGCATATTCATGTTTACGTGTGCCATATCAATTTTTGCACGAAGAGTTCGAGAGCCATCGGGAAATTCTCCCGCTTTCATTCGCTCGAACAGGTCGAGATTTTCTTCGACAGGGCGGTTTCTATACGGGCTATCCTTTCCCGGTTGCGTGAGTGAGCCGCGATATTGTCTTGTTTCTTCGGCGTTTAAGTCGCAAACGTACGCTTTGCCTTTTTTAATCAACTGAATCGCGTATTCGTACATCTGGTCGAAATAGTCTGAGCCGTAATACAAATGCTCACCCCAGTCCCATCCGAGCCAGCGTACATCCTCGATAATCGAGTTGACATACTCCTGCTCTTCCTTTGCTGGATTGGTATCATCGAATCTGAGGTGGCAGCGGCCGTTAAATTCAGCGGCTATACCGAAATTCAGACAAATACTCTTGGCGTGACCAATATGAAGATAACCGTTCGGCTCAGGTGGAAAACGCGTTACTACGCGACCATCCCATTTATTGGTTTTAATATCCTCAGCTACAATTGACCTTATAAAGTCAAGTTTTACAATTTCTTCTTTTTCTGGTGTTTCCATAGATTTATCACAGACTTTTTTATAAAAACAAGTGCTCCTTAAAAAATTCAATCACTTAAGATAAATTTCTTCCTTCTACTTTACTATAATGTTTTAAATCCCTGATTGGGAAATACAATCTTTTAATAATTACCATGTTGCTCATTCAAGAATGAATTGATAGTTGTTGATAACTGAGGGACTTTGTGCTGGACAACATCCCAGAGAATATCATTGTCAATTCCGAAGTAATCGTGAGCCAACATATCCCTCATTCCTGCTATTCTTCGCCACTCTATTTCCTGCATTTGAATTCTAAGAGCATCTGACACATGTTTTGCCGCTTCACCTATAATCTCAAGATTTCGAACAACTGCATCATACGTCTTATCGTCATGAATTAAATCAAGCATATCCATACCTTTTGTGAAACGTATTACTTTTTCACAACTTGAGGCTATATCCCTTATATACATGAGTTCATCACGAGACATTTATCAATTCTTTCTCAATTTCCTTCCTGATTTGCGGACGGAGTGCTTTGTCTGTAACCAAGTCAACTTTTGTTCCCAATAAGTCCTCTAAATAAAACTTCAGGTCCATAAATAAATCAAAAGTGGCTTTTTGGTCGAAAACTACCAGCACATCTATGTCGCTGGTATCTTTAGCGTCATTTCGAGCAGTAGAACCGAAAATCGCAAGGTTTTGAACCGAAAATCGCTTTTTAATTTCTCTAATTGAGTCAGTAAGTTTTGCTAAAACATCTTGTTTATTCATATAAAACTCTTGTTTCAAAGCCGTATTTCAATTTAAAATTGGTAAACGACAATCAATTTCAAAGTATACCCATTTTGAAGTTAAAAGCAATAATAACCTATTTATCATTTATTCGGAAATGGTTTTAAGCGGCCTGAAACATACAAAGGAAATCAGCATTAAAGCTACTCCGGAGAAAAAAAGTGTCATTCTTTTTTGCGGATCACAACTTCTGCTTAGCCAGACGGGTATAACAGGTTTGATATTTTCCTCATTCGGGTCACCAAATGCTTTTCTGGCTGCGGCCAGTTCACGTGCAGTGGCCTTGGGATACGCCGCATTGGCATCCAGATACTCGCTGCCGCTTACCGCAGGAGCTATACGTTTAATAAAATTCGGGTCTTCTTCTATGTTTTCCAGCAAAGAACCATAATCTTCGTTAAATGATTTAAGTTTTTCGATAGATTTCTGAGTCGATTCTCTCAATTGGACATTGCGAAAGTACTTTACTAAGTCATCACAAAGTACCGATAGACCCAGTGAGGCTGCTCCTATACTGAAAAACAGGATAAAAAAAGGTATCCTAATAATGTCTGGTTTATTCATAAAGTCATACTACAAATGATATACAATATAGTCAAGTTAGGGAACGACCGCCCTATCTTAACATCGGGTAAGTACATCGAATAAGATTATTCATATTAATATTTTTCATAATTATTTTGTCGCATTTCCTGACAAAATCCGCTCTTATTAATACAGAAACGTTTCGAAAAGGAAAGGCAGCAATATTGCAAACAGATTCTGAATTAGTAAAAGCCGTGCTAAATGGTCGAAAGGAGCTTTTCGCGGAACTCGTAAAACGTTACGAAAAGCCAGTTCGAGCGGCCGCTCTGAATGTTCTGGGTAACTACCACCTTGCGGCTGATATTTCTCAGGATGCTTTTGTCCGAGCGTATGAGAAATTGCCGTCTTTACGTAAGCCGGATGCTTTTGGTCCCTGGCTTATCAAGATTGCTAAAAGATTTGCAGTTGAGCAAGCAAAACAAAGACTTCGGGAAAACCGACCTAATTTGGATATTTCAGAAGTTGTAGAAAAGCCAAACGGACAGCTTAATGAAGACAAACAATGGTTATTAGCAGCGGTTATGAAACTCCCGGAAGCAGAGCGGCAGGTCGTAATGCTGCACTACTTCGGCCAAAACAATGTTGCAGATGTCGCCGGAATACTTGGCCGCAGCGTCGGAACGATAACAAAACAGCTCTCACGTGCACGAATCAGGCTGCGAAAAATATTGGAAAGGTCGGAAAAATGAATAATAAAGAACAGATTGATGAAAAATTAGAGAATTTGGGTAAGGCAATAGGCTCAGAAGAGAAACTCGTTGAAAACGTCATGAGCCGAATAGAAAAAAAGCAGACCATAAATATGTTACAACAAAAACCTCAAAATATCTGGAGTAAAGTTATGAAAAATCCAGTTAGAAAATTAGCCGTAGCGACCATAATTATCGCTGTTATTGTCGGCCTAAGTATCTTTCAATTCAATAATCAGGCTTATGGTATTGCTGACGTTTCGACAATAATCAGAAAAGCTGAAACAATTCATATTAAAACATTTAGTACTATAGGTCAGGGAAATCCAGTTGTTGTCGAAGAAAATTCCATTCGGGAAAAGGAATACTTGGAAGACTGGATCGACATAAAAAATGGAAAATTCCACACAATGGGATTGGGCTTAATAGGAATGAGAGGTATAAGTAGTGTAACTACTATAACAATTGAACATATTTTTGATGGTGAATATGTTATGGAGAAAAATCGCAGTTCTCGACAAGTGCGATTTTCCAGGAAAAGTGACTTTCAACGAAAGTTGTCTGTTCGTCAGGCAGTAGATCACTTTCTTGATGAAATTTCCCTGAGTGCTGATCAACTTACTGGATTTACAAAATCTGAGACAGAACAATTCGATGGTGATAATTATGAAATATGGGAAAAAATTCAAAGCGTTTATGAAAACTCTGAAAATAAATTGAAATACTGGGTATCACCTTCATCCGGGAAAATCAGGAAATATCAACAATGGATTAAGAATTCGGAAACAAACGGAAAATGGCAGCTAAGTTATGAGAAAATAATTTATATTAATCAAACACCGCCGGAGGATATTTTTAGTACAGAAGTTCCTGAAGGTTATCAGGCCAGTAATACAAAAGAAACTGCTTCTCTCGAAGAGTTATTCCAAACTCATATTTTACTTGGAGATATGAAAGGTAAGGTCAATGTTCTTATGGCTTTACGAAATGGTACGGTAATTATGGCATGGAACACAAATGATGTATCAATGGTGGAATTATTAGAGAATCTAAATCCCGGCGATAAGATATCGGAAATACCGCTTAAATTAAAATATGATCTGAGAGATAAAGATAATCCAGATAAGATTACTTATGAAGTTCGACATCTTACCTTAACACAAAAAGATTATGTTTCTTATGAGTGGTATATCTATGTTCCAAGTAAAGATTTATTCGGCACATATCTATCTCGCAAATACCAGATGTACCAGGGATTGCATACTACTGATTATAATGAAAACGATTGGTCAAAAGTTTATTTTCGTGAAGGGCAAATCAATTGGATAGGACCGTTTTCAAGCGAAGTTCAACTAATTATTCAGGATAAGGAAGAATTTAACACTTTTGTTCTTGGTGCAATGTCGGAACTTAGTGATGATGGTAAGGTACCGGAAGATATTACTTATGAAAAAGTCTTAAGCTTATCGCAGCAAATAAGAGAATCCATCCCTTAATGTTAAAAGACTAAAAAAAGAGCTTTTTCAAAATTAAACAAAATGAGGTATTATTGTGAAAATAGGAAGATTATTGGTACGTGTATCCAGGAAAAACATTGCGCTTTGCGCAATGAAATTTAAAAACGCATCAAAAAAGCCATTTTTTCTGGAAATTCATACGAATATTTAAATATTTTACAAAAAAAAGTGCAACTATTTCTTCATTCTAACGTCTATTATAGTAGTAAGGGACTGGATTATTAAATTAGAACCAGAAACTATAAAAATGAAATCAAAGTAATTTGATCAAAAATCATCACCCTCCTTCAAAAGGCCGGTACCACAGGATCGGCCTTTTTCTATTTTTATTGAAGAATTCATTTAAAAGCATTATCATACGCGTGTGAAAATTCCATTGACTAAATATGGTTGGCCTCAGGTAGTTGCCTTTCCTGTAATAATTTTGGCAGGGATGATTATTATTGCGCTTTTCGGAATAAAATTGCTTTCACCTGCTATTATTCTCTTTTTAGAACTTATTTTGGTTCTTGTTTTAATTTGGGCACTTGCTTTTTTCCGTGACCCATCTCGCGAATGTCCTTCCGATGAAAATCTCTTATTATCACCTGCTGACGGTAAGATTACTGAGATTGAAACTATAGAGGAAAACGATTATCTCGATACTCCGTCAATAAAAATAGGTATTTTTCTAAGCATTTTTAATGTTCATATCAATCGTGCTCCATGTAATGCAAAAGTGAAAAAAATAACATATAAAAAGGGCCAATACAAAAATGCTATGAATCCCGAGTCCAGCAGGGTAAATGAATCTAATGAGCTTCAACTTGTCCGAACCGCAAGTCCGCAGGATAAATTGATTGTAAAGCAGATAAGCGGGGCAATCGCACGGCGCATCGTATGCAAGGTTGGTCAAGGTGATGAATTAGGTGCGGGTGAGCAATTTGGAATGATTAAATTCGGCTCAAGGACGGAATTATATGTACCTGCACATTCAAATAAGGGCAATGAAAATACTGGAATTACAGGTAATACTGCTAATTCAAAAGAAAATATAGGACGTGACCTGTATCAGATAAAGTGTTTAGTGAAAAAAGGTGACACAGTCAAAGCTGGAATAACACCTCTTTTAAGGTATGAAAAATGCGTGGAATAAAAAACGATAAAAATAAAAGAGGTCTGTTTCGTCGTACCAGAAAACACAGACTGCAATCAATTACGATTTTGCCATCCCTGGTAACTATTCTTAATGGTATATGCGGCTTCTTTTCCATCAATTATGCAAGCAGAGGTGAATTTAGTATGGCTGGATTCATGATTATTATTGCGATGATCGCTGATTCAATTGATGGACGGCTCGCACGAATGAGCAATGGAACTTCCAGTTTCGGGGGGCAGCTTGATAGTCTTTGCGATACAATCAGCTTTGGAGTTGCTCCAGCTTTTATGATGCTGAAAATAATGGAATTCGAGTTTGAGCTAAAATCTACATTTCTCTTAGACAGCGGTTTTTTTCAACGGTTCATCTGGCTTGCTTCCTTGTCATATATGAGTTGCTCTGTAATTCGATTAGCCAGATTCAACGTTGAAAATGATGAAGGTGAGTTTGCTCATATGAGTTTTATGGGCTTGCCAACCCCGGCTGGCGCAGGAGTTGTTGTTAGTCTGTTATTATTTCACCAGAAATATAGCCTTGATTTTCCAGCTTTATCGGTATTACTTTATGCCATGCCGTTTATTGCTTTGGGAACGGGGATTTTAATGGTTAGCAGAATTCGATACCCTCATATTCTAAATCAATACTTCAAAGGCAAAAAACCTTTTGGATATTTGATAAAAGTGCTTCTGCTTCTTCTGTTTTTATTTTCACTGAAGGTTGAAGGGACACTCGTACTGATTTTCTGCGGATTTGCTTTTAGCAGCTTAGGCAAATGGTTGTACTTCAGGTCAGGAGTTTTAAATCATCTTCACGGCTGGCAGTATAAAAATCAGAAGGATAGCACGGATCAAATTGAATCGCACCCTGAACTACACTAAATTCGCGACCTTTTCATCTTTTGTTTGTTTTGCACCATTCTGGTTGAGTTTATAGTATTTACCAACCACACCAATAAGACGGGACAGTACCTGGTGTCCTTCCGGAGAAGCTTCAAGGCCGACAATCTGTAAGCCAATCGATAATCCCTTTCCATCTTCAGTCGGCAGGACATTCCTGATTTGGGCACTAAGTGTTATTGGAGTTTCATAGGGCATTGGTGTAAAACGCAAACCGATAAATTGACCTTTTTTGAAGTTCAAGTCTTCAACGTTTGTAATCGTGGAATCATTCGGTTCTGATTCTGATTTCTCGTTTTTGAGAGGCGCAAAAATTTGTGCGCCCCCGGCAGAAATATCCATAAGTTTTCCCTGGCAATATTCACAATTCTGCTCTTGCCTTGAGTTCGTATCACTTATCGAATCATATTTGGCACTTCTATGCCATAGAAGGACTTTTACCTTTAGCGATTCAGGAACTTCCACTCGGTAATAACTTCTTCTTTCTACCACTTTAATTGTTTCGGGACAGGCAAGAACTATTGTTCCGCCGCTATTACACTCAGTAGATTGGCCAAAAGATGGTTCAAGGTTTTTTACGATTGTATCGAATACGAATTTGCCGTAATTATGTTTAAAAGAAATGCCTACAGGTTGATCGACCTGAATATTTATCGGATATTGTTTCTTATTTGAATGAAGGCTGTCAATTTTCAGATTTCCATCTGTTAAATCGACAATAACAACTTTTGCAACGTGCCATTTACCACGTGATGAGTATGACATAATTGCAGGTGTTTTTTCATTTATGACAGTTTGAAGTACTTTTTCCGACTGTTCCTCACGAAGCGTTACCATTTCATTCATTTCACACTCTCCTATTATAAATTTCGATACGTCATTTTTTATCTCTGGTCCAGATAAATTCCACTTGGAACTTACTCCCGACGCACCTAAACCTGCTTATCCAGCAGGAGACTCAATCAAAATATATATATTGTTTGGTGATAAACAAAATAGCTTTTAAAAATTCTCATTATATAGTATCAATCAATGACTTATATAAAGCAGGCTTGCAAAATGTACCTTTATTGTGTAATATTACTTATTATATGGATGAAAACTACGATTTTAAAAAATTAGGGGCCGATAAGATTGCGTTTCTGGGCATGTTTCTTGTTGCCGTTATTATCGCACAGCTTTTAGTTTCAATAAATTCCGGCCTGAAATTCTCCGAACCTATCGAATTGGTTCATGCCGGCCTGTCGGTATCGATACCAGCAGGAAAAGACTGGCAAAGTTCTGAACAATGGAATTATAGAGAGAATACTTTTTACCTGCTCAGCAGTTTGGGACGTAATGCTAATTTTCCGGATATAGGTATAAATTGCAAATACTTTCTGAATACACAAAATACAACTCCAATAGTTTTACTTAAACAGAAAATTGGAGATATCAATGACGCTGATATTGAAACCGAGCTGATTCAAAAAGAAAATTTAACTATAAGCTGGGCGCAAGTGAATAGACCTATCAGGATTATTGAGGCAGTTGCTGAATTACCCGGCAATCATATATTTACGATTGAAGTTTTAGAGATTTCATTAAATTTAGATATTGCCGAAAGTATTTTTAAGGAAATTATTAATAGCCTCAGCTTCAATGAAGACAATATTGTGCAAACTGGAGCGGATTTTGTTGCGGAAATAAAACGCAAAGGAATAGATTCTCTTTTAAATAATTCTAATATGCAATCCTGTTTCTTAAGAAAGGATTCCGCGAATAACAATATTGGTTTTACTATTGATATGCTCGGATTTTTAAATAGCGATGAGGATTTTACTATCAGGGGAGCCTCGGATTTATATTTGTCCGTACCCGATCCGCGGGAGCAGAAAACTATGTTTCGTTGTGATAAAGGTCTTGATAACTTTATCTGGCAAAGCAGAATGTATATGAAAAATTCACGGGAGGATGTGACAATAACTCTTGACGAACCAGGGACAATTACTGTCGTCAATGACAATTCAGGCAGGTCCAGACAATATTTGAATTGTTCTAACGTAGTTCCAAATATTCTGCTTGAATCTTTTATAGAGCCGGCGATTCAAAGGAATATTAATCACATGGTTATTGACTTAATTGATAGTAATGGAAATATATCGCCTACTCAATTCTATTTAAAACCTGCTGATAATACAGACGAAGGTTATACTTATATAGTTACGCTTAAATCTTTTAAAGACAGTGATTCTACAGAACGGTTTTATTTGGATGAAAACAACCGTGTTACACGTGCCGACGGGAATTATATTCTCGAAAGAACTGATATCGAGACAATAGAAAAAGAGTTCCCCGGAATGGCCGATTACATCTCAGAACAAATGAAACTCCTCGATTCATATTCGATATAAAAGTAGCGTGTGTTGAAACGCACCTTTTCAAATGTACCTGACACCGTTTATTTTTTCGTAGCGGATAGAGAAATAAAACTAAAAACTAAAGACTTAAAAATTAAAACTAATAAAGCCGCTCTACGCTAACTAAGTTTCTATTCAAACATTTCAGGCATAAGTTTTTTCAACCGCTCTTTGACTTGTTCTTCACTATATCCCATTTGAATAAGCAGACCGGCAAAATTATTTATTGCGGCTTGAAGATGAGGATGTGGATGGCCAGTTTGTCGTGTGAACTGTATAAATATCACCAAATGTCTTTCCATAATCGGCTCTGCTTCTTTTAAACGATTGGTAGCCTGATACAACGTCGCCAGATTGTTCAGGTCTATTGCAACATTTGGATGTTCTTTTCCAAAGGCCTTCTCATCGATTTCAAGTGCACGCTTCATAATCGGCTCTGCTTCTTTTAAGCGATTGGTAGCCTGATACGACTGCGCCAGATTGTTTAGCCGTATTGCAACATTTGGATGTTCTTTTCCAAATGCCTTCTCATCGATTTCAAGAGCACGTTTCATAAGAGGCTCCGCATCCTTTAAGCGATTGGTAGCCTGATACAACTGCGCCAGATTGTTCATAGCTGTTGCAACGTTTGGATGATTTTCTCCGAGAGATTTCTCAAAAATTGAAATGACTTTCTTCATAATCGGCTCTGCTTCTTTTAAGCGATTGGTAGCCTTATACAACTGCGCCAGATTGTTCAGGTCTCTTGCAACATTTGGATGTTCTTTTCCAAAAGCCTTCTCATCGATTTCAAGTGCACGCTTCATAATCGGCTCTGCATCTTTTAAGCGATTGGTATCCTGATACAACTGCGCCAGATTGTTCAGGTCTATTGCAACATTTGGATGTTCTTTTCCAAATGCCTTCTCATCGATTTCAAGTGCACGAGTTATTAATAATTCTGTTTCGTTAAAACGTGCCTGAAATTGATAAAACTGTGATAAATTATTAATTTGTGTCGCTAACGAACCAGCTATGTCTTTCGGGATGGCGAATATATCAGGCCATAATCTATTAGCAAAAGCGACAATTCCGCTTATGTGTCTTTCCATTGCTTTATGCCATGAATAGTTAGTTTCAATGGCCTTTTGATAGTCGGGGCAATCATTATGAATCATTTGTAAAATCAGTGTTGTAAACAGTTCATTGTTTTCTTTACTTAGTCTGAGTCTTGCGACTTCCTGAACGACTCGATGAATACTGAATGTATTATCAGAAATATCGATATTAATCATGGAATAAGCATTTAGCTGCGCAAGTGCATCACGAATAACTCGTGGATTACCTTTACCTTCAAGCCTTTCATCAATTTCTTCCTGACTTACCTGTTCAAGAACTCCTGATATAGCTAAAACAATATTCGATTGATTTGTTAGAAGGTCCCTGGGGATATTATCTGGAAACAAAAATGCTGATATAGTAAGAGCCGCTTTAGCGTTTGCATCAAGTTTTTTCTCTGTTAATGACCATGTACTAAGAACCGGCTTGTCATAATCGGCTATATTATGGCCTTTTCCATCAAAATCGAGTATGTGGAGTCTTTCCTCTTCTTCGTTATATTCTGTAAGGTACTGCTCGAAAGATATTTTCTGATAGCAGATATAAGCAGCGGCCTGTTCCAAAGCGACCGGGAGGCCATCAAGTTTTTCTGCAAGTTCTCTTACCTTTTCATTGTCATTATCAGAAGGTATTCTTTCATATTTGGTTTTTTCTAATAGATAATCAATCGAAGCATCTATAGAGAGTTTGTTTAAGCCAAGAGTTTGTATGTTTTGTGACCAGTTAGACAGTCTGGACGTAATAATTACTTTTCCATTTTTAAGAGATGGCAATATATCTCTGATAGCGTTGGAAATTTCATAATCATCAACGTTATCGAAGACAATGAGCCAGTCTTCTCTATTCTGTAATTCATTAATTACTTTATGGTAAATCGCTTCCGGTTCCATTGTTTTGTAACCGTCAATATTTAGTAATTCAGGTACGGCCAGTTTGGACATTTCCACATAGAGCCTTTCGATTGCTGATTTCTGCAATATTTTCTGCTCCGAGTTACTTGTTTTTATGTTATCTTTTTTTATTGCCTGTCCGCAATTAACGAAAAGTGCCGCTTTGAAATAACCTGTTTCAAGAGAATGCCACGCATATTCTACGGCCAGGCGGGTTTTGCCAATACCTCCAAGGCCGTGTATTGCTCCTGCAAGAAGTTGCGCGCTTTGTGTAATGGCTGTAGCCTGCGATTGATTCTCAATCTGCTCCATTAGTGTATTTAAATCGTCCTGTCGTCCTTTGAATAAATCTCCCAATGAACTATACGGCAGATTATGAATATTTGTATCTTTGTCTGGTTCTTTATTATATTGAAAATACTTCAGAAATTCTTCCTGGATAATTCGTCGTATTTCGTTAAGTTGTTCCTTATGTTCAGAAGTAGTATGAGATTTAAGTTCCTCAGTCTGCTTTTGGATAATATCTTCAATTTTGGGAATAACATTATTTCCTGCGTGTTCAATAATCTCAGGAATCTCGGCGTGTTCCGGATCTTTTAATAAATCACTTATTTGTTTTATCTCAGTATGAATTGATTTGAGAAAATCATATTGCACACTTCTGGCAAGCAGCAATTCAGCAATATCGCTATCCTGCTTATCTAAATCCTTTTTAATATCTTTAAGGAATTTCTCATAATCTGATTGCTGTTTTTCATTAAGTTTTTCTTTTCGTAATTGTAAAATTTCTTGAATAAAGGCCGAAATAATTCCTACTGAGAAACCTGATGCGATAAAAATACCTTGTGTTTTATTATCACAGCTTGCTATTGCAGGAATGATGGAAGCAACGTTGCCTGCCCCATGAGCAGAAATGGATGCTATGAACTTAAATAAATTCCGTATTTTTCCTGTTTTCTTTCCTCTTACCACAGGTAAAACCTCCTTCATACAAATCATTTTCCGAAAAAGGAATATCTTGCACAATTCCATTAACTAAACAATTTTTTGCTGACTCCAAAGGCATTTTACATTAAAAACGTTTCATTTCAATCAATATTCATATATTTTTGCATAAGAAATAGTAATAATAATTAGTAGGGTGCGTGCCAACGCACCAAGATATTAAAGAAAAGGTGCGTTAGCACGCACCCTACATTTTTAATCAAAAACGCAACACCTTTTATTAGTGTTTAGCGGTTAGTTTTTAGTGTTTAGTTGTTTTTTGTGTACCCTCATTTTTGACTTATTTTTCAATCAAAAGTGAAACAGGTCATCGTGAAAATCTAAAAAAAATAAAATAATTTTTAATGTCGGCCGCGTATGGACTTAGCGATTTTGGGGTAGAGTTACTACCCTCATTTTTGGCGCAGTTTTCAATCAAAAACGTAACAGCGCGCCTATTTATAGAGGGGAGATGTTTTTTTTCTCTCAATTGAAAAGTAAATATTTTAGACAGGAACAAAAGCCATCCCCAAGCTGCGCTTGAGGATGCCACCCATGTATGATAGATGATGGAAGAAGCATGATGGATGAAAGTTATTTTGTGAAACATCCGTCTTGGTCTGAAGACTACGCCGCGAAACAAAGCCAAATGGAAGGCACAAAGGACTTATTCACTTTGTAGCTATGTGCCTGTGTGAATATGTTGCTTAATTAAATGAAAAATCTGAAAAATCTGTGAAATACCCTTGGCATCTTCGATCTGTGTCAAAAATTTGAAAAAAATATAAAAAAAACGAAAATATCATGCTTATTTTAGTGTTATATCGTGCATATTTTGGGTTTGATTGAAAAAACAAAGCCAATTCGCCCGCCTGAGGCGGGAAACTCTAAGCACTAAATTCTAAATCCTAAACCGGAGAATAAGAAATGTAAAAACAAAGCCAATTTTGGAAAGACTAAAGATAACAGACCTAAGACCTAAGACATAAGACCTAAGACATAAGACCTAAGACTTAAGACTTAAGACCGAAGACATGAGAAAGGAGTTAGGAAAAATTGTGAAACAAAGCCAATCCTAAAAAACTAAATACTAACGACCAGCGACTAAATACTTTTCGCGAAACAAAGCCAAATTATTTATGAATACAGAACGCAGAATACAGTAGACATAATAAAATGTGAAACTATACCCTAAACGCTCTACGCTGCTGTCATCTATTCGTCGTCTTCGTCATCGCTGGCGGTTGCCATATACTCTCGCTGACCTTCGCTGATATAGGCCGGTTCTTCTTCCTGCTCGTATGCTTCGTCGTTCATGTCCTTGTAGCCCGCGGCTGCGTCGCCTTCCATATTTTTGCGGATGTTTTCGTACTCTTCAAGAGTTACCATGACTTCGCGTGCCTGGGAGCCTTTGTATTCGCCGAGAATTCCGGAAGCGGCCATCATCTCTATCATACGCGATGCCCTGGCGTAACCTACGCTGAGTCTTCGCTGGAGCAGTGACACGCTTCCTCTCTTGCTTTGGAGTACAACGCGTACGGCATCGTCAAAGAGTTCGTCACGGACCATGTCACTTGGGTCAATCGTTTTGATTTGAGTAAGTTCAGGAAGGAACTGCGGCTCGGCAATTTCCTTGAGATGTTTTGTAATCCCTCTTATTTCGGCGTCATCGAGGTATGTACCCTGTGCGCGAACAAGCTCGCTCGTACCAGGTTTGAGGAACAGCATGTCACCTTCTCCGAGGAGTGTCTCTGCTCCGTTCTGGTCGAGAATAATCCTGCTGTCCATACGGGCCGCTACGCGGAAACCAATTCTGCACGGCATGTTGGATTTAATCAGACCTGTCACTACAGTAGCCTGCGGCCTTTGTGTCGCGAGAATGATATGAATACCAATCGCACGGCTCTTCTGTGCAAGACGAACGATATAAGATTCGATTTCCTTTGCGGCTGTCATCATTAAGTCCGCAAGCTCATCGATTATGATTATTATATAGGGTAACTTCTTCGGAATCTTCGCTGCTTCTTCCGCGTCAGATGGATTGAATCTTTGCACAACTTCTTCCGGGGTGAGTTTATTGAACTCTTCGATGTTTCTTACTTTCGCTTCAGCAAGCAGGGCGTAGCGTTCGTCCATCTTCACTGTTGCCCATTCGAGTATCTGTACCGCCATTTTGGTCTCGGTGATAATCGGGCACATCAAATGAGGAATAGTGCTATATGCAGTCATTTCGACCATTTTCGGGTCGATAAGAATCATCTTAACTTCGTCTGGTCGCTTGGTAAGCAATACGCCTGTGATAACACTATTGATGCAAACACTCTTTCCAGAGCCTGTCGTACCCGCAATCAGCAAGTGCGGCATTTTTGCCAAATCGGAAATAAGTGAGTCACCGGATGAGTCCTTGCCAAGGAAAAGCGGTATCTGCATTCTCTGTGCTTTGCTTCCTGCATTTAGTATCAGGCTCTTGATACGAACTTTTTCTTTTTCACCATTCGGTACTTCGATACCTATTGTATGCTTACCGGGCAGGGGAGCTACTACACGAACAGCACCGACACCCAGCGCTCGTGCCATATCATTTGCAAGCGTAGATATATGACTTACCTTTACACCAGCGGCAAGCTCAAGCTCGAACATTGTCACTACCGGACCTGTATCAGCAGCGACAACTTTCGCATTCACGTTGAACTCCGAAAGCAATTGCTCCATCGCGGCGGCTTTGGACTTTACGACTTTCTCCTGCACCGAAGCGTAACCTGTTTCGGGCTCCATAAGCAGATCGAGCGGTGGTAAAGTATAATCGTCATAAGAAGGCTGAACCAGCGGCTGATTCGATTTCTTTGATTTTGGTCTGGGTAGTTTATTTATATCAAGTCGTTTTACTGGTAAATTATCGATACGATTAGAATCTTCTTCTTCCTCTACTTCTTCATATACATATTCTTCTTCATCCTCCTGGTTTACAGGTTTTGCTTTTTTCGGCTTAACTGTCTTCGGCTGTTTCTGTTTAGCGCTAAGTTTTCTCCATATCTCAGTGATTGTCTGTGATTGTTGCTTAGCCGCTGATAATGCAGGCGGGCCAACTATACCGATAGTCTTGCCTATGCCGTAAATAAATCCGCGTACCAATTTAAATATGAAATGGTCAGCAAGAAGAATAGAACCGACAATCCATATTCCTGCGATGAATATAAAAGCGCCCAGCGAAGCGAAGTGAGTTTGAAAAACCTGCAATGTTGCGATTCCTATTACGCCACCTGAACCTTCGGGGAATTCAAAAATGCTATTCGGCCATAAGCTATAGAAAGTTGTCGAAGCCGCTACTGTAACCATAACCAATCCGATTGTGCGAAGAACCAGTTGGTCGAGCGGCCTGTAAATCAGCTTGGCGCCGAAAAATACAAGAAGTGATATTATAATTAAAAATATGCCAGGACCGACATAATACAGCGAATAATATGCGCAGAATGACCCTATCGAGCCGCACAAATTCGCAGTAGGATTATTATTGGGTTGTACATAGGTACTTGGCCAGTCGCCTATATTGAAACTGATACAACTGCACAGTAAAAACAGGCAGAATCCTATCGCTATACATATCCACGCGGTATGAGCTACCGAGCGTGTTAATTGTGCTTTTGTTTGTTTTCTTTTAGGTTTTTTCGTTCTCAAACCTCCAACTCCTTCCATCGTCCTATAAAATACTACATATAAAAGCAGATACATCTCTGCTCTATATAAAGAGTTATGTTTATATCGGCATGAGGTGCTATTTTTCTGCACAATTGCTGATTGTTATTGAAGATGTATTAAATAATACATTTTTTATAGTAAATACTTTTATCTTGCTATTTTACGAAAATATGTTACATTCATAAATTCAAAATATGTGATTATGAACAACCCTTGTATAATTGTCCCTTTTGAGAGATTTTTTATGTATTCGGATTATATTAGAAATGTAGCAATTATCGCCCATGTTGACCATGGCAAAACAACACTGGTTGACCAGCTTTTATACCAGTCGGGAATGTTCCGCAAGGATGAGCTTGACAAGCTCGCCGGCAGTCAGCATTTCCTTATTATGGACTCGAATCCGCTTGAACGCGAACGCGGCATAACCATTTTAAGCAAAAATTGCTCAATAGAATATACCGACTCAGAAGGCAACGAGTATAAAATCAATATAATCGATACGCCGGGCCACGCTGATTTCGGCGGTGAAGTCGAACGCGTTTTGAAAATGGCAGATGGCGTATTGCTGCTGGTCGATGCTTTCGAAGGTCCGATGCCTCAGACGAGATTTGTTTTAAGCAAGGCTCTGAAAAATAATATTAAGCCTATTGTTGTTATCAACAAAGTTGACCGTCCCAACAGCAGGCCGGATGATGTTGTTAATGAAGTATTCGATTTATTAGTACAGCTCGAAGCTGAAGATAAGGCTCTCGATTTTCCATGTGTTTTCGCTTCAGCAAAAGACGGCTGGGCTTCGCTCGACCATAATAAAAAGACAGACAATATGAAGGTGATTTTTGATACGATTATTAAGAATGTTCCGGCGCCTGAGGTCAAGGTCGATGCACCATTGCAGATGCTTGTCACCAGTTTGGAATATTCTGACTATGTCGGGAAAATAGCGATAGGCAGAGTTTTTTCCGGCAATATAGCAGAAAGCCAGAGAGTAACTGTGATTGATAAGCAGGGACTTCATACACAACAGAAAGTTTTACAGATACATCAGTTCATGGGACTCGGAAGACAATTAGTGGAAAACGCACGGGCCGGTGACATATGCGCGATTTCAGGACTCGATCCGGTCGATATTGGTGACACGATCGCATGCGCGGACAATCCATCTCAGTTAGCTGTTGTCCCGGTCGACGAGCCAACAATGACAATGACATTCAGAATCAATGACGGACCTTTCTCCGGTAGTGACGGTAAGTATGTCACTTCAAGGCAAATCGGGGAAAGACTCGAAAAAGAGCTTCAGCATAATGTAGCCCTGAGAGTAGCGCCGGGTCAGACTCCCGAAGAATACGAAGTCTCTGGAAGAGGTTTAATGCATCTTGGTATCCTGCTGGAAAATATGCGTCGTGAAGGATACGAGATTTGTGTTGGAAAACCGAATGTTATCATAAAAGTATTGGACGGTATCAGGCACGAACCGATCGAATTGCTTGCAATTGATTGTCCTATGGATTGCCAGAGTTCGGTAATGAGTATGCTTGGCGACCGCAGGAGTGAAATTATCAAAATCGATTCCAAGAGCGGGACAAACGATTTTGTTCACATGGAATTTATGATACCTGCACGCGGGCTGTTCGGACTTCATGCGAGAATGCTTAACGCGACACAGGGAAGAGCGATTATGCACCATACGTTCGAGCAATACGAACCTATGCGGGGTTCTATCCCTCAAAGAAAAATGGGTGTAATGATTGCAATAATGCCAGGCCAGGTTACGGCTTATGCTCTCGATGCTTTATACGACAGGGGGAATTTCTTTGTCGAGCCGGGCGATATGGTATATGAAGGGCAGGTAGTCGGAGAGCATTGCAAGGAAAATGATATTCTTGTTAATCCGGTAAGAGCAAAACAGCTTACGAACGTTCGTTCTTCCGGAAGAGATGATGCCGCCAGAATAAGACCGGCAAGAAAAATGAGTCTGGAAACCGCTCTTGAATACATTCAGGCAGATGAGCTTGTCGAGATTTGCCCGAACTCAATCAGGATGAGAAAACGTTTCCTCAAAGAGAGCGACCGCAAACGAAGCGCAAGAAAAGGCGGCTAATTTAATAAAATCAATTTCCTTATGTCATTCCGCACTTGATGCGGAATCCATAGTTGAAAAAATGGATTCCCGCCGGAGTTTATGTCTTGGGTGCGGGAATGACAAAATGAGGCACTTATGCTTCATATGGTTTTGCGTATACAAGTTGCATGAGCCATGTGAGATATTCATTGTAATATTTACGTTCAGCAAACGTTTTTATATCTTTTTGTCCAACGAACATTTTTCTTATGTCACTGGTCAGATACGTATTCAATAAATCAAGCTGCTCCATCGCTTTAATTTCTTTTTCAGGAAATACTGACCTTGAAATTTCCCATCGTTTTTCGCGTGTTATGAAATCGATATAAAAAGTTGTTTGCGTGCTTGTGCTTCGTTTCTCTCTGACTCCAGAATCGACAATAAGTGGTAAAGCAAAAATTGATTTCATTTCAAGTGGATTCCAATTTGTGACTTTTTGCTCCGTTTCTTTGTAAATCATTCCAGCCGCTATCAGACCGGGCTTTTCAGTTAAATTTTCTATACTACCGGTTATCGCTTGCCGCTTGGGTAGGGGGACAAAATCTTTTTCTTCAATAATAAAATTATCAAGCCCAGCCGCCCGAAAATCCTGCGACAGGTTTTGGGTTTTTTCTTGTCCCGAGATTTTTATAATGCCAGGAAAATGCTTAATATACATTTGTGCATCGATTTTAGGAATCTTCAAATTAATAACAAGAAAATCCACCAATCGATTAGCCAAATCGTTATCAATATTCTTTTCCTCTTTCTGAACAATATAATAATCCATTTTTGTTTTATCCAATTAGGTTAACTTAAATATGGAATACTGTTAGTGCAATCTTAAGGGTAAATTAAGTAATCCAAAAGGAATAGTATTCATATTGTTATTTCTCAAATCTATTAAATCAATGTTCTTTAGGTTTTTTAATTCTATTGGCAAGGTTTTTAATTTATTATCATTTAATTCGAGAATTTTAAGATTATTTAATATTTCCATTTCGTAGGGAACAGATTCGATTTTATTATTAGATAAGTTCAGACATATTAAATTTTTCATTTGAGCCAGTTCCAATGGAATACTTGTCAATTCGTTACTGGAAACATCAAGTTCCTCAAGATTTTTCAACTGACCTAACTCATGAGGAATTACGGCTAATCGATTTTTCTGTAAGTAGAGGAGGTTGAGATTATTTAGGAGTCCAATTTCCGGATAGAGAATTTCTAATTGGTTATCATATAAATCAAGCTTTATCAGATTTGTAAGGCAAAACAGTTCCTTCTGGAATATTGTAAGCCTGTTGGATGATAAATAAAGTTCTTCAAGTTTTTTTAATTGCGCCATTGCAGTTGGAAGTTCAGTAAGTTGATTTCCTGATAAGCAAAGAGTTATCATATTTTGCAGTTTGGCTATCTCTGACGGGATACTATGAAGTTGGTTGTAGGATAAATCGAGATATGTTAAACCAGTTAAATGTTTTATTTCTGGAGGTATTGAAGTTAATTGATTATTTGATAACTTCAGAACTTTAAGATTAGTCAATTGACCTAAACCGGCTGGAAGCAATGTTATCTTTCCGAACGAAAGATCCAACTCTTTGGTTTTTTCTTTACCTGCCTTAACGATAATTTCTGTTAATTCTTCTTGATTCATTTATTTTCCAACTAAATACATTTATTCATATTCTTGTTGTATTATATAATTCTTTTCTTTTTATAAGGCATAAATTTCAAGTGGAAAACACTATTTATGATATAATGTGTTTGCAATTTTTACTACATCGACCATTTGTGGGACGTCGTGGACTCTTGCGATTGCTGCTCCGGCTTTGGCGCAAAGAGCGACCGTTGCGGCGGTGCCGAAGATTCGTTCTGATGGGATTGGTTTTCCTGTGATTTTTCCGATGAAACTTTTGCGGCTTGTGCCGATTAATACCCGGTAATCTGTTGCTACAAACTTATCAATGTTTCTTAATAATTCGAGGTTGTGTTCTAATGTTTTGCCGAAGCCTATTCCCTGGTCGATGAAAATTCGCTCTTTCGGAACTCCTGCTTTTTCGGCTCGGTTTGCTCTCTCAATCAAATAATCCAAAACTTCCTGAACAACATCTTTATATTTTGGTTCGGCCTGCATTGTTGTCGGAGTTCCCTGCATGTGCATTAGGATAATTGGTACTTCATACTCTGCGGCTAATTCGCCCATTCGTTCATCATTTAGAGCGGTTATGTCGTTTAAAATAGACGCACCGGAATCAAGAGCGGCTTTTGCTACTTCGAAATGGTATGTGTCTATGCTGATGGGAATGTTTACCTTTTTGCTGAGTGATTTGATTACTGGTGTAACTCTTGCGATTTCTTCGTTTATGGAAACCGGTTCTGAGCCGGGTCTTGTCGATTCGCCTCCGATGTCGATTATAGCCGCTCCTTGAGAGGCCATTTCTACGCCGTGAGCGATTGCTTTTTCGGTATCGATAAATTGTCCGCCGTCACTGAATGAGTCCGGGGTGACATTGAGGATTCCCATTATCAGGCAACCTTCGGAGAAATCGAGTTTGCCTTTGGGCCATTGAAGTATTTTGCCGGGTTTATTTGTCACTTGTTACTACCTTGAATCCGATTCCGTGCAGTTTTTTTGCAAGCGAACTGTTTATATCTTTTAATATCACTTTAGTATTCTGAAATTCCCTGCGGATAGGATAATTCTTTCTCAATTGATCGAAGAATATGCCAATATTTTCAGCAGGCTCAATTGAAATCTGCCGCAGGTTTTCATCGTCACGTTTAATACTGTAAACCTGGCTTATAACGTCCTGCAAAATTTCCTGGTCACTTTTTGACTCATCCTTAATCTCGATTTTTTTAACTTCTGGTTCCGGCAAAAAGTCATGTATATCATGTTCTGGTTCTATTGAGAAAAATTCACAGATGGATTTATAAATCATAATAAGTCCGGCGATTTTACCATCGAGTGAATAACCTGCTATGTGTGGCGAACCTATATCAACTTTCTCAAGAAGTTTCATGTCGATTTTCGGTTCGTTCTCCCAGACGTCAAGCGCAACAGCTTTAAGACGTTTTGTATTTATCGATTCTTCAAGAGCTTTGCTATCTGCAACCGCGCCGCGTGAAGCGTTGATAAATACGCAACCTTTTTTGAGTGATTTGAAAAAACTCTCATCCGCGAGATGAAAAGTTTTGTCTATTCCATCGAAAGTAAGCGGCGTATGGAACGTGATAAAGTCACAATTGTAAAGGTCCTGCAACTGGAGGTATTTCGGATCGTCTGTTTGTCTGTATAAAGGCGGGTCGTTCAGCAAAACTTTCATGCCTAAAGCTTTGCATTTTTTGGCAACCTTGCTTCCGACATTTCCTACACCTACAACTCCGATTGATTTACCTTCAAGTGTGATATTATGTTTTTGTGCGATTTCCAGTAGAGCGGCGATTACATATTCAGCGGCGGAGTTCGCATTGGAACCGGGTGCGGAAGCAAATCCGATTGAGTTGTGCCTGAGGAAATCGACATCGATATGGTCGAAGCCTATCGTTGCGGTTGCGACATATCGCACGTTGCTGCCGGTTAATAAATCCGCAAATACAGGTGTGATACTGCGCACGAGGAGAATGTCTGCATCAGCGACGACGTTTTTGTTAATTTCACGGCCGCTGAGAGTGTGAACTTCACCGATTGTGGAAAAACATTCAACTACGTGGGGAATATTTGCATCTGCTACTATTTTCATAATAAATGCTCCAATCGCCTATAATATCTGGATTTTATTGCAATTTATACTAATTACTGTTTGATACACATAACCATATAATTAGATAAAATCAAAAATAATTAAAAATAATAATTTTTTTCTTGTTTTATAATGAGCATATGCCCATAATTTACGTATATGCTAATATGCTTTACATGTTATATCAGTTTTGGTTAATAAACAAAATATAAAAAGTAATTGGATTAATATGAAAATATATATTGATTGTATGCCTTGTTTTATTCGTCAGGCTCTTGATTCGGCTAAGCTTATAACCGATGACGAAATTGTTCACGAGCAGGTAGTTCGTCATGTTCTTATGATGTCCGCTAATCTGGATATGAGCAAAAGCCCGCCAGAAATTAGTCAGCAGATACACAGGCTGATTCGGAAAATGACAAATGAGAATGATCCGTATCGCGATTTAAAGCAGAAATTCAATAAGTTAGCTTTAAGAATGCTTGATGAATTAGAAGAAACAATTAGTGAGTCTGAAAATCATCTGGAAACAGCAATCAGGTTGGCCATAGCTGGTAACATTATCGATTTGGGTGTGAAAACATCGTTATCTGAGTCCGATGTCGAAGACGTAATAAAGAATTGCCTTACCGCGGATTTTGATAATTCACAGATTGAGGATTTTAAAAACTCGATAAAGAACTCCGAGAAGATTTTGTACCTGACTGATAATGCGGGCGAAATAGTTTTTGACAGGTTATTAATCGAGCAGCTTCCTTTGGAAAAAGTGACAGTAGCGGTTCGCGGCAAACCAATTATTAATGACGCAACAATGGAAGACGCGCAATTTGCCGGCTTAACAGAGATGGTCGAAGTTATAGATAATGGTTCAGATGCCCCTGGTACGATTCTCGAATCATGTTCGGAAGAATTCAGGAAACATTTCGAAAATGCTGATTTGATTATCGCAAAAGGGCAGGGCAATTACGAAACTCTCAGCGAATCAGATAAGAATATATTTTTCATTCTCAAGGCCAAATGTCCAGTAATTGCACAGGACCTTGATTGTGAAATAGGAAGAATGATTTTAAGAAAAAGTTTAACAGTTTTACAGAAAGGATAATATCATGCCAAGAGGTGACAGAACAGGTCCGGCAGGAATGGGACCAATGACAGGCAGAGCCACAGGTTTCTGCGCAGGTTTTCAGGCACCAGGTTTTATGAATCGCGGCGGCGGAAGAGGTTTTGGTGGACGTGGTGCAGGTAGAGGCTGGAGAAACAGGTATTGTGCTCCGGCGTATCAGGTGAATATGCCGCAGGCTTCTATGCAGAATGAGCTTGAATATTTGAAAGAGCAGGCTCAATATCTGAAAGAGTCACTCGATGGAATAAATAAACGGGTTGAAGAGCTTCAGTCTGAAAATCAGAAATAGCAAGTTAAGTTATGTAATACCAATTACGGTTAGATTGTTTGGCATATTTATTTGCATTATTATGAAAATGATGATCTCCTGAGAAACAGTGACGAGTGGCAGCCTCAAGCGTAAGCTTGGGGATGTTTTGGTGTGAGTTTAGCTGCCGCGACAGTGCACGAGCACGGCGGGCCATCCCCATCATGATAAAACAAATCAGGATGAGGATGCCACCCACTAAATTTAAATAATTGTATAGAAAATGAAAAAGGGAAATTTATGAAGATAGCAATATCATCATCCAGGCAGACTCTGGATTCGCAGGTTGACCAGCGTTTCGGCAGAGCTGAATACTTTATTGTAGTAGAAACCGAAAGCATGGAATTTGAAGTTCTTAATAATGACAATAACGCAAGTTCCGGCGGTGCGGGTATTGGTACGGCGAAGTTATTAGTCGATGCGGATGTAAAAGCCGTTTTGACTGGTAATTGCGGGCCAAATGCTCAAAAGACCTTGAGTGCCGCTGGTATAAAATTATATACAGGCGTGTCCGGAACTGTTTCAGATGCAATTGAGTCCTTCAAAGCGGGCAAGCTAAGTGAAACATTCGAGCCGAATGTCGATTCTCATTTCGGTATGGGAAGCGCAAATGGCTGAAAATTTCACTATCGCAATTGCGAGCGGTAAAGGCGGCACAGGTAAAACGACTATCGCGACAAATCTTGCGTGCGCAATTTCTCAAACTGGAAAGGTAGTTCAATATCTCGATTGTGATGTTGAAGAGCCAAATGGTCATATATTTCTCAAACCTCAAATCGAGAAAACATCCAGTGTGACTATTGGTGTTCCGGAAGTTGATGAAGAGCTTTGCAACGGATGCGGCAAATGCGGCGACCTTTGTCAATATAATGCGATAGTATGTTTGAAGGATAAGCCGCTCGTATTCGACCAGTTATGTCACTCGTGCGGCGGATGTATGCTTGTTTGCCCGACGGGAGCGATTAAAGAAAAAGCCAAAGAAATAGGATTTGTCGATATTGGCTCTGCTAATGGTGTAAAGTTTGGGCGGGGTCGCTTGAAAATCGGTGATATACATACGCCGTCGCTGATAAAGAATGTTAAGGGTAATTCTATTAAAGATGGCATTGTAATTATTGATGCGCCTCCGGGGACATCATGTCCGGTCATAGAAGCAATAAAGGAAAGTGACTTTGTTTTGTTGGTAACTGAGCCTACACCTTTCGGATTGAATGATTTGAAATTAGCGGTTGGAATGGTAATAGAACTTGGAATTCCGTTTGCGGTTGTAATAAATCGAAGCGATGCGAGCGAGAAAATGGTAAACGACTATTGCAGTGAGCAAAATATACAGGTTATTCTTGAAGTGCCTGATGAACGGCGAATTGCAGAAGCTTATTCTGTTGGTAATATGATAATTGATACATTTCCGGAGTATAAGAAGGATTTTATAGAATTATATGAAAGAGTTAGTAGTTATAAGCGGTAAAGGCGGGACGGGGAAAACAAGTATTGTCGCTTCGTTCGCGTCTCTTGCGAAAAATGCGGTTTTTGCGGATTGTGATGTTGACGCCGCGGATTTACATTTGATTCTATCGCCGCAAGTAAAGCAAACAGAAGATTTCTCCGGAGGTAAGCAGGCTTTTATTGTAAGTGAGAAATGTGTTGGGTGCGGAAAATGTAAAGCTCTATGCAAATTCGGCGCGATTAATTATTCAGTTCAAAAAGGTTACGCGGTAGATTCGATTTCGTGCGAAGGCTGTAAAGTATGTGTCGAGTTTTGTTCGGTTGGCGCGATAGAATTCAAGGATGTAATTAACGGCCAATGGTTCGTTTCCGATACAAGATTCGGAACGCTTGTTCATGCGAAATTAGGAATTGCGCAGGAAAACAGCGGCAAGTTAGTGAGTCTTATTCGAAAAGAAGCTAAACGAATCGCTAATGAGCAGAATAACGATTTTGTTATTATCGATGGTTCGCCAGGGATAGGTTGTCCTGTAATTGCTTCTATAACAGGCGCCGATTTAATTGTTTTGGTTACAGAACCAACAATGTCGGCTCAGCATGACCTTGAAAGGGTGATTGAATTAATTGAGCATTTTAAAATACCTGTAGTAGTTTGTATTAATAAATTCGATATAAATACAAAAAAAGCAAAAGAAATAGAGACAAAATTAAATAACAAAGGTATAAATGTTGCGGCTATGATTCCATATGATACTAATGTAACAAAGGCACAAATTGCTAAACAAAGCATAGTTGAATACACGAGTAACGGTATAACAGAGAATATAAAGTCACTCTGGCAGGCAGTTTTAAATGTGTTAGATATTAAGGAAAATCATTAATGAATAATATTAAGAAAAAAATCCTCGTAATGAGCGGCAAAGGAGGAGTCGGAAAAAGTACGGTAGCCGTGAACCTTGCTGTATGGTTATCAATGCAGAATAAAAAAGTTGGTTTGCTCGATGTTGATATTCACGGCCCGAGTGTTCCGAAATTGCTGAATCTCGACAAAGAAATGATCCAGGGAAGAAATGATGAAATCGAGCCGGTGCGATACAGTGACACGCTAAGTGTAATGAGTATAGGTTTTTTATTGCAGGATGAGAGTAAGCCTGTGATTTGGCGCGGGCCGATGAAGCATTCTCTTATAAAACAATTCGTAAATGATGTTTCCTGGGGCGAGCTTGATTATTTAATTGTTGATTGCCCCCCGGGTACTGGAGATGAGCCGCTTTCTATAGTACAAATGCTTGAGAATGCTGATGGTGCGATAATTGTTACGACACCTCAGCAGATTGCGGTTATAGACGTGAAAAAATGTATAACATTTTGCAGGCAGTTAAAGCTTCCTATTCTTGGTGTGATTGAGAATATGAGCGGCTTAATTTGTCCGCATTGCCAAAAGAAAGTAGATATATTCAAAAGCGGCGGCGGCGAGCAATTGGCAACTGAGTTTAATGTGCCGTTCCTTGGCAGTATTCCGATTGATACTGAAATGGTCGTTGCGTGTGATTCCGGGCAGCCTTTCATTAATCCAGATAATAAGAGCGAGACTGTACAATTTATCGAATCAGCTTTTAAGCCGCTTCTTGAAGCCAATGAAAAAAATAATTTATCGGAGAAAAATAAAATGAAAATCGCTATTCCATTAACAAATGGTGTAATTTCGGCACACTTCGGACATTGTGAACAATTCGCAATTATTGATGTTGATAAAGATGAAAAGAAAGTTATCAGTATCGATTTGGTAACACCGCCTCCTCACGAACCAGGTCTATTGCCAAAATGGCTTGCTGAAAAATCAGTAGAGCTTGTAATCGCAGGAGGCCTGGGACAAAGAGCACAGAGTTTGTTTCAGGAAAATAATATTAACTTAATAATCGGAGTCGTTGGTAATTATACACCTGAAGAAGTTATTGAGTTGTATTTGAATGATAATTTGCAGGGCGGCCAAAATCTTTGTGACCATTAAAACTATTATACAATGAGTTATGATGTTCATATAAGTGTTATTGTTGATAATACAGCATTAAGTCCTGACTTAATTACTGAGCATGGTTTATCGCTTTGGATAGAATACAAAGGGAAAAAGATTCTTTTTGATACCGGCCAGAGCAATGCGGTTATAAGCAATGCGAAAAAAACTGGGATAGATTTGGCAAGTACAGATGCCGTCGTATTAAGTCATGGTCACTATGACCATACAGGCGGCTTATCTGATACTCTTGATATTGCGAAAAAGGCAGAGATATATTTGCATCCTTTAGCGATTGAACCGAAATTCAGTCAGAAAGCATCAGATGTCAAATATATCGGTATGCCCGACTCAGCAAAGAAAGTCATTGAAAGTCGTCATGTTATATGGACAGCAACGCCAGTGACTTTATTTTCCGGTATGGTGATAACCGGACAAGTTCCGCGTGTGAATAATTATGAAGATGTTGGAGGAGATTTCTTCCTTGATGAAAATTGTCAGGAACCAGATGGCTTGTTGGATGACCAGACGTTGTTTATAGAATCGTCGAAAGGCTTAATTGTTGTTTTTGGTTGCGCTCATTCGGGAGTTGTAAACATACTTGACTATATAAGCAAATTAACAGGCTGCAAAAAAGTATATGCTGTAATCGGCGGTATGCATTTGTTAAACGCGAGCCAGAGGAGAATTAAAAATACAGTAGAAACATTTAAAAAATACGAAGTCCAGAAACTGATTCCTTTGCATTGTACAGGTCAAAAAGTTATGGAACATTTTAAAAGCTTTTTTGGTTATAAATATTCTTTTTCAGGTGCGGGTGACAAAATCACTTTTTGAAAAGAAAAGTTAATATCATACAATTATGTCACATTGTTAAAGCTCTTAATTAGGTCCAATAAATCTCTAAAATGAAAAGACAGAAAATAATTAGGGTATATTTTTTGTCATTTTAAAAAAAGGAATCTTTTAAAATGACAATATTTTCACTTTTTTCTTTCTCTATAGTGAAGTTATAGGGCCAAGTAAAAAATGAGATTTTAATTGCGACGATACATCAAATTATCATTAACGATGGGGCACGAATTTACGATAAATGTATTCTAAAGCAATGTGATTAACACTTTTAAGCAAAAACAGTAGTGGAATTAATTTAAATTATTCTTTGTAGAAAGTCTAATTTCGAAAGGTGAGTTTATGCGTATGTTTTTAAGGTTAATACTTGCATTCATTATCATCACAGGTTTACGCTCGATCCTATATGCGTCATCAGAATCAGAAGATGAAACCAGCATTGAAAACTTATATGAGATGTCCATAGAAGAGTTGATGAACATAAATGTTATCTCCGCTTCATTGCGAGAAGAGACTCTTTCCGGAGTGGCCGCTCCGATGTATATCGTGACAGCCCAGGATATAAAAGAGCGTGGTTATGCAACACTTAAAGATGTTATGGAGGATATACCCGGATACATCGATCTTTCCGATACTAACGAAAACATAGCAGGAGTGCGAGGGGCGTATGCCAGTACAACCAATAAAATCCTGATTATGATTAACGGCCACAGGATGAACAGCTTGAGCCTGGGTCGTTATAATACGGACCAGTATATTGGGATGGATGCGGTTGAGAGGATTGAGTTTATCATGGGACCGGGCTCGGTTCTATACGGAACCGGAGCACTTGTCGGCGTGGTGAATATTATTACAAAAGAAGGAGCAGATGAAGAAGGCCTTTTTGCGCATAGCAAATTCGGGAGTTTTCAGGATGAACATAGCATAACATACGGTGAGACATTAGATGAAATCAATATCTTCGCAAATTTCACATACCTTGATGGTCTGGGCAATGAAATTTCTCAACCGGCATATCTGGATGTTGTACCGTCGGGGCAAACACAGGCACCGGGTGATATATATTGGAACCGTTATCCTGATAACTGGAGCGGTTTGCTATCGTTGCAGTATAAAAACACAGATGTAATTATTCGTCGCGGCCATGCTTCCCGTGCGACACCGCGCGTGCCGAACGGTAGTTTCTATGTTTATGAACAGGAAGATGCTATCGGCTTTCCCGCAGTGTATCAACAGGATGATTTCTTTGTTGAT
>JAFGPS010000152.1 GCA_016936075.1 Sedimentisphaerales bacterium | reverse complement strand
TTGCACAATCCTTAAAAAATAACATTAATTAGAAATGAGTTACAAACTATATTTTTTTGATTTCGACATAGTCTAAAAAGTTACATTATTAAAGCAAAAATGTCAATATCATAAAAATATTCCCAAGCAACAAAAAAGCCGGACAAAAGCCCGGCTTGATAGTCTTAAAAAAGTTGTTTTATTATTCGCTTTTTTTTATTATCTGGCCTGTATGGACGTTTGTTACAGTATCAGCCTGCATATCTATATCGAGTTCCATATTTTGTTCGAGTT
The DNA here is from genome assembly GCA_016936075.1 of Sedimentisphaerales bacterium. Taxonomy (GTDB): domain Bacteria; phylum Planctomycetota; class Phycisphaerae; order Sedimentisphaerales; family Anaerobacaceae; genus JAFGPS01. The sequence goes on along the minus strand of JAFGPS010000152.1, from coordinate 17,959 downwards.
TTAAATTTCGTTCTATGGTGAAATTTGTACCTTCCGGCCAATTTTCGGGATTATCGGAAATTCCTGGATTCCATGTTGCCTTGAAGTCATAAGACCCCTCTTCAATAAAATAAAATTTGAATCTTCCCCGGGAATCTGCTATTACTCTTCTTAGAAATTCTCCTTCGCTCGAAAACATGAAAACACGAGTGTTGTCTAATTCCTGCTGACCTGCTTTGAATATACCTGAAATCATATAACCTTTTTCATCACCGAAGCTCAATTCCACTGCATTGCCTGGTGTAATTTCAATCTTTTTTAATTGATAGAATGCTTCATTACTAACATGTATCAACAGTTTTCCTGATGGAATTCCGGATAGTTGATAAAAACCATCTGTATCTGTTGTTGCTGTGTATCGAACATTAGCCAGTGGTGTTCTTATATTGTTTACTCTTACAGGGTCGATAGATGCGGAAATAGTCACATTGGCTATTCCATTACCTTTATCATCATAAACGTACCCGGATAAGCTCTCACCATGATCGAGAACAATATCCTTAAACCGTTCATCCGACTGGATAATATCTTCCTGTAAAAGGATTTTCGGAGTGTACCCTGGAGCGTTTACTTCAATAATATGATATTCCGAACCTGGACCGAAAATTGAATAAATACCTTCTTTATTGGTATTTGTTCCAGGTAATGTATCTTTTTCTGTAAAATTCTCATTAGGATAGAAAACGAGTGATGCGTTTTCAATCGGCTGATTATCGACAGTAATTATTTTTCCGATTCGTAATTTTGACGGCTCAAGCAAAAATTGTGTTCTTTCCGGATTATTAGAAATTTCCTGGACTGGGACAAGATCATCGATTAGCTGGTCGTAACCTTCGGCTATAATTTTAATTCTGTATTGTGAATCTAAAGTAAGGTTATCTGTCCCAGAATCAAAATAGCCGTCAGCGGAATTAAATTTATGTCCTACTTCGGACCATGAACTTCTGTATCCTCCCCCTTGAACACCTGTTTGTGTAAAAGTCATTTTGACGGTGAATCTTTGAACTGGTTCACCTGTAAACGCATCGAGAACTTCACCGTATATTCTGCCGGAACGTTTTGCGATTATTATCTGCTCTTCTTTGTCAAAATCCACCGTGTACATGAAGGACGTTATCCCCTGACCGCCTACCATCAAATTGAGTTCTCCGTCACCGGGTGCGCCAGGGATAATAAAAGTACCATCCTGATTAGATGTATATAACCGATTAGATGGATAAAGTTCATGAACAAAATTGTAAACTCCATTATACTCGCTCATTTCAATGATAACGTTTGGTACGGGATTATTCTGCTCATCCAATACGCGGCCTTTCAGTGTGTATGAATCGGATAGCGTTATATCAATTTGTTTTTGAGACTGATTCGGATCAATATCTATTTTTTGGACGAAGGGCGCAAAATCCGGATGAGATACCCATAACGTAAAGAAATTGACATTAACATTATCAAGAACATACATACCTTCCTCATTAGTCATGGTATTTCCAACTGTAGCTTTATTTATGGGTTTGTTGTTTGGATCTGTGACTTTTCCGAAGACTATTACACCTGCTTTCAGGATAATTTCCTTATATACACTTTGTCCGGCAGGGGCGGCTTCAAATTCGATATCGACAGACTGGTATAAAGAATGACTCACATTAATTCGTGGATAAGAATACAGTGGATCAACGCCGTCTATTTCAAATTTTCCATCTGACTCTGTCATAACTGGAAAAGATGCACGAGAATTTCCGGTAACACTAACTTCGGCATTAGAGACCGGCTGGTTATTCGGATCTAAAACTATACCGGTTATTTTTGAGCCGGGACTCAGCTTTACTGTTACATCTGCTATTTCACCTTTTTTCATACGTACCCTCATTTCCTGTGACGCATAAGTTGGAGCCATTACCAGAAAAGGAATTTCCTCTGAATCACCTTCATCAAATAACAGAAATATCGGATCAGTAAAAGTAAAACAACCGTTTGCATCTGTAGTAGTTCCTTTCTTTTTATAATCTATAAAACCTATAAAGGCCCCCTGAATCGGCTCAAGCGTATCCCTGTCGATAACTATGCCGCTGACACCTGTATTAATTTTAAATTGAGGTATTTGCGGCTCATTAGGTTCTATATCTTCTCGTGTAACCTGCGGCGGTTCTTCTTGTTCTGGCTCGAATTCTGAGAGGCGTTCTTCGATAGCAGAAATTGCGTCTTTATATACATTCTCCTGTGCTAATCCATTCCATTTATCCGCCAATAATTGCAGTTTAGATAATACCGTCTCATCGCCAATCTGACCGAGATATTCCGCAACCTGTATTTTTACTGTTTCAAAGTCACTATTCAAAAGTTCGGAAAGACCTGCGATGTCTTTGTTTTCAAAAAGTTGTTTTGCTATTAATAATTCATCATCTTGTCTGTTTGTATTAGCAGTTTCTATCTGCTTATCATCGGTATCTTTTCTGACAATATTTGTATCTTCATTATTCTGAGAACTCTGGCTATTTGTTGCATATAAGAACAAAAGAAGTATCCCTATAATTATTACAGCGGCTGCTGCGATTTTTACAAATGGACTTTTCATGATTATTCTCCATATATCCGGCTTGTTTGAGCCGGGATTTTGCTTTTGTGAATTTTCGTCAAAGACAGAGAGCATTTGTTTTTTAAGCTTTTCACGATGAGCGGAGTTGCTCTTTGTATCGATATTCAGCTTATCTACAAAATTTTTAAATTCTTTTTCGTCTTTGAACATTTTTACACCTCATTGCCGAAAACGTTTTTTAGTTCGTTTCGCAAATCATTTAAAATTCTATGCACATTAACGCGCAAGGTAGATTCTTTTGTATTTAGTACATGAGCGATTTTTTCATAAGGCAGATTTTCAAAGAATCTTAAAGTGATAATGGTCTGATGTTCCGGCTTTAATCTTAGAATAGCCTGATAAAGTTCGGGCCATTCTGTATTTGTGTCTTCATCAGTTGTAAGTTTTGTCGAGCGAGCGGCTTTTTCGAGCAGTTTCATTCGCCGCGAATTTTTGCGTATATAAGAATTTGCATGGTTGGCCGCTATAGCGTAGAGCCAGCATTCAAAATCTTTCTCGGTATTGCCGGAAAAATCACGGATTTTTTTCGCTACTTCCAGAAATATCGTCGAAGTTACATCTTCGGCTATTTCCTTTTTAAAGAGCCTGTGCACACAGAATCGATAAATCCGCTCGTAGTATAGCTCATATAGTTGCCCCAGTGCACCCGCTTGTGTGCGTGCCCTGAGAACTAAATCATCATTTGTTCGCTCAATAATATTTGCCATAGCATCTGCCATTATCATCTATATAATTGCGCAAGAAAGGATTATGTTACAAAATATTGCAAAAAATTCCTTAATAAAGTATTCTACCTGAAAAGGAAGTGTATGATTCAAGAAGAACGCATTGAAATTCTTAATGATGAAAAGGTCAGGGACGGCGAATATGTACTCTACTGGATGCAGGCCGCCCAGAGGAGCGAGTATAATCATGCCTTAGAATATGCAATCAGAAGAGCAAATGAGCTGCAATTGCCGGTTCTTGTGTTTTTTGGTATTACTGATAAATTCCCCCAGGCGAATCTTAGGCATTATTACTTTATGCTCGAAGGTTTGAAGCAAACACAGAAAGCTCTCGGTGCAAGGGGAATAAAGCTTATTGTCAGAATTCAATCGCCCGAAGAAGGTATAGTTGTGTTGGCAAAGAAAGCCGCACTTGTCGTAGTTGATTCAGGACAATTACGAATACAGCGGCAATGGAGATTGGACGCGGCGAATAAAGTAGAATGTCCATTTTATGAAGTTGAAACGAACCTTATCGTTCCAATCGAAGAAGCAACAGACAAAGAAAACTTCTCAGCAGGGACGTTAAGGCCGAGAATTACAAAGCAGCTTGATAAATATCTTGTTCCGTTAAAACATACCAAACCTAAAAAAGATTCGCTAAGCCTGAAAATCGAAAGTGTTGAAATTGATGATATTGATAAAGTATTATCTAATCTCAAGATTGATAAAAGTGTAGGCAAGGTAGAGTTTTTTCACGGCGGGACAGATGTTGCGAAACGACTTTTAAAAGGTTTTATCAAAAATAAATTAGATAAATACGATACGCTTCGCAATAATCCATGCGAAGAATATTCTTCGAATATGAGTCCATACCTTCATTTCGGCCAGATTTCAGCTTTGTATATCGCTCTTGAAGTAATGAAAACAAATAGTCCCGGCAAAGACGCTTTTCTTGAAGAGCTTATCGTGCGAAGGGAACTTAGTCATAATTTTGTTTATTACAATTACAAATATGATACGTTCGCAAGTTTGCCCAACTGGGCGAAAAGGACGCTCAATGTTCATCGAACGGATAAGCGAGAATATGTTTATGACAAAGAACAATTCGAGAACGCACAAACGCATGACCCATACTGGAACGCGGCTCAGAAGGAAATGGTTATAACTGGTAAAATGCACGGATATATGAGAATGTACTGGGGCAAGAAAATTCTCGAATGGAGCAGGAATCCGCAAACCGGATTTAAAATCGCACTTGAACTGAATAATAAATACGAACTTGACGGCAGGGACGCGAACGCTTTCGCCGGTGTTGCGTGGTGTTTCGGTAAGCATGACAGAGCATGGGGCGAAAGAGATGTTTTCGGCAAAATTCGATATATGAACGCGGCGGGACTAAAAAGAAAATTCAATCCTGATGCTTATGTGGAAAAAATAAACGCTTTGGAAAAAGCTGATAAAGGAATATCATGAAAGTACTAATAGCAGGAGCATCGGGATTTATTGGTAAAGCTTTGTGTGAAGAACTATGCGGCGACTATGAAATTATCGCATTGTCACGAGATGTCAGAAGAACCGCGTCGACTTTAGGCGAATTCGCGAAAGTTATCGAATGGGATGGCAGAACGACCGGTACATGGGTAAAATTCGCCGATGGTGCGTATGCGATTATTAATCTTGCAGGCGAGCCTATAGCATCAGGGAAATGGACACACTCCAAAAAAGCGGGCATATTGCATAGCAGGCTCGATACGACAAGAGCGATTGTATCAGGAATTAAACAGTTGAAAAATATACCTTCTGTTGTAATTCAGGCTTCGGCAATCGGCTATTACGGCCCACGCGGCGATGAGGAATTAACTGAAAAGTCACCGAGCGGCAAAGGATTTCTCGCTGAAGTGTGTAAAGGTGTTGAATTATGTACTGAGCCGCTGCCGGGACTTGGCGTGCGATTGGTCGTAATACGAACAGGAGTAGTTCTGGGAAAAACCGGTGGCGCTTTGCCAAGAATTGCAAAACCATTCAAATATTTTCTTGGCGGCCATCCGGGTTCCGGCAAACAATGGTTTTCATGGATTGCAATTGAAGACGAAATAGCGGCTATAAAATTCTTGATGGAAAACGAAAAACAGCAGGGCGCTTTCAATCTCACTTCTCCTGAACCTTTAAGGATGAAACAATTCTGCAGAAAATTAGGTCGAGCGTTGAAAAGTCCATCATGGACATTTGTACCCGGATTTATCCTGCGAAAGGTTTTCGGAGAAATGGCGGACGAAATGATTCTGTCCGGCCAAAAAGTACTTCCTGAAAAATTGCTCGCCGCAGGTTTTGAATTTAAGTATCCGGAAGTTGAGAAGGCACTTAGAACAATATTAATCGATTAAGTCTTTTAGTTCACAACGGGTTTTGCATATTCTAACGTTGTTGCTACTGTTGCCTGTACGACCTTAGAAAAAAAAGTAAAATCCAGTGTTTCTATAGTATCACTTTCCTGATGATAATGTTTACTTCGATATTCACCAGTGTCTGTAATCATGATAGCGGGCAATCCAACATTCCAATATGAGTTTTGGTCACTCCGAGTTGCATCTTTAAACCATCCGCCGATATGTTTTGCGCTGAAATATTTCAGGTCACTTGCATATGTTTTGATAGCCTTCTCAAAATCCCGGCCAATATAACTGGATTTGGAATTACCTACGACAAGGATGAAATTTCCTTTTCGCGGCGGATCGATTATAAAAGGAATGCGAATCGGAGTTTTTTGCGAACCCTTTTTATTTGACGTATAAGCAATCATATCCAAATTGATAGCTCCATCGAATATTTCATCTTTAGAATGGAAGGATTTATTTTTAACAAGTTTTACATGATATTCGCTGCCAAGATGATATCCAACTTCTTCTAAATCGAAAAAGCAAAATCGAATAGACCGATTCGTTTCTATACTCGATAATATTCTTGCTGTTTCTAATAACCCTGCTACGCCGCTGCAATTGTCATCCGCCCCGGGAGTCGCATGTGTATCATAATGAGCAACAAGTTCAATAACTCTTTCAGGTTCGGTAGTTCCTTTCTTAAAAGCAATTAGATTGATACCTTTGTTGCCTAATATTGGCACGATGTTGAACGATGATTGCTGGACATTGTAACCATATTCTTCGAGACATTGGCTGATATATTCAATTTTTCTTGTTTGAGCGGTTTTATTAGTTATGTACATGGAAGTCGAGTTTTTAAAAGCCGTAAACCGCGACCCGATAGATGTTAACTGGGAAATATGCTTATAGAGATTAGCTTCGTTTACTTCATGCACGATAGACTTTATTTGTGGATTTGCTGGACTCTGGCATCCTGTAATTAGTGCAGTCAGAACGAGGATGTTTATATAGTATAGTTTTGCTCTTCTCATACGAATCCTTTTTAATAAGTATTAATTGTTATATCGCTAAATTTAATCTTTTGAATTTTATGATGAAAACAAATAAAATGCAAGTGTAATAGATATTAGAAAAATGAATGTATTTATTTTATTTAGCAATTTTCAAAAATACGGTTTTGTCTTGAGGTAATTAAATATGGATATAAAAAAATATTTTGAGGATTCAGAAGGAACAGGAATTCTTGCGACAAGTGATTCTGAAGGTAATGTTGATTTGGCGATATATTCACGGCCGTATATAATTGATGAGAATAAAATCGCATTCAGTATGCTTGAGCGGACTACTTATCAAAATGTGCTATCAAATCCCAAAGCTGCTTATATGTTTATCGAAGAAGGTAAAGGATATAAAGGCACGCGATTGTATTTGAAAATGGCCGGCGAAGAAACCGATGCAAAAGTTATAAAGGAAATAAAAGCTCAGCGTATCCGAAAACACGAAAGCAAAACTGACTCTGTAAGGCATTTCGTATATTTTGAAATAGAAAATGTCAGGCCGCTAAGCGGTTAATATTGAAAAATCTACGAAAACAATGTATGATTCTCGCTTTGGTAAATGATATTTTAAATATAACTTCGGAGATACCTTGATGTATATTATACCTGCGATAGATTTGATAGAAGGCCACTGCGTTCGACTGATTCAGGGGCAATACGATAAGAAAATTAATTACGAAAGCAATCCGGCCAAGCAGGCTCAATCTTTTATCGACGATGGGGCACAATGGCTGCATATTGTGGATTTAGAAGGCGCGAAAGCCGGAAAACCTGTAAATACCGAAACAATTTCAGAAATTGCGGCTCTTGGAAAATTAAAAATCGAAGTCGGAGGCGGCATTCGTAATGAGGATTCTATAAAACAATTGCTCGATACAGGAGTTGAGAGGGTGATAATTGGTACCAAAGCGATTACTGATTTTGAGTGGTTTTGCGAAATGGCTCAGAAATTCAGCGGCCGTATCGTGCTGGGACTTGACGCGAGAGGTTCTAAAATCTCTACGGAAGGATGGCTTGAAGATAGCACGGAATCTTTACTTGATTTTGCTAAAAAAGCGGCCAAAATGCCTCTGGCAGCGATTATTTACACTGATATTACTAAAGACGGCATGATGTCCGGGCCAAATCTTGAAAGCACAAAAGCTATTATCGAAGAAGTGGACATTCCGGTTGTCGCTTCAGGCGGAGTTACGACAATCGAAGATATTAAGAATGTAGCCGAAATAGGCTCAGCAGCAGCTATAGTCGGTCGCAGTCTCTATGAAGGCACTATAAAACTTACCGATGCAATAAAAGCGGCGGGATAATGTAAAAAAGGCGGAAAAACACTATTTTTATAGATGTATTAGTTTTTAAAAAGAGGTTTGACATATTTATATCAATAGTTTACAATTAAAGTATTATATATTGAGATGTAGCGTAGTTAATTAAGGAGTACGGGTAATCAATATTTGTTTCTATCGTCTGCAAATAAAAGAGGAAATTTTTTTAAGGTGAGTAAAGATGAAAAAAACAGCAATTTCAATGTGTATCATAAGTATCGCCGTTTTCTGCAATACCGCTTTAGGTGATATTGATTCTGATTTAGTCGCTTATTATGATTTTGAATCTGTAGCTGAGATTAAGGGGGCCCCGATCGTAGATAGAAGTGGTAATAGTCATTTTGGCTTCTGCCGCCAGGATCAATCTACTACAAAAACACCAACCATAGTTGACGGACCGTCAGGTCTTGGAGATGCTTTGTATTTTGATGGGAATTTCTATGTTCAGATTTCCAATCATGAGGATTTCGATATAACTGAAAGCATTACTATTTCATTGTGGTTTAAGGTCAGTCAGTTTGATACCGAATGGCAGACTATGTTTTGCCGCGGAGACTGGTCGTGGCGTATGGCGAGGAATGGCTTGACGGATGCGGCCTGTTTTCATCTTTCTGGTTTTGGTGATATATATGGAAGTTCGGGAGCAATAAATATTAACGACGGACAGTGGCATCATATCGTAGGTGTCTGGGATGGCTCAGGCAATGCTACAAAAATGTGGATAGATGGTATTCAAGATATAGCGGATGATGCTGTTTTAACCGGCTCGATAAATGCCGGCGGCAGCGATCCGGTTACTATTGGCGCTCAGATTGATGAAGGTATCCTGAGCAGACAATGGAAAGGTTCTATCGACGAAGTCCGTTTGTATAATCGTGCATTGAGTGATAGTGATGTTATGGAATTATGCTCTTTTTCTTATTTAGAACCACTACCTACTGTGACTCTTTCTTCTTCAAAATATTTAAATACGTATAGTGGTAGTGCTGAAATAAAGTTAGAGGGTATTATCTGTGACGACGGTTTTCCTCTTCCAGGTAATCCATCTAATCCTGATACTAATGACCCGAACAAGTTAAGTTGGTGGTGGGAAGTTACTGAAAAACCTTTGGAAGCAAGTGAGGTTATTTTTGAAAGTGATGATCCGGCAGATATTGAAGGATCAGCTTTTGTCTATGATGATCCGAATCAAATAATAACAGTTGACCCTAATGTGACGATAACAAAGCCGGGTTATTACGAATTTCGTCTTTACGCAAGCGATGGAGAAACGACACATTATTCTACAACGAGTGTTCACTTGCATCCGTATAGTGCGTATGATTATCGTAGTAAAGGTTACTTGTATTTATCGCCTGTACCTGGCGCCGAATATGAATCAGCCGGTACAAACTTTTTCCTCATACGTTTTGTCCAAATATCACCTTATGATATACAAAATCTATCATCTTTTATAACTGTAAGAGGAGGAAAGAGCGGCCTTCATTCTGGAACAGCGAAAATAGCATCTGATAAAGAAACAGTTATTTTTACAGTTAATTCAACTTTCTCAAGCAATGAACTGGTAACTGTAACATTAAACCCGATGCACAATTCAAGTAAAGGGACTGTTAGTTCTTATGAGTATCAGTTCATGACATCGGGGGCTATGGCAACAAGTTCTATGTTTGATTCTCAGGAAGATAATTCAATTTCGCTAAATACTTCGACACAGGGCTATTTGCCGCTTGCAGCAAGTTTTCCAACGGTAATGGCAAACGGGGTATCTGTACCGAGTAATTTTCCGCATATTAATATAAGCGTAAATGACAATCCTGATGAAGGTTATATTTTTCTCGATAACCGCACATCAGGAAGCAATTCGTATAATGTTATTTTCGACAACTATGGTTCGCCGATTTGGTATTGGCAGACAAGTGATGAAAGACGTGACATGAAAGTCCAGCCTAACGGAATGCTTACTATGCTGCAGCGTTCTCCGATGAGTTTTATCGGCCTGGATAAAAATTACAGGCAGGTTAAAACATTCTCGGCTGTTAATGGTACCAGTACTGACGAACACGAATTATTTGTACGTGAGGATGGCTATTATTTCCTAATCGGTCGTAGAACCGAAAATGTTGACATGAGAAAATATGTTTCCGGCGGCTCATCCAGCGCAAGTGTCGATCAGACCCAAATTCAGGGATTTACCCCTGAAGGGGATTTAATATTTCAATGGCGTGCATGGGACCATATAGATATCGCGGATATGGAACTTGATAGCCCTTATAGTTCCTCAATGCGTTATCCGCATTTTAATGCAATTTTCTTCGACCATGATGGTCAGTTGCTTGTTTCGATGAGACATATTAGTCAGGTTTGTAAGATTGATTTGCATTCAGGTGAAATAATCTGGAAGCTTGGCGGGAATAAAAGTTATTTTACTTTTGTTAATGATTCTTTGAATGGTTTCCGTAATCAGCATTCAATTAGTGCGACAACTCCTGGTCGTTATCTGCTTTTCGATAACGGTGATTTACATAGTCCTTCGGTTTCGAGGGGAGTCGAGTATGAGCTTGATACTAACGATATGACAGCTACAGTTGTCTGGCAATACCCTGAGACACCTACAACCAGCATTTACTCGCACTATATGGGTAATACACAGCGTCTGCCTAATGGTAATACGCTTATCAACTGGGCAGTAGGCAACTTGCCTAAACTGACAGAAGTACGTCCTGATGGAACAAAAGCTTTTGAGATGAATTGGGTGAATGGATATGAGGCATATCGTACATGGAGGTGTAAGTGGGATGGAATGGCACTGGAACCTGTACTTCAACCAATTGAGTATCAGTCACTCGATACTCTTATCCTGATTTTTAACAAGTTTGGTGATCCCAACGTTAGCTATTACAAAATTTATGCCGGTAAAGAACCCAATCCAAATGAATTGTGGACAGTATCGAATTCGACACTTGCTTATGTATCAGGATTCCCAGAGTCTGGAACGTATTATTTCAGAGTATCTGCTGTTGATGCCAATGGTACAGAAAGCGGCCTTTCCAACGAAAAAAGCGCTACAGTTTCTATTTCCGGATCAAACTCTGATTTGGTGCAAAATGGTGATTTTTCAGAAGGAATTAAGAATTGGATATGGGAGACTACCTCTGCTTCTGCATCATTGGAAATAAAGGATGGTGTATTCCATTATGTAATTAGTAATGGTGGTACAGATTATCCTAATGTACAATTGCGTCAAAAGGGAATACCTCTGGTGCAGGGAATGGAATATGTTTTTGAGTTTGACGCATGGGCAGCGCAAGGGTGGCGATATATTGAAGCGAAAGTGGGTCAGGAGGTTAGTCCATGGAGAAATTACAGTGGTATCGGGCCTACGTATATTACGACCGAACCGCAGCATTTCAAATATACATTTACAATGAATGATGCTACTGATATGAATTCTCGTGTTGTGATAAATGCAGGAGATTCTGATATTGATGTTTATTTAGATAATGTCTCTCTTAAAACTGTATCTGCACAATAATTAATTATTGAGGAGTGATAATGAAAAAGTCATTTGTTAAGGCAATTAAATTATTATTTTGTCTTTGCTTTATTTGTTCAGGTGTAATTTTAGCGTCCGATATTGATGTGAATTCACTGCCGGATAATTTTCCGCGGATTACTACAAATATTTACGATAGTAACGCAATAGGTGAAGGTTATATTTACCTGACTCTAAATAGTGATGTCAATAGTATCGGAAATTACCTGTTGATATTAAATAATGATGGTACTCCTTTTTCTTATAAGGAGATTGAAGATGCATATGCGTATGATTTTAAAGTTCAGCCGAGCGGCCTGTTTACATATGCACAATCACCTGAGCCGCAATCAATTTCTGTCGGTGTAGATGCTCTGCATCAGGTTATGAATACGGATTTAGAGGTAACTGATAGTTTCCAAATGAAAACCGGTTCTATTACTGATTCACACGATTTTAAAATGCTCCCAAATGGCCATACTCTTTTGTTTGGTTATTATACGCAGAAGATAGATTTGAGTAATCTTGTTGAAGGCGGCGATCCCAACGCTATGGTTGCCAGTGCGGTAATACAGGAACTCAATTCGGCAAAAAATGTGATTTTTCAATGGCGAACATGGGATTATTACAATCCAGAAGATTTTGACTGGAGCAACTGTTCCGGCATGCCGGTAGTATCTAAATTGCTTCCAAATGCAATAAGCCTTGATAAAGATAGCCAGATTTTGATTGGGACCGATGAAGGTGTAAAAAAAATAAGCCGTCAGAACGGAGATGTTATCTGGAATCTGGGCGGAGTTGAAAATGAGTTTTCTTTTGTCGGTGTCGATGCCAATGAAGCAGTGAATCATTTCATAGGTAATGACTTCCACCGGCTGACTAATGGAAATTATCTGATTTATTGTAACGGCAATGCTTCAGAGGAAAAGTTATCACAGGTACTGGAATATAAGCTGGATGATGTTAATAATGTTGCGGAATTAGTATGGCAATATGTACCCGATGTAAATATTTACGGATGTTATGGCGGCAACGCTCAGCGTTTACCAAATGGTAATACTTTTATATGCTGGGCTCAGAATGATAGTAATTCTTATCCTGTCTGCTCTGAAGTGACACCTGATGGTAACACCGTGTTTGAAGTGTATTTCGATTCTCCGGATGTTAAAGGGTATCGAGCTTATCGTATGCCTTTCCCAACGGAAGTTCCTGTCAGAGAGGTTGCACAGTATGAACTTATGACCGGTAATACGTATGATTTTACAAATAGCACAACTGATACCGGAGTGTCCATTAAGGTCCTCGATAGTACAGTAGAAGGATATAACGAAGCATCTGTAAGAAGAGAATCTTTTGCTCCATTGTATCCGGAATTTGGAGGTACTGCTCCATGTGTGGTTCCGACCAAGATTATTATTTCGCAATATGGCATTTATTATTTTAACGCTCAACTTATGTTTGATAATTCAAGTTTTAATTTTGATGATCCGAACTCTTTGACCGTGTACTATAGACAGTACAAGGACAGAGGCTTCTTGATGCCGTTATATACTTATAACAATTATGTGATTGGAAAACTCAAGGCAACTCTTGATGCCAATATAGGTTACGGAGATGATATCGGGGAGTTCGTATTCTGTTATCCCGACCTGGAACATATAATATATTCTCCCGTTTTGATTGAGCCTGAAGATATGGAGCAGGTAAACCAGGAACTCCCTGTTGAGCTTTTCTGGGCTCCAAAAGGATTTGTCAACAGGTACCATTTGCAAATATCATTGTATCCGGATTTCACAGATTTGTTAGTTGATAGCAAATATCTTAAGGAGTCACAATATACATTGGAAGATACTGAGCCTGACACTGTTTATTACTGGCGTGTAAGTACTGTTAATGATGCAGGTCAGAGTGAGTGGTCCCAAAGCTCTTTCTCAACAGTTTCTCCATAAATTAAATATTAATAAAAATAACAGGAGCCTCTGACAATATGATATTTTTGTTAGAGGCTCTTTTATATTTTAAAATTAATTTTGCTTTTGAATTTTTTGAGTTATATTTTAGTTAGGTGGGGTAACAAATACAATTCGATATACACAAGCAGACTTCTAATATTTTACGGGATAATTAGAAGAATTGGAAAGGGTATAAATTGATTTCATTAAATTTGAATTTCTTTGAATTCATAAATGCAGTAAAAGACAGAGACAAGCATATTATTTTAAGTCTGGCCGAATCAGAAGCCAAAGAAGCCGAAAAAATTTCAGAATTGACGGGCACCGGGGATGATTATATCAATGCAATTTTAGAACTTATTTATTTTTTAAGATACTCACAAAAACCCGGCGGAATAAAAGAGAAATATCTTAATCTGTATCGTGTTGTATGTGAAAATTTAGTTGCAAAAAAGCAGCTCTCGCCAGATGTACTGAAAATGCTCGAGCCTCAGGAAAAATACTCCAGAGTTATAGGGAAAATATAAAGTCTAAATAGTTTTTATCTTTCCCCCAAAGACTTTATTTTCTCATCCAGTTCCGTTAATGGAAATCCTTCATCAGTAACAATGTGATTTTTATCTGTTAAAACCAGATGTGGCAGTGCTGTTATGCCCCAATTAAAAAGTGTCTCATCTCTACCTTGAAATTTCCCTACCTGAAAGGTAATATCATTTTCTTTAAGCCATCGATTGAGCATATCATCTTCAACATCAGATACATGCACCGCGGCAACAATAATATTCCTGATTTTCAGTTCCAATGCCTTTTTACTTAATTCGATAAGTGAACTTCTGGAAAGTCTTTGCTCAAAATCAAAAAAGCATATAAGTAAGTTTTTGTTTTTTATTTTATTTTCATCGAGGTCGATTTTTCTCCCATCTAATTGTGGTAACTTTTCACCAACCAGAGATGTTTTGCGTTTTGTTTCCTTTTTTTTCTGTATGATAATTTTAAGATCCTTTTGGCCGCAGGTTACATCACCCCTGAAAACTGTAGTCTCGTAAGGACTTTCAGATTCAGGTTCGGCAACAACGGAATAACGCATGTCAGGTAAATATTCTACATAGAAGCGGCCGTTTTCATCTGTTACAACATCCTCTGATTCGAATAAGGGAGAATTTATAACTACAGGTATATCTTCTATCGGTTGTTCCTGCTCATTCACTACAACTCCCTCAATTATACCTCCTCTTGACAAAATGCAATTTATCGTATTTGTGCTTCCCTTTTCAATAATAATGTCATACTGTTTATATGGAATATAGCCTGATTCGTCAATTAAAATAGCAGGATAATAGCCGGTTTCGATTTTCTCAATTTTGTGAAAACCAGGTTTTTCTGTTGATGATACGATTAAAGAGTCTGACTCGGAAAAAAATCTTTCATCTTTCTTCAAAATCTTTATTTCTGTTATATCTACAGGTTTGTTATCTTCATCTGTTACATTTATCAAGAGTTGGCTATATTCGATGTCTTTTGAGGTATCTTGTTTTTTATATAATACGATGGTTTCAATTTCTTCTGTCTCTTTTATTGTATTAATCACGCCGGTTGAAATATCTTTTGCAATATAACCTTCTGCCCTAACATTTAACCCATATTTTTGAAGTTGTGGAAGGGTATGAAATACAAAACGACCCTGGTTATCTGTAACAGCACTGTTAATCGGCGTGCCACATCCCCAATCCCATTTTGTCAATACAAATGCTAATTCGGCACCTTCGAACGGTGTTCCGTCTGGATTTGTAACAGTACCTGTCAAAGTCAAAGCTGGAGTGAGCTCAATTTCGATACTCTCGGCCTGCTTACTGATATCAGCTAATGCTGCCAGATTACGTTCAACATTTCGTGCCATAAGACATAAACCACTACTCGGCGGTTCCCATTTTGGAAGCCAACCGATATCGAACCTGCCTTCTTCATCACTTAATATGCACCAGCAGGTCATTGGTAACGGACATAATTTAGTATCCGGAACTGGTTTACCATTATTATCAATTACCTGTCCGCTAACAAATCTTGATGGTTCTAATCGTATTTGCAAATATCTCTGGCCTGGATATAAACGATCTGAATTAACAAGTTTGTGTTGCTTATCAATTGCATAAAAAACTATTATTTCATCAGAGACCTTACATGTAAATTGGCCATTCTCATCAGTGATATATTCTGTGTACGTTTCCTGTTCTGTCACGCTCACATTAGAAAGGGTGTTTCCTAATTGATCAGTTACAACAATTGTTGCAAGATTAGCATTTAAAGAGTTTTGATCAAGAAATAATCCGCTGCTAAATGCCGCATTAGTCTGCTGGAAATCAGGATGATTTTCCTGACCATTGGAATTATAATACCATGCCGCAGAACTAACTATGATTGTCACTACTGTAACTGCTATGATTTTTGTTTTGATTACAGATACTCCGACAGCTACTTTAACTCCAGTTGCAACCTTTCCTCCAGATAAAGCAATTTTGCCAAGCTCTTTCATAATCGAAGCAGGTGCGGCTTGAACAATATTTTCTGTAAGCAGGGCAGTCAGAATAGCTGCAGGTACTATTACTCCTCGTGACTTTAATCTCTGCCGTAAAGAGTCTATTCCTGATTCTATCTTGCGTGACACAGTTGGTTGCGAAATTTCGAACTTCTCGGCAATTTCAGTCATAGTCTTGTTTTCAAAGAAATGAAGTATAAGAACCTCGCGTGCTAAATCCTCAAGCTGGTCGAGTTCTTCATCAATAACACCTGATATTTCCTGCCATTCTACTTTATTATCTTCTGAGTCTTTATGTTGGGGATTTGAAGCATATATGAATTCGCGTTGTTTTCGTTGTGAATCTCTTCTTACAAGGTCAATAGAGCGATGTACGGCTACTGTGTGGAGCCAGTTGGGTAATGAACCGGTAATTTCAGCCGCGTCGCGAACAAGTTGAATAAAAGTATCCTGCACTACATCAGCGGCTCTTTCCCTGTTCGTAAGGATACGGAGGCATACTCCATAGACCATAGGAGCATGTTGTTTAATGATTTGGGCAAACGCCTCTGCATCGCTGTTTCTGGTGAAACGTCTTAATAATATATATTCACTTTCTGCCATTTTTCAAGTCTCCATAACGCTATTATAATCGTTATTTGTTCTCTACACAAATATTAGGCGTTACTGGATAAAACATTATTCACAAGAAATTTTTAAAAACAGAAAAATATTTATAAGAATGTCATATGTTCTTTTGTAGCAATATTTTATGAAAAATGGCTATTTGTAATATTTTCCGAGACAGAAGTTAATATAAAACATTTTTATATTCAAAAGTTAAAGAATATTCTATGTATTAATTCTTTATTTTTTCATCCAACTCGTTTATTGAAAAACCTTCATCTGTTACAACGTGATTTTTATCTGTCAAAATCAGCCAAGGTAGTGACTGTACACCCCATGTATATCCAAGTGTCGGCAAGCCTTCATTGCTGACTCCTACAGGCGGCAAAATTTCATTGCTTTTAAGCCACGAAGTAAAAGTTCTTTCTTCTATAGCTCCGGTATGGATAAATATCATATAAAGACCTTTTTCAAGTAAAGCTTCTGCTCTTTTGTTTAGCGATAAAATAGTATTTCGGCTTGGACGTTGATCCATGTCCCAAAAACATATAAGAAGTATCTTGTCTTTAATTTGTGCAAAATCTGGCATGATATTAAGTTCAACAAGCTTAGCTATGGCTTTTTCTCCAATGAGCGAAAGCGGCCCTAAATTTTCCAGGTCAACTTCACGGCCGTTAATATCAACAACCTTTCCATCCTGCCATGTATAACTGCCCGGAAGAAACGAAGAAGTATTTACATCTTCATCTGCAATCATAACTATTGTTCCGTTGGAGATGTCACTCGGTATAAAAGAGCCTAATGCTTTGTGGTCAGGATTCAATTCGATCTCTGTAATTTTATAATGTGATTTTTGATTATCAAGGTTTACTCTTTCGCTTCCATAATCGGCTTCAACAGGAACCCATACATCGTCAATCTTTTTAAATTTAACATTATTCACGAAATTATATAAGCTATCATTTTCCGGTAGAACATAACCATTGGCGAGCATGTCTCTAGGCCCTTTTCTTACTTCAGCTTTTGCAACATTATAGCTATGAGACGGATCAATCCATATCGTGTGAGAACCGGTTTTTGCTTTTGCTTCTATAACATAACAATCTGAGTCTCCGATATTTTCCATCTGTTCACGAACATATGAAGTAGCGGCTTTTCGTATAATTTCATCTATACGTCCATTATTTTGAGGTAAATACCCCATACCAAAGGAACATGAACAATATCCACTAAATA
>JAFGPS010000151.1 GCA_016936075.1 Sedimentisphaerales bacterium | reverse complement strand
GTGTCGGAGGAAGAGCCCGGTGCGGGAAATCTGCACGCCGGGATCTGTGGCGGGGCGGTTGAGCAATCGGCCGTCACTACGCTGACTTGGAAATATTAAAAACTGCATAAAGACATAAAAGAAATCGCCGCCAGGAAAAAATATAGTAAGAAAAATTAGAATTTAATAATAAGAAAAATGCAAATACGAATAATTTAGTAAAACATTAAAAGACAAAAGACATTTAAGAAGAAATTTGTAATAATTAAATTTCAAAATACGAAGAAGTTTAATAAAAATAATTTAAAAGACAAGAAAAATATTTTGAATAATTAGTAAAACAAAAGAAAAACAATTGAAGATGGCGGCGAAGGAAGAATGCAGTTTTAAATACATCCAACAACAGCACGAGCCCAAAATTTGCTCCACTGCGTTCCGCAAACTTCGGGCGAGTCGTGAGCCGTTAGCGGCAATAAATTTGAATGAATGATTATAGCCGCCGAGAAAATTAGATAAAAATAATGGCGCACGAATGAAAATGCCGCCGTCGTGGCGGCATGAACAAAATTGAAAAGGTCCACTGCCAAGGAAAAAGAACATGGATGATATTGGCAAACAAATCAGCAATCCTGCTTCCACTGGAGGGTTGGGAACACATTTCGAAAATCGTGTCCAAACATCCTTTGCAATACTAATGCTAACTGGTGGCTTTTCACCATGTCTCCCAAGATGGCCAATCTATAAAATCAAGCTACAGGGCAAGTACCAAGGGTATGAAATCGACGATATGATCGTCTTTGCAAATCGGCTTGGATCTGATCAACATGCGAAGATGTTAGCGCAAATAAAGCACACCGTGAGCATAACTAAGGGGAATAAGGTATTTGGAGAAGTTATTCTGGCTGCTTGGAAAGACTTCAACAATGCTCAGCTATTTTCAGAGTCTCATGATGCAATATCCCTCATAACGGGCCCGTTGTCTTCGATTGATACCGATGCTACGCGGGCTTTGCTTGAACAAGCTCGTCATTCTGAGAGTCCCGAAGACTTTCTGGAACGCGTCAATCGCGGGAAATTCACAAGCGACGAACAGCGCGATAAGCTTGAGGCCTTTAAAACCCAACTATCTGCAGCAAACAATGGAAATGAAGTCACCGATGATCAACTGTGGCGTTTTCTCAAGTGTTTTCACCTGCTTATTTATGATTTAGACATTAAGGGTGTAACGCTTTCACTTTTGCATACGCTTATAAATCAACACTCTTCTGACGACCCTGAAGGTTTATGGGCAAGGATACTTGATCGAGTTGCTTGGGAAAGTGAAAATGCAGGCTTCGTTACGGTAGAGGCATTGCCGGATGACATCAGTTCATTATTCAAGAGAAAGGTGGCGGAATCCATACCCGGAGCACTTGTTAGGAGGTCGCAAGAAGTCGCTATCGAGGATTGGAATAGGCATCCCAATGCTCCCGAACTCACGATTGCTTGCATGGTTGGTTCATGGAATGAAAAGTCCGATTCAGATAAAGATATCATTACGAATCTTTCACAAATGGAATTTGGCATATGGCTAACTGGTTTGCGCGAAGTGCTCCAAATACCAGGTTGCCCATTAATCCTCAAGAACGGCATTTGGTCAATTAAAGACAGAACCAAGCTATGGGAAGCATTGAGTAATAGAATATTTGATGATAATCTGGACAGGCTCCAACAAGCCTGTATTTCAGTACTGTCAGAAAGGGACCCAAAGTTCGAGATTGATAAAGAAGACCGCTTTGCGGCAGCCATCCACGGCAAAGTGCTTAAGCACTCACAGGTTCTTCGAAATGGCCTTGCAGAAAGCCTAGCGCTACTTGCCATAAAGCCAGATTTGTTTAGTAAATGTACTATTGGTAAACCTGAAGCAGTAGTCAATATTGCAGTGAGGAACATACTACACACTGCAGATTGGGTCTTGTGGGCAGGACTTGGCGACTTACTTCCGTTGTTAGCTGAAGCAGCAGCTGAAGAATTTTTGTCTGCGGTCGAAAGTGCTTTACAGCAATCGCCTTCGCCATTTGATTCAATTTTCGCCCAAGAAGGAAGCGGAGTAACTGGATGGAATTACATAACAGGTCTTTTGTGGGCTATTGAAACATTGGCATGGGAAGAGCAATACCTCGTACGGGCTATTGCTATTCTAGGGGATTTAGCACGCCATGACCCTGGTGGAAGCTGGGCGAATCGTCCATTCAATTCAATGACGACAATCCTGCTCCCATGGATGCCTCAAACAATTGCTTCATTTGAAAAGCGCAAGGTGGCGGTACAAACACTCCTGAAAGAACTTCCAGATGTTGGCTGGAACCTCCTAATTGCATTATTGCCAAACCAGCATCAAATGTCTATGGGCAGTCACAAGCCTAAATGGAGGAATTCTATACCAGCAGGATGGGAAGAGAAGGTTACGAATAAAGATTACTGGATGCAAGTGTTCTTCTACGCTGACCTTGCGGTTGAAACAGCAAAGAGTGACATTGGGAAGCTCAACCGGATAATTAGCAACCTTGATAATTTGCCTAAGGAATCCTTCGAGAAATTGCTTGCACATTTGGCATCCGAACCAGTCCTTGCAACGCCTGAACCGATACGATTGCGACTTTGGTCAGGATTAATAGATTTTGTCCTAAAACATCGTCGGCACGCAAATGCTGATTGGGCTCTCCCACCCGAAGTTGTGACAAAAGTCGAGGAAACGGCGAATGTGTTACATCCACAAAATCCTATGAGTCTCCATGCGCGGCTATTTAGTGGCAGGGATTTCGATCTCTTTGAAGGGGATGGCGATTGGGATACGCAACGCCAGCAGCTCGAGCATCGTCGCGAGGACGCAATAAAGGAAATACTAACTTTCGGTGGTATAGATGCAGTATTGGAATTCATTACCAATATTGAGTCGCCGATGCAAGTCGGACATTCACTTGCTGCAGTCGGTAATGAATCAATCGATTCGACGATCCTTCCATCAAAGCTTGATATTGATAATACCAAAATGATTGAATTCATTGGATCGTATGTTCGAAAGAGGTATTTGGATAGGCATTGGGAATGGGTTGATGCCATAGATATGTCTAAATGGTCTACAATACAAACAAATCGATTTCTTATGTCTCTTCCATTTTCTTCAGAAACATGGCAGCGAGTTGAACAGCTACTGGCACAATCTGTCGAAATCTATTGGAAAAATGTGTCGGTAAACCCCTATCAATCTACTGACGTAGATAGTTATGCAATTGATAAGCTTATTGAACACGGAAGGCCGCATGCTGCCATTACCTATCTTCATACAGCCATTATCTTTAAAAAGAAAGTAGACATTAAAAGAATAGTTAAGGCATTAATCGCTGGATTGTCATCGGATGAGCCTACCTATACAATGAATTCTCATAATATAGCTGAGCTCATAAAGGTTCTCCAAGATAGCACGGAAACAAACCCTAACGAACTATTCCAAATTGAATGGGCATACCTGCCATTGTTAGACGGTTATCGCGGAACCTTGCCGAAATATCTGGCAGGTCGGCTCGCATCTGATTCAGCTTTTTTTTGTGAAGTTATTCAGAAAGTATACAAGCCCAAGGATGCGCCAAAAAATGAAATCACACTAAGCGAACAGGAGCTTTCGATTGCTCAAAATGCTTGGAGATTGTTACATGAATGGCGGACTCCACCGGGTTTGAAGGAAGATGGCAGCTTTTCTGCTGATGCTCTCAAGAAGTGGCTTGCTGAAACTAAGGCGGCCTGTTCGCAATCTGGCCACACAGAAGTCGCTTTGCGCCATATCGGAAATGTTCTTTTTCATTCGCCAGCCGATCCAAGTGGGCTTTGGTTACACAATGCAGCTGCAGAGGTTTTAAACGAGAAAGAAGCTGAAAGAATGCGAAATGGTTTTTGCTCTGCTGCATTTGGATCTCGTGGAGTACACTGGATTGATCCAACAGGAAAACCAGAACTCGAGATAGCGGCTAAATATAGAGAAAAATCTGTCCAGATTGAGGATGCAGGATATCAACGACTTGCAGCTGCAATTAGGGGTCTTGCAGATTCATATGAGCATGAAGCAAGGAGAATAATCGATGAACACGAAACTGACGAAAGAGTATAGTTCAAGAAAATATAAGCGCTTTACTATATGGATAATGTAGCCACTGATCAGAAGTAGTAATTTCAGCGCATCCCTGCGCCAAAGAAAATGTGCGCCATGAAGAATGAAATCGTAAAATCGGCGGTGAAGAAATAATGTGGTAGCATTCAAATTTACAGCCGCTAACAGGCCAAATACAAAAGTTTGCTCCGTTAACACTGCGCAAACCTTCGTATGTTGGCCCACCCGTTGGTGCGTCGAGCAAAGCTCGACACTTCTGATAGAGTGAGCATCAGCTCGTAAGAGCGGATGCAAGTCTTTATAGGGTAAGGCCTAACCAGCCACCCTTAGCGAGTCTTGGGTATGTAACAGGAGAGACGTCCCATGTGACAGAGGAATGACAGGCGCAACTGAAGGGTAATTCCGCAGGAGCAAGATTCCCTGCCCATCTTATGGATAGAGTCGTCGAACAATACGTACTAAGCGTAGATCCCGATTGTACAATCGGGACCGGGGTCAAAGAGCATGGCACGTATAGAGAGAAGTGTTGAAGAACTCGAGAGGCCCATTTGGTTCCATGATCGCTGTAGTGAGAGGTCATGGGAGCAGCTGTGCAACCGAAAAGAAGGCAGCAGCTCAACAAGTGGGAGTCGGATTCGTTCATAGTACTCAGAGGCAGGGAGAGCCTGCTACACGTAAACGTAAAACAAAGCGTAAGCAAGGGGAAGGGATGAACAGGCATACGCAGCTTTCAAAGGAAACAGCAGCTGGTGAGAAGAGACCGGATAAACTGTTGCCAACCTCACTGAGAGCAATAGCAACAAAGGCAAAATCAGACAAAACGCATCGATTCGGTGGACTGTACAGTTTGCTGAATACAAGTAACCTGAGGGCGGCTTATTATGAGATCAACCCAAAGGCAGCGGCAGGTATTGACGAAATAGAACATGCTGAATTCGGCAAAAATCTTGAGTCGCATGTTGCAGAACTTGTATCGGAACTTAAGGAAAAGCGATATCATGCAAAGCTGATCCGTCGTAAACACATACCTAAAGGGCCAAACACTACCAGGCCGTTAGGAATACCAAGCGTAAGAGACAAGCTACCACAGCGAGTTGCAGCAAGTATTCTTGAAGCGATCTATGAGCAGGACTTTTATGATTTCAGCAATGCGTACCGTCCCCACCGGGATCAGCGCAAAGCAGTCAAACAGCTCAGAGAAACCTTTATGAGTAAGCGCATTGGCTGGGTAGTCGAAATTGACATCAAGAGTTTCTATGCTACGCTGGAACATGAGTGGATGCTACGGATGGTTGAACAACGAGTATCTGATCGGGCATTCTTAAACCTGATTGGAAAATGGCTTCGTGCAGGAATCATGGAAGAAGATGGACAGGTAGTGCATCCGGCAACGGGTACTCAACAAGGTGGAATTATCAGTTGTGTGCTTGCCAATATATATCTTCACTATGCCCTGGACTTGTGGTTTGAGAAGCAGTTCAAGGCCACATGTAGAGGTGATGCGCATCTGCATCGCTATGCAGATGATACAGTAGCAGTGTTTCAATATCATGATGAAGCTGTCCGTTATTTCGAAGCAGTGCAGGAGCGTCTCAAGAAGTTTGGACTGAACATAGCGCCGGAGAAGAGCTTTATAAAAGTGTTCTCCCGATTTCGAAAGCGTGAATGTGAGCGGTTTGACTTTCTGGGTTTTGAGTTTCGCTGGGGTAAAACGCGCAATGGAGTCGATTCGATAAAATTGCGTACAAGCCGCAAGAAACTCCGTAAATCACTGTCAGAGTTTAGAGAATGGATGCAAGAGCACCGCAATAAGCGGCTACGCTGGATATTTGACAAGGTAACATCCAAACTGCTGGGGTATTATAATTACTACGGCATTACGGGTAATAGCCCAAGTCTAAAAACCGTGCGTAGGGAAGTGATGAACATAATATGCTACTGGTTAAACAGACGCAGCCAACGCAAAAGCTATAATCGTAAACAATTCAAACAAATGTTTGAATACTACTCGTTGCCATGGCCAAAAGTAGTCTGGCAATTGTGGTCTGGTCAGCAGGAACTTGATTTTGCCTGAAGTACGAAGCGAGTATGTCTGAGGAGCCCGATGCGGGAAAACTGCACGTCGGGATCTGTGGCGGGGTACAGGAGTGATCCTGTCTCCTACGCTAACTTTGCAATTGGCCCAATAGGATTAGTAAAAAAAATGAAAATTTTAAATCTTTTGATTTTTGGAGCGTTTGTACACCCTTGCATCGCTTTTAATGATTTAGATTCAAACAAGATGTTTTTAGATTCTATTATTATAAAAGCTAATGCTCTTTGTAAAAACAAGCTTGACACAGCGCTTTTTAACACGCAAAGCGTGAGTTTTTACGAAAATGGATATGGTAAATTATTTTATAAATCTGTTCCTTTTGCAAATAGTGATTCTACAGGTATAATATCATTTCGTGCTGTGAAAGCTACTGATTGGAAGGATTGGAAAATAAGGTTGAGAACTGGCTTAAGAAAAAGACTTTCCAGGCGAGAGACTGATAGCTTACAGGATTGGATGCTTAATAACATTGATAATATGTTAGGAGGATTTGGTATGTCTAAAGAAACTTTTGAACAATTAAGAAGGCTGACAGATAAAGACAGTATGATTGTTGACGAAATAAAATATTTGAATCCTAAGAAATGAATATTTAAAATTTTTAGGAAATTGGGCCAACAGACAAACAACACGGGCAATATGCCATTTGTTCAGCCAAAGCGCTTCACAAACAGCATATGTGCCCGAACCCGTTAGTGGAAATTTAAGCGGCATGAGAAAATGAATATTATCAAAAATCAGGAGAAGTAAAAATGAAAAGGATTAATGGGTTACTTGTTTTACTCGCCATTTCTTCTCTTTTCAAAACATTCGGAGAAGTGCATTATTTTTCTATAGATTCACTCCCAGGATTATCGGCAGTTGATCTTGACTATAATAAGTCAATCGATTTAATGGGAAGAGCTCAACAACAGCACCCATATGATTCAAATAGTAACGACTTTAATCCCGATTTCAACGCCGATTTCGCTTTTTCATTCGGTAATTTAGACCCTAGTTGTGGAGGGCAATTATTTTTAACCTATTTTCAATCTTACCATGTTTCAGATATTAATGAAATTGATACATTACATATAGAGAAGATGCCAAGGATTGATTCAATAGTTGAAGGTGAAGGTTTTGGTCCCTATTTTGAGATAAATTATTTTTACACTTGTGAATATGGGAATTCTCTTTATATCGCCCCTGATTATCCTCTTAACAAATTTTATTTAATCAAGACAAATAACAAACGATTCGCACTTCTTAGGATAAGATCATACATTTATGGATCATTTGATCCTTCTGAACTATGTAATCACATAATTGCTATCAAGATTGAATGGTGGGTTCAAGACGATGGAAATTATGACAAATTAAGTCAAATCGTTGATGTTAATTATATAAAACGGTATGAACTTAACAATATAGATATTATTATTATTAATAATAACAACAAAATTGAATTTGATTTGATAGGAAGAAAATGTTTGAAATCGATTTCTACAGGTTTATCAATTATAAAAAATCATAGAAATAATAAAAACAGCTCTATTATTCATTTCCACGGTTATCAGAAATAAATGGTATGCCGCTTAAATCCACTAACAGCCAGTATATACTGCGTTCGCAAAGCCTCACTTGGCCTTCGGCAAATTTACCTACGCTACCGCTTCGGTAAACTTCATAGGTCACACAAACGGCATCGGCAACCTGCCATACCAAGATTAAAGTTCCACTACATTACACTTTATTCTTAGGTACAGCAGGTGAGTGCCGCAACACGTTGTTTGCAATGCAATTCTGTTTTGGTTGTAGCAAGAATTGGTTATAGATGTCAGGCTAAAAACAAAAAGAAAGGGAAACACAATGAAAGTCATTACAGCAATTTGTCTAATTGTAGGATTAGTTTCTGCGAAGCCGGCAATTGAAGAAATAGATTTTAGCAATATTTTCAAAGTACATAAAGGTACAATAGTAATCTATGATTCTGAGAAAGACAGATATTTCATCCACAACACTGAGCGCAGCAGAAAGAGTTTTACACCTTTTTCAACATTTAAGATTCCAAATTCTATAATCGCGATCGAAACTGGAGTAATAGAAAATACTGATACAGAATTCCAATGGGATTCCGCATCATACCCTAATGAGTCATGGTGGCCTAAACAATGGCCAGGAAGACATACGATGCGTTCGGCAATCAAATATTCTGTAGTACCTTTCTATCGTGAGATTGCCTCAAAGGTTGGTAAGGTACGTATGCAAGCCTTTGTGGATAAGTTTGATTATGGCAACAGAGACATATCATCCGGTGAAGACAATTTCTGGCTTGATGGGAGTTTGACGATATCCGCTATGGAGCAAGTTGCATTCCTAAGGAAATTCTACAAGAACGAACTTGGTGTTTCACCCGGAGCGGTTGCTGCAGTCAAAGACATTTTAATTCAAGAGGAAACAGAGCGGTATAGACTAAGCGCTAAAACTGGTGGTGGAACAGGATTCGACAAGGCCAATCCAGATAAAGCATTGGGTTGGTATGTGGGATATGTTGAGAAAGGTAAAAACCTTTACTATTTCGCGATGAATATTGAAGGCGAAAGCTTCAGCGATATAATAACACCCAGAAAAGAAATTTCAATTGAAGTACTGAAATATTTGAAGATAATTGAATAAGAGAAATACGCCCCGCTAAGAAATGAGGCAAAACAGAATCGCACAGACAAACAACAGGCCCAATATGCCATTTGTTATACGCTATCGCTTCACAAACAGCATATATGGGCCGGAACGTTATAAAACATACTGTTCGTTCTTTGAAATGATTAATTTTAATATATGTCTATTTTATTAAACGGATATTTATAACAATTAACTAATATAAAATCAATGAAATTAAAGAGGTGCTGCTTTATGGTGTTTTTCTTCACTTCATTACTAAAAAGACTTATTTATAAGTGAAAACTTTATATGATGATTACAACTTATAGTTTATAAGGAGTATTAAATATGAAAAACCTCATCAAAATAAATCCAGTAGTATTTTACTTTGCATTGACATGTATAATTTCATGGTTTTGTCTTCTACCCATCATTGGTATTGATGGCTTTTTAGGAAAAGTAACATTATCTGATGATTTAATGCCACTATTATTTATGGCAATGTGTGCAGGTCCATTGATATCGAGTTTGACATCTGTCTATCTATTAGATGGAAAAAACGGTATCAAAGTATTAATTACAAAATTATTAAAGTGGAAAGTTAGTTTTAAATTTTATCTAATTGCACTTTTAGCAGCTCCATTATTAACTATATTATCGTTTACAATATTATCTTTTGTATCTCCCAAATTTATTCCTATGATATTTACATCAAATGAAGTCATTATAACCATTATCGGTGGAATTATTGGTGGACTCATAGCGGGATTTTTTGAGGAATTAGGATGGACAGGGTTCGTAACACCTAAATTAACATCAAAATTTAGTATTTTAAAATCAAGTTTAATAATTGGTATAGTTTGGGGAATATGGCACTTTCCACTTTTTATAGGACAATATCCTTCAAGTCAAGTTCCGATAATTATTTTATTAATGGCTCTGCTAATTACTCATTTA
The DNA here is from genome assembly GCA_016936075.1 of Sedimentisphaerales bacterium. Lineage (GTDB taxonomy): Bacteria > Planctomycetota > Phycisphaerae > Sedimentisphaerales > Anaerobacaceae > JAFGPS01. Next base: position 1,517 of record JAFGPS010000151.1, on the reverse strand, counting down.
CCTGCTTTCAGAATATTAATGACTTGGGTTTACGAGCGTACACAAAGTTTATTTATAGCACTTTTAATGCATATGTCATTAACGGCTAGTGCTTTAATTTTCCAAGCAGACATTAAGGATGGTATTGATATTATTGTATCAAATTTAACCTTTACAATTATATTATATGTCATGGTTTTTATGATCAACAAAGTGACAAAAGGACAAATAGTTAAAGGGGTTTTTTGAAAAATGAAATTCACCACTAACCCCTCTTTATTTTATACAAAACAAAAAAAACATATTTATAGGAATTGAGGAAGGCTTATCATAATGAGCAAGAACAAAAAATGATTTTTTGAACAGCGTATACGTATAACCGGCAAAGTACGCCAGCCTCAAAGCAGGCCAGCGCACGTTGACCCGTTAGTGCTTCGTGCAAAGCTCGACATCTTCGCGAAGTTTAGTCATAACGACCTCCTGTAGAAATGTTAAAAATATTGAGATTCGGCGTGGGCAAAAATGTCCGCACTATACAGGAGGTAAGGTATGCAATTTTTGAGTTAGTAAGTTAAACATGCAAATGGAGACGATTCAATCTGCTGCGGAGCAGCTTTGTTTAAAAGCCCGAACTTCTAAATGTCAAGACCCTGTTAAAAGTTCGAGGAGCCCGTTATGTAAAATCCGAAAAGAGAAGGAGAGATAATGATAGCATCGGTAATATTGGCACATCCATATTCACAAAGTTTTAATCACGCAATATTCAAAACGGTAATTAAGACATTTAATGATATTAATGTAGAAGTATATACCCATGATCTTTACGAGGAGAATTTCAATCCAGTTCTGACGAGGCAGGAGTTGGGTTCGGATAATTCAAATGATTTCCTGGTCAATCGATATGCTAATGAGTTAGTTCAATCTGATATATTGGTATATATACATCCAAATTGGTGGGGGCAGCCGCCGGCAATCCTCAAAGGATACATTGATAGAGTTATTCGTTCACCTTATGCATATGACTTTCCAGAAGATGATTCTGGAGGCGGATTGCCAATTGAAAAATTAAAAGGTAAATATGGAATAGTATACAATACTGCAAATACAGTAGAAGAACGGGAAAATAATTATTTCAGTGATCCTCTCGATAAAATATGGGGCAAATGTATTTTTGGATTTCTTGGAATTGACAAATACTATAGAAAAATGTTCAGAGTAATTGCTGATAGCACAGAAAATGAAAGATTAAAATGGCTACAAGAAATAGAGGATGATATTATAGCAATGATAAAAAATCATTCGGACTTTACATAACAGCGAGTACCTGGCTGCGCCTCGCTTCGCCCAAATTGCTCCCTTTGGTCGCAACTTCGGGTACTCGCGGGACGTTGTTGCGGCCTCTGGCTGCTTGTTAATAAATTGGATAGATACAGGGATGTAACTTGACGATACGGTGTTCCTCCTTCGCATAAAGCTATGGAGGACAGGTCCACCACCGCGAGCTCACTCCCGATTTTTTCGGGACTTGATTATTAGAT
>JAFGPS010000150.1 GCA_016936075.1 Sedimentisphaerales bacterium | reverse complement strand
CAACAGGTCCAGCCCTTCGGCTCGACAAGCTCGATTCCGAGTGCTTTTGCTACTTCGAGAGTTGACTCGTGCATGTCACGTGCTGTAGATTCAGCAGAACAACCTGGGAAATAACCATATTTCATTTGCCTGCTCCCTTCTTAAGTTTCGCCATTTGGAAAATGCGTTTGGCAGTTTTTCTATCGCCTTTGAATGAAGGAAGTAAGGATATTTTTCTCTTTTTCAACATTGTCGGAAATTTTTCGGTATCGGCCATAAATTTACGCGAACCAGCCTTGTAAGCCGCTATCATCGCCATATCATATGATCGACCGAATATTTCAACTGTTTTCAAAAATGCTTTATTGAAAAGCGGAACGTTACCTTCCTGCTTCGAAGCTCCATTTTCCAGAGCAAGTTTTCTCAATGCGTCCATCACAGCGGCTACGTCAATTCCCATCGGGCATCTCTGCGAACATGTCTCACATGAAACACACACCCAGAGAATGTCACTTTCAAGAATTTCTTTACCAGCTTTCAAATGTAATCTTCGCATAATCTCTGAAGGCGGATATTTCACCAGTTTGGAAACAGGACAGCCGCTTGAACATTTCTTGCATTGGAAACATACACTCAGGTCGGCTCCTGATATTTTCTGGACCTCATCGATTATGCCGCCAGATTTTTGTTTTTTTATTGTTATTGCCATATTATTTATTACTCCTTCTTCACTGATTTAAGCACTTACTTTAAGCTGCTTCTTTTGTGAAGAATCTTCTGATGGTTTTGCCGCTTTTGCTTTTTTATCAATCGGACGAACCTTGCGATATACCTGTTCGGGCATTTTCTTATGGCCATCGACCGTGAGCAATTCATCAACGCTAATACCAAAAAGCTTTTCATTTTCTTCGAGATAAGGCAGAATCAAATCCCAGTCCGGCTGTGTTAATTCAGCGAACTCACCGCCGTTAAGCTGATGACCGGAAACTTCCTTATGCGGGTCACGAATATATATTGCACCTCCCGAAGCCAGTGAGAATAAATTACTTCCCGGATAAGGTTCACGTTTGGTAATAATGTTTCCATCTTCGTCAAACTCAATACCATTGACGATTGCAAAACCGCCGCCGGTTAACGGATCACCTGCCATAAAAGACTCCGCGAGGAAGTCAAGACATGTACCATTGATAATAACTCTCGGCTTACCTACTGAATTAATCATCGGCCTTCCGGCTGCATTTCCCATAACAAATACACTACCGCCTTTTGCACCGTACATGAATGTCTGACCTACGTCACCGTATATAACCATTTTACCGCGTTTAATAATCTGGCCCAACTGGTCCTGTGCGTTGCCGTGAACGGTAATTGTAAGACCATCAATACCAGAACCGAGATAATCGCCGGAACTATCGTAAACATCAATAGTGACATCATCAGTTTCAGGTCCGAGACCGCAGCCGATATATCTTTGGCCGCGGCAGTTATAGACAATAAAGTTATTCCAGCCTTTTCGATATGCATCCACTAGTAAAACTGCATCGCAGTCATCGCCTTCCGGTGCAAAGAGTGAAGCATCTATTATAAGAGTCTTTTCGTTCTTCTGTGGAGCTCTCAACATTTCGCGAGTTTTGAAATCAATCAAACGATATTCAGTTCCGAGACTTTCTTTATCAAATCCGGGGACATTTTCGAATAATTTATGTAATGAGTCACGGACTATAAAGATAACGTGACTTCTTTTTCTCGAACCCATTGAATATTTTCTATCGTTCAGCAATGTAAGAGCTTCTATCGCGGCTGATGTTTTCTTCGGCTCACTCGCTTTTTGAGCGATAATATCACAAATCGAACGAATGTCACCAAAGGTCCATCTATGAATATTTTCATTTACGAATTCGAAAATCTTCCAGGAGTCACCATTTTCGAGCCATTTATCTATATCAGCATCAACGCCTGTTAAATCTGGAGTAAGCGAAGGTTTTTCATTAAAATCGCATGACTCGGTTTCCTTATGAATATAAGGCAGTACTCCGAATTTGTTTGTACAGTTTATGCGTACCTTACCTTCGGAATTCTTTTCCAGGTTAAATATAAACGCGCCGCCGTCGGTATGAGAACCGCCCCTTGCGTTCCAGTAACGGTCAGCAACCGGGCAAATACGATTATCATGTTTCGAGAGGCTGAGCATTGTCGCGTCAATCGCCTGTTTTTCTGAACCAATTAATCCGACCTGAACTTTGCCGTCAAGAAACGCAAAGACCTGCGGCCTTAACATTGCGGTATCAGTAATTCCCAATAGCTGGAGTTTATTTTTCCGCAAGACATTGCGTGCGATAATAAAGAACCATGGACCATCAGGCGAGCCATGAATATGCGTAGCCTGAATATTCCTGTATATAGGCTTCTTGTTTTCAGGCAAACAATCAAAGTCATTTTCCGTTGTCGGCGCCATCGCTTCGATAATATATTCAAGCGGATACTTATATGTTCTATCGAGCAAGTCAAATAAAAGCGCCGCTACTTCTGTGTCCGTAAGGAACTGCGGAATTATATTTCGCTGTTTCAAATGCTCACTAACAGAATGATAATTCGCAAAGTCACCATTATGTACCAGTGCCATATTCATAGCCGCAAATGGATGTGCACCGCCGGGATGCCATACGCGGCCTTTTGTCGGAAAACGCTGGTGGGCAATCCAGATATGGGCACGAAGGTCTTCAATTTTATAATATTTTACAATAGCTTCGGCATAACCAACGACTTTAAGAATCATTATGTTCTTGCCGTGTGAAAGTACGAACGCTTTCTGGTCACCCATAGAAGCGTAATAAGTCTGATTGAGTCTGAAACTGTTTTGGTTTATAAATTCATCTTCGGCATCGACACGGTTAAGTTCTTTTAGATTATTTTTCTTTATGAAAGAATCGAGCACATCAGATTTAACTCGAACAAAATATCGCCATACGTCCGGAGGCTGAACTTCGAGACCTTTAATTGTTTTCCAGTCATCGACTTTATCGAGTTCACAGGAATGAACTATTTCGAAGTATGGCGCGATAAATTTCTTTTCTAATTCAGGACGAACCTTAGGATCAAGCAGAGCAATATGGAGCATATAGTATTCGTCGAGAACTTCCCGGCTCACACCAAGCTGCTCAGGTACGAAACCAACCGCAGCTATACCGCCGCCTTTTCCATTGCCTCGATTGTGCATCTGTTTCGAAGGTTCGTAAATGTGTATTCCCGCTACAGGTTCGGAGCAGCAGAAACCAACTACGCCGCAACCGCCCTCTTCTTCACATTTCCTTGCATTACCGGCAAATTCGTATTCACCCGCAAGTCGTTTCTTTGATTCCAGAATATGATTAATGATAGTTTCGTTCACTTTTTATGCTTTCAATTATTTACTATAGTCATCATGCGTTAGTAAATCAGTTCTTCCGCGGAGTTCAGCGACACTTTTCATACCGAGTTTTTGCAGAATCTGCACAAGCTCTTTTCGCCATGCGTTATATAAATTGATAATTCGCTGAGTTCCCCAATCGATTTCCATTTGAGGAGCGAGTTCCTTATCAGTGGTAGCGATACCTCTCGGGCAGCCGCGACCGCTTTCGCATTTTGCGCATCTGATGCATCCAAGAGCGATAAGTTCACATGTTCCGACAACTACACCGTCGGCACCCATTGCGATGGATTTTGCAACGTCAGAAGCGTTTCTGATTCCGCCGCTGGCAATTAATGTCACTGTATCTCTTACTCCTTCGGCCTCAAGAAATTCGTGTACTTTACTGATTGCGTATTCGATAGGCATCGCGATATTTTTCTTTGCGATATCAGGAGCGGCACCAGTTCCGCCGTAACCACCGTCGAGGTGTACGATATGAGTACCAGCCGCACAACTGCCAATGGCAACCATATCGACATCCGTTGGAGTAGAAACTTTCGTAGATAACAAAGCACGCCTGTTAATATGCTTTATCCAGTCGAGATGCTTCATGTGGTCTTCAATAGAATATACACTATGGAACGGGAACGGCGAGAAGAGGGAAATTCCAAGAATCGCTTCACGCATTTTCGAAACAGCGATTGTGTTTTTGTCACCGAGCAAGTGGCCGCCCAGACCAGGTTTTGCTCCCTGAGCATATTTGAACTCGACGATAGGAACACGCTGAATTGTTTCTTCTCGGATACCGAATAAACCTGTCGCAACCTGTGTTATTACATGGTCATCGTAAGGTCTCATTCTTTCCATGTATCCGCCTTCACCGGTACAGGTGAAAGTGTTCCATGCAACGCAAGCTCTTGCTTTCGAAAGTTGAGTTACGTTACTTACCGAACCGAATGACATTCCGCCGCCATACCACGGGACATCAATCTTAATTTTCGGTCTGCCGTCATTGCGGCGATTCAGTTCGATACTTGTATCGACTTCATCTTCTTTGACTTTAACCGGAGGTTTGTCCGGGAATTTTATTCTAATCTTATCGAATCCGCCACCGGTATTACCTGTCTCATACTGATAACCATATTCCCGCGGAGGAACATCGCCTGTCTCAGCCATTTTCCATGTCGCCAAAATCATATCAGCAGTCCAGCGATAGTCACCCATAACTTCCATCATGGGATTTTCCATCAAGCTTAGAGCCTGCTTTGGACATTTCGCGACACAATAGTGATCGGTCTTTTCGCATTCAGGACCAACGCATAAATGCAGTTTCGGCTCCGCGAAATATTTATAACCAGGCTTGTCGACATGCACACCGTAAGGACATAGCTCCACGCATTTGCCGCAGCGAATACAATCACTATTCCTTTTGATAATGTACTTAGCGACTTCGTTGCGATAACGCGACGGTGCCGGTTTTATCGTTCGTTCGACTTTTGCCTGCGGAACACGAGTTTGCATCGTTTTTTCCGGTAGTAAGTCTTTTAATTTATTTTCTTGTTCCAAATAGCTTTCCAAAGGTTTCTTCCTCGAGCTGCTCAAAAAACATTCCACGTCCCACGTCACCTCTAAGGCGACGTGCTTCTCTCATTCCCATAGCGCCCATGACTTCGATTAACTGGTCGTGCCATGCTGCTACGAGATTGGTCATACGGCCAACGCCATATTCAAAATCAAAACTCTCAAGTTTTGCTGGACAATGCTGTCCCGGTTTACAACTTTTACATAAATGACATTCGAGAGCGATTAACAGCGGCAGATTAATCGCGACAAGGTCCGTACCGCAAATAATGATTTTTGCTAAATGTTCGGCCAATGCTATACCGCCGCTCGTTATCAAAGTAATCTCATCACGAGTGCCGTTATCAACGAGAGCTGTGTGAATTTCTCTTACGATATCTTTTACAAATCGCGGATTTTTTGTACCAATTTCATTTCCATTAAGGTCCGCCGCGACATGAAGAACTTCTATCTCAGGATTGCTCGCCAATTCTATCGCACGTTTGCTTCCTTTTGAATCCAAAGGTATTTTTACTGATACGATAATATCAGGAAAACTCTTCTTGATTTCTTTAATCTTATCAAGAACTTTTGAACTATCAGGAATCTGAACGAGATTCGTTTTCGCCATTATTTCTTTTGGCGGCATTTTCGAATCTGAACCGATATGAAACGCGATATGCGATAAATCTTCCTGGTCCTGAACTGTAGAATACAGGCTTGAATCTACGATTGTGATTATACCTGTTCGTTTTGCTGTTTCCTGCAAAATTGGATTAAGGTCCGGCAATGAATATTCTTCTGCCTGCATATCAAGAATAATTGGCATAGGCATATCAATAAGAGGCGGATTTACGTTTGTTAACTTTCTTTCACTAAAAGAAAGGAACGATGCTTTTCTTCCAACATCCACCGCTGTACTGATATACTCACGGCCATGAATTCCGTCACGAGTAGGACGTACGATTTCAGACATGTCTGTCCACATCGAATCAAAGCCATGACCGGAAAACTTTCCTTTATAACCTGCTCCGGAAACTGGAATCTTTGCGGTTTCGGCCTGGTTCCATGTTGTAAGAATAATATCAGGTGTCCAGTATTCGTTACCAAGCTTCTTGTAAGTTGGATTAATTGATAAACTCAGGAGGTTTTTCGTGCAGTTCTGAACGCAATATAAGCATCCCATGCAATCGAAAAACAATACATCAACATCATTAAGATTGCGAATATATTCAGTTTCCATCCTGTGACGATCATAAATACACGCCTTTTTTACGCAATTGTGACATCTTGCACAATCTTCACGCCAATCGACGATACCGTATTTTCCAATACGAGGTCTTCTCGGCGGAATTGGCTTTGTTTTTATATGATATTTTTCCGGCATTCTATTTAGTTCCTATTTTCCAAGTCCAGACTGTGAAAGAAGTTCCGGCAATATTGCCTCGTTCCCGCCGGACAGAATGTGTATTCCTCTGAGACCGGTTAGTTTTTTGACTTCATTGATTATCTCAACACTTATTTTCAAACCTTCTTTGCGTTGAGCTTCTTTGTCACCGGCCTTTTTAATTCTACCGATTATTTCATCAGGAATATTGTAATCAGTGAAAGTGTCACGAAGTATTTCGCCTTCCTGTGCATCTTCCAAAGGCATGACTGAGGCTAAAATTGCTGTTTTCTTTGTAAGACCTTCTTTATCCGCGGCTTCAAGCCATTCTGCGAAAACTTTTACATCGAATATTGCCTGGGTTTGTATGAACTTCGCTCCAGCTTCGATTTTCTTTGCAAGACGAATCATATTCAATTCGAGCGGTTTCAAATTCTGATTTGCAACTGAGCCGATAAGCATTGAAAAATCACCTTCAATTTTGATTCCGTCAGGCAATACCTTATCGTTATTCATTTTGTTTACAGCATCGGCCAACTGAATCGAATCGATATCATATACATTTGCCGATTCCGGGCATTTCGTTAATGTCTGATGATAACCTGAAAGACAAAGTACATTCTTAATACCAAGCGAAGCGGCTCCCAAAAGGTCCGAACCTAAAGCGATTCTATTTCTGTCACGTGTAACGAGTTGATAAATCGGCTCAATTCCGGCCTGACTCAATCCCATTGCCCCGGCGAGACTCGACATAACAATACCATAAGGATTGTCGGCTACGTTGACCGCGTGGAAACTCTTTAATGCAGTAATAACATCTTCTGTTAAAGAAAAAACCGCGCTTGCACGAGGCAGATACTCGGCAGTAATTATGAAATTCCCCTTATCTATGCTTTGAGCGAGTTTGCTGTCTTGTGTCATGTAGTTTTCTCCATGTTCATACCAATAAATTCCTCAATTTCTTCGACTATTTGCTTTTTACCATCTTCTTTAAGCTGAATAACTTTAATATGACCCTTTCCCAAGCCAACTTCATCAATTAGAGAATCGACCGCTTGTACTCGTTTTTGCGCACGCAGATTACCTTCAAGAGTATGGCACTGACTTGCAGGACATGTAATGACTAAAACATCATCAGCGCCTGTTTCGAATGCTTTTACCATGTAAGGTATGTCAACTTTCCCGGAGCAAGGAAGGCTGATTAAGTTAAAATCAACATCCTTAATTTTCTCGAGATAGCTCTCCAATTCGCGAGTCTCAAGGCTATTTGAGCAATATAAAACACATATTTTCAATGTCTTTTCCTTACTAAATTGTTTCAAAAATTACGAAGCGGCACATGTTAGCATAAGATTTGGCTATTGCTGGCTGATTCGTTTGGCAAAATCGAGATAATTTCGGAGCACCCACATCTTCTCCAGATACTGCGACCATCCACAGGAAGGCTTAAATCCAGCCTCTGATTCTAATGAAGTCTTTGAGCCTGCTCCGACCTGGCCATCCAGCTCAGCCCATAATTCGGACCATACATTAAGTGCATCTTGAACTAAACTATTGTTTATATTCTTGAAATTCTGCAGTTCAGTCATAGATGAAGACTTTTGCAGGTTATTATGCGTATTTTGTTCTATTTTATTTCCCATTTCTGGTATTAATCGCACAGGCTTTTTGATTTTATTACAAATTATTTTAAAACAGCTATATCTAACTAACAAATAACGTACCGAAAAATGGATTAAAAATCAGGATCTTTATATAAGTACTTCTTAAAAAGCTATTTAAAAATTTATGATTTATTTTATTATGTGAAAAAATTGTTACAAATACACAAAATATGGCTATACATTTGCCACTATGGCCATAATATTGCCATACTGCGACCTAAAAAAACGGGTATAATAATTTAGATATGTAAATGCAGGCCAATATTTGTTATTGCTCTATACCATATTCCCGCATTTTTTTACGGAGCGTCATTCGGCTCATATTTAGTTGTTCGGCGGTCTTGCTTTTACTCACATTTTGAGCAATAGCTTTCCGGATTATTGCTTCTTCTATAGCTTTCTGAATTACCTCTCCTGACTGACTCAGGTCCGGGATAGTATCGCAAAAACTCAGTATCGTCTGACGTAAACCAGAATTGCTTCCCGACTGACTTGCATATTTATTTGCGTTCTTTTGATTATAGAGCACTATTTCTTCCGGAAGAAAATCTGCCAATAACATATTTCCGGGACTCATAACAATTCCTCGCTCGATGCAGTTCTCAAGCTCCCGGACATTTCCAGGCCATGGATATTCGACAAGCAAATCAAGAACTTTACGCGAAATCTTACTCACATTCTTATCATTCTGCTTGTTGTACTTATCCATGAAGTAATGTATCAATAGCGGTATATCATCACGCCGTTCCCTCAAAGGCGGTAAATGTATCGGTATCACATTCAATCTATAAAAAAGGTCCTTTCTGAAAGTACCTTCCTGGACTGCTTTTTTCAGGTCTGTACTGGTCGCTACTACTACCCGCACATCAACACGGATAGTTTGCGTTCCGCCTACAGGTTCAAATTCCTTCTCCTGCAAAACACGCAAAAGCTTGACCTGCAATCTTGGACTCATTTCGGCTACTTCGTCAAGAAAAAGCGTACCTCCATCAGCAATTTCAAAACGCCCTTTCCTGCTTTCAATCGCACCGGTAAAAGCTCCCTTGACATGACCAAACAATTCCGACTCAAGCAGAGTTTCAGGAAGAGCACCGCAATTTACCTTGATTAAGGGTCCTTCTACGCGGTCACTATTATAATGTACAACATTAGCAACAAGTTCTTTTCCCGTACCAGTATCACCTGTAATAAGAATTGTCGCTCGTGATTTCGCAGCAGTTGCGGCTGTAGAAAGCACCCTCATAATCGACTTACTCTGCCCGACAAGGTTTTCGAGACGATAGAGACTCCTTAATTCTTCAAGAACACGTTCGTCGCGAAAAAGAATTTCGTCCTTTTCAATATGAATCATACGATTAATTTTGAGAACCTGCGAAATGATTGACGCAACTATCAGAAGTATTCTCAAATCTTTGTCGAGCATAGAGCCTACCGCAAAAGGTCTGTCTATACTCAATGCACCGACAACATCATGGTCTACTTTTATCGGCACACAGATAAATGCAACCGGCTGAACCGCATCTATTCTGCGGGTAGCGGTTCTATTAAGAAATCGTGTATCCTTACTGATATCAGGAATTACTTCAGGTATGCCGGTTTCAACTACGCGCCCGGTTACTCCTTCGCCAATTGCGTATTCTCCTTTTGCCCGCTCAGCAACAGAAAGACCATGTGCGGCGGCAATATTAAGCTTATTTAATGTTTTATCAAGAAGAACAAGAGTACCTCGAACCATACCAAGCTCATTCGCTAACGCTTCCATCGTCTGCTCAAAAAAAGATTGAGGCTCAAGTGCGGTACCTAATACTTCACCCATTCTTGTCAAAAGCCCAAGCTCCCGGTCTTCGCGTGATTCAGATGCAACAACCAGATTGCCGTCAACTACTCTAAACCATTGAGGAACACCAATATCAGCACATCGTCTGTTTACAGCTTTTCTGAGTGTAAGAGTCCGAATCCCGCCCGAAATAGCTATTTCAACAACGACCTGGGTTATATGGCGCAGTTTCGCAAGAAATGGTTCCGAATGGGCTTCTTTTTCCAAGAGCCAATACGCAACCGTATGAATATCGAAAAGGCGAGGACAAAAATGGCCAAAAAAACGAAGAACTGTATCTTCATCGCCCCACAAATCGAACATACCTGTAAGACTATCGAAAATGTATCTCGCGTTTGTAGGTACTTCAGAACTTACTCTCCTGAGAACTTCCAAAAGCAAATCGCTATCTCCAGGATTATAAACATGTACTGGCAGGTATGCCTTTGGAGTAGATGCGTTTTCATTTGATTTAAAGAAATCAAGAAAAACCTCGTCATTATTGCCTTTTCCAGCAGAAAAACAATCAATAAGCTTGAATTTGCCTTTGGACATCAGGCTCTGATAAGTTTTTACTATAGTCTGAGGCGAACGGTTGAAACTGATATATATAACAGGCGCATTTTCAGTCTCACACGCCGATACGAAACTCTTGATAAACTGATCTATTGGCGCTCCGGAATCTACCTCCCAAACAAGATTATCACCTGCCAATACTCCACCGATAAGCTTGTCGATTTCCTCCATGCCGGTTGTAAGAACTTTACTGGCCAAACAAATACCCTTTTACTAAACTATCAACTTTGTTATAAATTCTTATTTTATAGTTATTTATACTCGCAAAAAACTTGTTTTGCAAGATTTTTTATTAAGTCTGTTTTGAGATATTTAATATCTTACAGCATGGAATTTGCGAAATATAATACCACGTAATCATAACTTATATAATTTCCTGATTATTAAATTTGTGGATTTTTTCAGGTATTTCATTTAAAATATTTTTCGCGTTTTTTATAAGCTATTTTCAAAAGTGAATTCATATCATTTTGAAAGAAAGGAGAAATAAGCTTATACCATGAATAAATGGATAATTACTCGTAGAGAATTTATGAAAACTTCAGCAATTGCAGGTATTTCATCATTAGCAATCACAGGTTGCTTTCAACCTTCTGAACCAAAAACAAATCTTCGTTTCGGTATAGTTACAGATTCGCACTACGCCGACACAGATATGAGAGATAATAGATACTATCGTGAATCTGCGGATAAGATGACCGAATGTATTGATTTGATGAATGACCAAAAGGTCGATTTCCTGATAGAGCTTGGAGATTTCAAGGATCAGGATGAACCGGCTGTAGAAGAAAGAACTATATCGCACTTGAAAACGATTGAGCAGATTTTCCAGAAGTTCAACGGCCCGACATATCACGTGATCGGCAATCATGATGTAGATAGTCTTTCAAAAGAACAGTTCATGGAAAATATCACAAACACAGGCATAAAAACAAAATCAACATATTATAGTTTCGACCGCAAAGGAATCCATTTTGTAGTACTTGATGCAAACTTCCTCCCGGACGGAACTCCATACGACCATGGTAATTTCGTCTGGAACAATACTGTTATTCCGCAAAGCCAGTTAGACTGGCTCGCAAATGACCTGGACAAAACAAAATTGCCAACGATTGCATTTTGTCATCAGCAACTCTGGGGTAGTAGCGGCACATGTGTTAGAAACGCAGGAGATGTACGAAATATTTTACAGAAATCTGGCAAGGTTTTAGCTTCTTTCGATGGCCATGAACACAACGGCGGCTACAAATTTGTAGAAGGAATACATTATTATACATTAAAAGGAGTTGTTGTCGGTTCAGGCAAGGAAAATAATACTTACGCGATTGTCGAAGTTTTACCCGACAAAAACATTATCGTTACGGGTTATCGCAAGGCCGAAAGCAGAGATTTTTCGCAAGCCTGATATTTTTTTCTTCACAGTTTCAATTGCATTCTTGCAATTCCCATTCTGGCGGATATAACTATATTTTTATAGTTATCAAAGTTTATCTATGATCGACTTTCCAGTTGTATTACTCTGAAAAGAAAGGCTTTATTTATGATTATTTCATTTTTTCGTCGTTCGAAACTATGGACGATTGAAGAAAATTCATGGCTCAAAACTCTGCGCCAAAAAGTATCCAAAGAAATTCAAAAAGTTAAAATAGAGAGAAGATTTCTTGTCGATTCCGCTCGCAAATTGACAAATGACGAGCATGACAAACTCAAATGGCTATTGAAAGAAACTTTCGAGCCTGAGTCGTTCGATGAAAAATCCATGCTCAAGGACCCTGTAATTGAAGTCGGTCCAAGGTTAGCAATTGTTACGCCGTTCAGTACGAACGCGGTTTCAATCTGCTCGGCATGCGGCATGGATTCCATTACAAGAATCGAGGAAACAAGAAGATTCTCCATTCAGACAAAAGACAATAAATCTCTATCACAGAAAAAGATTGATAAAATATATGCTCTTGTTCACGATAGAATGACGGAAATGCCGTATATGGAAGTTCCCGAAACTTTCGAGCATGACGAACAGCCGGAACCTGTACAACTTATTAATCTTCTTGAAAACGGTATCAAAGTACTTAAAGAAGCCAACGAAACTCTCGGACTCGCTCTCGATAAACAGATGAGAGAATATGTTTATAACCATTACAGCAAAATCGGCCGCAATCCAACTGATGTAGAATTATTCATGTTCGGCCAGCTTAATTCCGAGCATTGCCGTCACCACTTGTTTAATGGCAATTTTGTTATCGATGGTAAAAAACACAAAAACAGCCTGTTCGATTTGGTTAAAGCGACTACGAAAGCAAATCGCGGAAATATTGAAGTAGCTTATAATGATAACGCAGCAGTTACTTTAGGCAAACTTCTTACAATGTTCATTCCATCCGATCCGGTTAATCCTTCATCCTTTGTAGCGAAGAAAGTTAAGATAAGCGATACGTTCAAAGTCGAAACTCATAACCACCCAACTACAGTCAGCGCGGACCCCGGAGCCGGAACTGGTTTAGGAGGAAACATTCGTGATATTCAGGGCGTTGGTCGCGGCGGAACAGTTCAGAGCGCACTTGCAATTTATAATGTAGCGAATCTTCTCATCAGCGGCTACGAATT
>JAFGPS010000149.1 GCA_016936075.1 Sedimentisphaerales bacterium | reverse complement strand
TGGCAATTTCGTAACTGCGCTATGGGTGGACGTCACACTGAAAAGGAATATCCAGAAAGCAACATTAGTATGCAGGAAAGTATGTTCCTGCCTCTTTCAGCAAAGACATACGAAGATGCTCAGGAAATGACAGTTAAGCTTCAGTCACGTTTGAAAGAGATTATCGAGTCCGCTCCTGGTGCAAAAGTTATGGGTGTCGGTCTCGAAGGTGGTATTGCTCCTTACATTGATAAAGAACCGGGCGACAAAGTTCCGGAACAAAGAATGTGGCGTTTCATGCGTCAGGCAATTCTTGATTGCGAATATACACCAGGCGTTGACGTCGCAATCGCTCTTGACCCGGCATGCTCCGAACTTGAAAACCTCTATCGTGAAGAAACAGGCCAGATGGATTCAGTTGGTATGTATCGTTTCTGGCGTGACAAATCGAAACTCGATATGAGCCGTGACGATATTCTGACTCTGTACAAAGAAACAATGGAATCCGGTATTCCGGTTCTTTCAATCGAAGACGGCTTCGGCGAAATGGACCACGAAGGTTGGAAGAATATGATGAAAGAACTTGGTGACAAGATATTCATCATCGGTGACGACCTTGTAACAACAAAAGATTCGAACATCGAGAAATGCGCCAAGAACGGCGAAATTAACGCAACACTTATTAAAGCAAACCAGATTGGTACTCTTTCAGAAACAGTACTGGCTATGCTTACATCTCTCGCTTATGATTCGGAACTGGTCGTATCACACCGTTCCAAGTCACCGAACGATCCGTTCGAAGCAGAAATCGCAACAGCTATGAACGCAGTTGGTCTCAAGTGCGGCGGTGGTGCCAATACCGAACGTCTCCAGAAATACGGTCGTGTAATGGAAATTCTTGCAATCGCTCAGGCAAACCAGAGAGATGTAACTGACAAAGAACGCAAAGAGATTGAAGAGAATGTAAAAGAGTTGGTAAGAATCCTCACAGGCAAAGAAGACGTAAGTATTATGCCTGATGCAGGTGACCTTGATATTGCCGGTCTTCTTATTAAGATGCTCGCAATCGAATCAATCAAAGGTACCGAAGAAGCAACAAACGCAGGTATCCCAACCGCAGCAGCTACATTGTTCCTCGGCAAGACCGGTATCATCAGATACAAAGGCTCGACTCCTCTTGGAACTTCAGCCGGTATCGACGAAGCTATTCACTATGTTGATAGCATTATCGAACATTCTGATACAACCAAGAAATATGCTGACCTGTTCAAAGATGCAGGCGACGGAACTCTGAGATTCAAGAAAGATGTCAAATACGATGCAGTCAAAGCTAAAGGCGATGACAAGTTAATGGGTCTCTGGAGAAAAGCAAAACGTTATGACGGCAAAGGCTGTATGGATGCTGTAAAGCATGTAGAGACTGTTTTAGCCAATGCCTTTACAGGCAAACGCCTTGCAACTCTTGGTTCGCTTCTTGATACAGACAAAGCATTGCTTGGTCTGGAACTTGAGCAGGCTGTCAAATTCGGCAGAATTAAAGAGAATGCTTCGAAGGATGAAAAAATCCAGGCGATGCAGAGAAAAGGCGTACTTGGTATGAACGCTATCCTTTCGATGTCACTTGCTCTGGGTCGTGCAGTTGCCGCAGGCCAAAGTAAAGAACTCTGGCAGCTCATTCGTGAGATGGCAACAGAAGCTATGGCAAAATTCATCGATGCAAATGCAAAAGACAAAAAGAAATCACTTGTTGATCTTAAGACAATGGACTTCGATGAATTACAGACATTGTTCCGTGAAACAGCCAGAGGCTCTATTAAGGAAGGCAAGACAATTTACGAATTGCTCAGAGAGCAATTACCAGTCTACCCTGTATGACAACACAAGTTGTAATACAATAAAGAATTTAGAACCGGATTCTCAATCAAATGGGAATCCGGTTTTTTTCTTTTTCTGATTTTCAATCATTTTCACAGTTTTATCAAAATCGCTATCCTGTTTATCTTTTTTTTCAATTCTTTTTCTTTCAAACTTTTCAAACTCAGTCTGAGCGAATTGTATGGCCATATCGTGCGAAATTCGTCCTGCATCGTTCAATATATCCCTGTCATTGAGAGTAAGAAAACCGTTTAATTTATTAATCCAGTCTTTCATATACATCGGTACTCGACGCATTGCCTGACCTTCGGCAAAAACAAGATATTGCTCGACAAGATTGTTTAAGGCCTTAAGCTCGGTTTCATTGAGATAATTTTTAGCGATAACTATGTCACTTTTGCGAACCTTCTCACCTCTCCAGTTCGTCAATCCCATATTAGGCTTACTTGAATCAGCTCGTTCATTGATAATCTCAGCGGCTGTCATTCCCGTTATCGCCCAGTGCATTTTATTCTGTACTGTCTTAAAAAATGTAAGACTTATTTCGCTGGTCGGGTCATAATCGACACTCGTAGAGTAAATGTCTGTTATTTTCTGATAAAACCGCCTCTCCGACGTCCTTATTTCCTGAATCCGCCGGATAAGCTCATCGAAATAATCGAAGGGATGATCCGGATTTTTCAATCTCTCATCATCCAGCACAAAACCCTTAACAATATATTCTCTTAATCTTTGAGTCGCCCATTGTCGAAATCGTGTTGCGATGTGAGATTTTATACGGTATCCAACAGATAGTATCATATCAAGGTTATAGTATTTGACCCGCCTGCTAACCTGTCTGCCGCCTTCATTTTGAACTATTAAGTAATCCTTAATAGTTGCTTCTTCTAAAAGCTCTCCTTCTTCATAAATATTTTTTATATGTATATTTATGTTAGGTGTAGTAGTCTGGTACAGCTTCGCTAAATCAGCCTGATTAAGCCATAAAGTCTCACCTTCGAGCCGAACTTCTATTTTAGTCTGCCCGCTTTCGGTTTGATAAATAAGGATTTCGCCGCCTTTTGGTTCAATATCACCTTTTGTCATTATTTCTTTCCATTATAAAAAGCCTGTTCAACGGACAACGTTTCATTTTGCTATTACTATTCTATCATTGCCAGACACAGATTAACACAGGATTTACACTGATTTCTTGTCGCGGCGTAGTTCAATTACATAGCCGGATTTACTACCATGACTTTGTCATTCCGCACTTGTTGCGGAATCTATAAAAGAAAATTCCATTAAAAGCCATGATAGCCTTGGATTTATTAAATTCATTTCTTCTCGATCTTAATATCTATTAGACTTTTTATTTCATTGCTTTTGAAAAGGTTGTTTAGAGAAAACCTATCTCCCAATTCATATTGTTTTTGTTTTACAATATTTTCTATTATTTCCATCGCCTGAGGATAAGATGTTTCAAAAAGACCCTGAATTTGATTGGTTGGAATATTTTCATTTATAATATTATTATCCATATTTTTCATTGTATATATAATTGAATACCATGCGTTAGTAATAAGTTGCTCATCTCCATCTATTAATTTTTTTCTTAAGAAATCTGAAATTTCATAACATCTACACAACTTTTCACTGATATTCTCTCGTAAAGATTCGTCGGAAAACACGTCATTAAAATATTTTTTGAATGTTGCCCCTTTACTTCTTTTTGCTATGGAAGGATCATTTTCATAAAGTGACGCATAAATTTGCAGGAGATTCTCATTTGTTATAGTATTATCGTAGTAAAGTGTATCCTCTCCTTGCTTTACAATTAGACCTATGCCGAATTTTTCAAAAACCTTTTTAACCTTAGCTTGATTTGGATCATTAGATTTCAAATCAACAACCTTAATCGGATTCTGAGAATTAGTAGCCTGTGCAATTCTTAATGATTGTTCGCTTGATGCTTTATACAATCTAATTACAACATTGGCTTTCTCAAATTGAGTCTTATAGTCATCGTAAGTGTTTTTATATAAATCATACAAAATTGCAATTGTTTGGCCCCCGTTAACAATGTTAGGTTCTGTTAAGGTTAAATTCATTATATCACTGCCGGTTGGCTCCATCTTATAATCAGAACAAATAAGTGTAATCCCATTATGTAAGAAACAAAACTCCTCAGGATTGTTCACAAAACTATCTTTTATCGCTTTGTTTATTGAACTCCTGGGTAATAAGTACCTCACATTACTACATAATAAAGCCCTCTTACCTGTATTCTCATAGAACTTCATAAGAGATTTTAACTTACAGGAAACAATGCAACCTTCCATCGTATTAGCTTTTGTTTTAAAGATAGAATCAGTTCTATCGGTTTTTTTAGAAAGATCCTTCATGTTTATCTGCAAAATACCTTCGCCGATTACGTCTTCATGGCCAAATTCAGTAGCATCTATAAATATGCAATCGATATTATGTTGTTGTGCTTCAGTAACAGAGGTTAATTTCTTATGCTCTCCATGTATTATTCCGTTTGTTGCAAAGAACAATTTCACACTAATTGACGGTCTATCATTTTCTTCTAACAACTGCAAATAATTAGTTAATATTTTTTGGAGCTTATCATTTGGTTTCTCTAATGATTTACCAGTAACTATTTTAATACAATTATTTATACATAAATTTATATCATCTTCTGTAAAAGTTTTTATTTGCCCGGATTCTTGTTTATATTTTGACTGAATAACTACTATCTCTGATAATTCATCTTCGTCGTCACTATAATAAAGTGCATCTATTTTACAATCGCCACCCCCGTCTGTTATAGCATTATAAGCATCGTATTGATTAAGTTTGAAATATTCCTCTAATACACTCATGCATATGGCCATACTGTTTCTAAAATCATCATCAACATTACATTCCTTATTTTGATCTAAAAATTCCTTATTTTTTGTTCTTAAAGCATCAAATCTGTTTAGCTGAGTTTTGTTGATATTATCTTCTTTAGCCATATTCTTAATCCTAAAAGTTCATTATATAACAACAAAGTGTATTACGATTACGAGTGATTTCGGTAGTGGAAGCTTCGCCCAGCATCGAAAAAATTAACTCAAGATCGTTCATATGGTCTCTCAGGTTTTGCTGTTCAAGACCTTTAAGCTTTTTATATTCCGAAGGTGTTAAACCAAAAGCCGCCTTGGATATTTCGGCAGTTAAGATAGCATAATCTTTTTGTTCGGCTACGCCGCGGTTTTTCCATTCATCGGTCAGTTCCTCACGTATTGCAATAGAACGCATCCGCTTTTCAATCCAATCATCAGGGTAACCCTTTGCCTTATATAACGCACGTGTTCGTTTAGTCGCCAGTTCAGGGTCTTCGATTTCCTGTATTCGCTCATATCCAACCTTAGCCAGCCATCGCTTGAAAGGCTCTGCTTTGGGCGAAGGTATCGACTGGATTATGCGGAAAATACCCTCTGTATTGGCACAATTTGCCTTTCTCATTTTACCATCAAGAGCTATCAATTTAAGGGGGGTACAAATTGTACCCCAGTAGGAATTTAATTCAGTATCGCGGTTTCTCATTTTTTTTATGTATTGTTTTACATCGGCACTATCCGTTAATGCAGCTATAACATCCGATATTGAAAACCACCATTCATTGTTATGAAGGGTTTTCCTGATTTCTTTTCCCTTAAATACCGCTATTTGTGTTGGTTGTTTATCTTTTTCCATTTTTCTTAATCCTGAAACAATAAATCACAGCAACATCCGCGAAAAAAATAAAGTATCATTTTATGTCAATAAAATCAAAGATATTTATTACAATATTTTCACACAATTCGTGATAAATAACCATAGATATGATATTACTCTTTGGAGTATTCACCTTCGAATATTATTGACATTTGGCATTTCTGGCAATCGAACTCGATAAGGTAAATATTTCGCTCGTCGCGAATTCTCAAAGGTGCGTTAAGCTGGATTTCGGAGTTATTATCTTTCAGGCATGCACCAAGTTGGTGTCTTATGCAATATTTTGTAGTCATTACTACTTTGCCCTGAATGTCGGTAATCGTTTCAAATGCAGGCTCAGTGACTTCTGCGGCGTGGCGTTCATAGAATTGTTTTGCTTTATCATTCAAAACGTTTGCATGGTAATCGAGTATCTTTATCGGGTAGGGGATATTATTGGGAACGAAAACTGAATTTTCAAGAGTGTGATTTCCAAGCCGTGTTTTTGTCAATTCGTCAAGGCATTCTCTCCTGAGATTATTCAGGACGCTTATCACGAGAAAGCCCGACTCAGGTGGAGTTATCTTTAGTTCAGTGACTTCATATATTGTTTTTCCAGTACGCAAAAGTTGTTTTTTGATTTGCTCGAGAGACTTTTTAGTATCCTTGGCCGGCTCGAAAGGAACGTCCAAAGATTTCTCCGCTTTGTTGCCGTCTTCATCGACAACAGAAAGACTTATGCTATTATCTTTCTGTACGAATTCCATTTTTATTTCGATTTGTCTCTCAGATGATAATTTATTAAGAAGCTTATCGAATTCGATATCAAAATTACGATAGAGCAATGTCCCGACAAATATTTCCTTCATCTTGTTTGGATATACTTTTCCGTTAATTACATTATTTACTCTTAATCCGGATAATATGCAGTGCTTATTGAAGAAGCACAGGCCGTCACCATTATGCAAATCGTTACAGTCCGTTCTGAAATAATTATCCCTGACATCCGTAACAGTTCCGATAGGCTGGCCAATAGATTTTTGTGTATCAATAGACGCTATCTTTTCTTTTCTGCCGTAAAGAAAATATTCTGTATAACCTCTGTTAAAAGTTTTTGCTGCATCTGGCGAGAACATGAATTCGCATTTGCCCGAACTGGCTTTTTTATAGTTATGATTGGTTTCTATTAATTCATCGATAGCGGTTCTGTATGAAGCGACTACATTTTTAACATAATCAACTTCTTTATATCTGCCTTCTATCTTAAATGATGTTATTCCCGCAGCGGCCAGCTCCGGAATAGATTTTGAATTATTTAAATCTTTAAGCGAAAGCAGGTATTTGTTTCTTTTTATAATATTACCATCGCCATCTATCAAATCATAAGCATGACGGCAGGGCTGAGCACATATGCCGCGATTACTACTTCGGCCTCTCGTTGCCTGGCTCATGTAGCATTGACCGCTATAGCAAACACACAAAGCTCCATGAACAAAACACTCAAGTTCGATTTTTGTATTTTTACGAATAGCCGCAATCTCTTCGAGCGACAATTCCCTTGCTAATATAACACGCTTAAAACCGGCCGCTTCGAGGAACTGAACCTTTTCGATTGTGTCGTTGTGCATTTGCGTGCTTGCGATTAACGGAACCGGTGGAAGATTCATTTCAAGCAAACCGACATCCTGAATAATCAGAGCATCAATTCCCATATCGTATGCTTTTTTGATAATCTCAAGAGCTTCGGGCAATTCCTCGTTGGTAAGAATAGTATTAAGAGCGAGATATACTTTAGCATAATATTGATGCGCATGAGTAATAAGCCGCTCGATTTCTTTGAAACTATTTCCCGCTTCCGCCCGCGCACTGAATTTCGGCGCACCGATATAAACGGTATCAGCTCCGTGATCAATAGCGGCTATTCCAATATCAGCATTCCCGGCCGGCGCCACAAGCTCAAGAGGTATAGTCATTAGTCTGTCCTGTATATCTATAATACTTGTTATATAATAATGTAAAAAAACTGATTCCTGTTAATGATATGTTTTTATTGGCAAAAGCAGGATTTCTATTTGATTTATTGCCATATTTCTTATTTAAGCTCTTCAGGTACTATGATGAAAATCTTATGCTTTGTCCCAAATTTCAAAATAAAAACCATTGTTTTTATTTCCAATATACTCCTCGGGTATTATATCAAAAATGCGTTTTATTTTTTTATCTGCGGTAACAAGAGTCATCCCATACTTTATTGCTTGTGCGGTTATCAAGAGATCATTTTCCTGTATCCCAAGTTTTTTCGAGGTTGTTGGGTCTTCTAATGTATCGAGCCACTTTCTATTTTTACCTTGAGGATCATATGTCTTAGTTAGTATCGCTCTTAACCTCCCATATATCTCGGTAGTTTGATTATCAAAATCACAATAAACAGTAAACTTTATTGTCTTGAGAAAATTTTCAAAAAGGTCTCGATTGAAAGAACTATCAAGATGCCACCCATAGGAGAATTCACCTAATGTAATAGAGGACATGTTTAAAAGATTTTTTGTTCCAAGCAACTTAGTTATATGCCTATCAATATACTTCTCTTTGCGGTACCAGTCAGACCAGATATTAGTATCAAGCAGATAAACCTTCATTATTAATGGCCCTCAAAATCTTTAACAGCATTTTTAAAAGCCTTAATAATTTCCGGCGACCTATTCTCTTCTACCCATTTTTTTACATTATCAACCGTCGAATTCTGGAATTCTTCTGAGATGAATATGTGTAAAGGAATATATGAACCAAAACCTTCCGGGTAATATCTGTCGAACTTGAAATCCACACCTTTTCGTTGTATACCTTGAAAAAAATCAAGCAACATTTTTTCAAGTCGGGGGGATAAATTATACAAACGTAGAATTTCCGCATCTATTGTAAGCAAAATCATTTCAGCTTCCTTAGACCGGTCAGAATCCAAAAAGTCATTTACAGAATGATTGAATATTTTAAAATATTCAGTTACTAAATCGTCGATAATTTTCTTTTTTGTGTCATCAATTTCAGGAATCGGCATTTTACGCATTAAACCTGCTGCGTTACTGCTTTTTTCCGGATTGTGACAATATACAAAAGCATTTGCGTATGGAGAATTAAGTAATGCCCAAATACAATATAGTGACCATTTATTTCGATCTTTGGATCTAACAACTAAAAAATTACTGGTAACCGGATGTCCTTCAATATCTAACCAAGCTTTTAATCTCCAATGGTCACTACCAACTCTGGTATAATTCATTAGTATCTGTGGATGTCCTATAGCGGTTCCCCAGGATGGTCTTAAAATTACATTTTTATTCAAATTCAAAAAAACTATCTGTGGTAGTTCTGTAATTTTAATATCAGTGCTAAATGAATCAAAACCGGCAATAAAACCTTCTCGCTTAGTTGTACTGATTGTAATAGCATTAGACGGCAAATCTTTGCCTTTATAAATTAATCCTTTTCCAATCCCAACAATACTTTCCAGTTTATTGTATCCTTTGCAGTATTTCCAAATATCATTAAGCTCTGGTATAAAAAAACTTGTATCTTCCGACACATAAAGCTCATTTTTTGATATCTTTTCTTCGTGCGCGATATAAGTATTCTTGAAAGCCTCAAGATTGTGTTTATCAACTCTAATATAAGAGATGTTTTCTTTGGACTTGGATTTTCTACCTAATAAAATAGTAGCTGGATGTTTTGATTTACCAAAAACACCACTTTCAGGTAGATTGCAGATAGTTCTCAATTCGAAATTATCAAGAATATATTTTCTTAATTCTGACAAGTTTTTTTTATGCAAAAATCCCTGCGGCAATACAACACCAAATACGGCTTTTTCCGGTAGATTATGCAATACTCTTGCAATTACTTCTGCGGCTTTATTGTTCGTTTCCAGTCCTTTGTAATTTTTCTTGTCTTCTTTAAAATCTTCGAATGGAGGATTACAAAAGAATATTGTTGCGTTCTGAGCTGCAATTTTCAAAATGTTATCTTTATAAATATCAGAATGTTGGATATTCCATCCATTGGGATTTGGGATATCCGCCAGAGTAAGTGCCAAGCGGGCAATTTCTTCAGCAAAGCTGTCT
>JAFGPS010000148.1 GCA_016936075.1 Sedimentisphaerales bacterium | reverse complement strand
GATTACCATTTAAAATCTCAGGCTGGAAGATACGATCCAAATACACAAACATGGGTACAGGATGATGTAACAAGCCCATGTATCGATACAGGTGACCCGAACAGTCCTATAGGATTAGAACCATTCCCTAACGGCGGCTATATAAACATGGGAGCTTACGGCGGTACAAACGAAGCGAGCAAATCATATTTTGGTAAGCCGGTATGCGAAACAATCGTAGCAGGTGACATTAACGGAGATTGCAAAGTCGATTTATTAGACATGGAAATCATGCTGAATCACTGGCTTGAAGATAACAATCCATGAAAAGAAGGAAAATTGGAAAATGAGAGCGAAAATAATTTCTTTAATGAGCGTTCTGATTGCCGTATTATGCACAAATACCCAAGCCAGAATAGTCTATGTCGATGACGATGGTCCTGCGGATTTCAGTAATATTCAGGCAGCGATAGATGATGCAAACGATGGTGATACTATTATTGTCAAACCCGGAACTTATACAGGTGATGGTAACCGCGATATTGATTTTAAAGGTAAAGCAATAATAGTAAAAAGTCAAAATGGCCCTAATACTTCCATAATTGATTGTCAAGCATCGAAAGATGAATATCATAGAGGCTTCTATTTTAATAACAATGAAGATGCTAATTCTATATTGCAAGGTTTTACTATTAAAAATGGATATACATCAGGAGGTGGTGGTATAAATTGTTACAGGTGTAGTCCTAAGATTATGGATTGCATCATAACAAAAAACACAGCTTATGAGGGTGGAGGGATTTCGGTTTCATCATTTTCTAATTCAACTGTTATTAATTGTATTATCAGTGACAACTATGCTTATATATCAGGCGGTGGAGTATATTCATCCGGTTATAATATGAGCAATACCATCTTTAAAAACTGTATAATTAGTGGTAATAATGCTGGTGATTATGGGGGAGGAATTTATACTAATGGCAATTCTACATTCTCTAACTGTACAATTTGGGGAAACATATCAGGTAGAGGTGGAGGAGGAGTAACTACTTCCGGTGGAGATAGTCTAATAGTAAACTTTTCTAATTGTATTATATGGAAAAACATAAACCGCAATAACAGAGGGAACCAAATTTACTGGAAAAGTGGAGGTTTATCAGGAGTAGTCTATATCAATGCGAGATATTGTTCAATCCAAAATGGTCCTGATGATATATATATTAGTGTACCAGAATGCATGACAGGAAATTGGATAAGCGAAGAACCGAATTTTGCTAATCCTGGACATTGGGAAACAAACGATACCCCGTATAGATATAATGATGATTATTGGTTAGAAGGTGATTATCATCTCAAGTCTCAGGCTGGGAGATACGATCCAAATACACAAACCTGGATTCAAGATGTTGTTACAAGTCCCTGTATAGATATAGGAGATCCGAATAGTCCTATCGAATTGGAACCGTTCCCGAACGGCGGCTATATAAACATGGGCGCTTACGGCGGTACAAACGAAGCGAGTAAATCATATTTCGGAAAACCTGTATGTGAAACAATCGTAGCAGGTGACATTAACGGAGATTGCAGAGTCGATATTCTTGATATGGAAATCATGCTCCTTCACTGGCTTGAAGAACACTAAAGTTCAGTGTAGAGCGTATGGCGTATAGTAAATAAAAATAAAATAGATTCTTGCTTTTAACAAGGCAGGCCTCCATGCCCACCCAGTATTAATTTGTAATTAATTATTAATTTCTCTTGGATCTTTACCCTGTTCGATAGCTTCTATTTTGTTTACTCTTCTTTGGTGTCTTCCGCCTAAGAATTCTGTTTTCAACCAGACTTCGACTATTTTCCTGAGCAGTGACTCCCCGATTTGGTCCGCGGGTAAGCAAAGGACATTCGAGTCGTTATGACCTCGCGATGCCTGAGCACTCAATTCATCATGACATAACGCAGCTCTTACTCCAGTCACTTTATTGGCGGCCATACTCATCCCTATTCCGGAAGCACAAGCCAGTATGGCTCTATCAGCTTCTTTGATAGATACAGCTTTAGCCGCGGCATAGGCAGTGTCTGGATAATCGACTGGTTCGTTGCTATTCGCGCCGACATCGATACACTCATGGCCTAACTCATTAATAATTGCCTTGACTTGTTCCTTGATTTCATAACCTCTATGGTCGCATCCAATAGCTATCTTCATGTTATTAACTCACTAATTCTTTCTTTAACAGCTTTTGTAATTATTTTTACACAATTATCATAAATCCTTTGCGGTTGTCCGATCGGATCAAGAATTTCTTTGTTGCCAGCCAACAATAAACACCTGTTTTTGGCATCAGGTGTTAACATAAGTGTTCTCAACAAGTGTATTTTCTCCATTGTGAAAATAAAGTCACTTTCTTCTATCAGCTCTCTCGTTAAACCCTGATTTCTGTGATTTCCAATATCAACTCCCTGTGACGCACAAGCAGCAACTGCTTCAGGAGTCGCAGGGTGGCCGGAAGAGCCGATAATGCCTGCCGAGCTAACCTTATAACCCATCTGCTCGAGTTCGTCAACCTTGAAATTCAGTTTTTCGGCTAAATATTTCTTAAAAACTCCCTCTGCCATCGGGCTTCTGCACGTATTGCCTGTACAAACAAAAAGAACCTTGATTTGTGATAACATATCTAATTCCATTTTAGAATATGCGCCTTCTCTTAAAATTTCTATTACTCTATTATCTATCCTCACTACAGTGCTGCTTTTTCTGAATTGACACTGGCCCGCGTCAAGAACCATATCTATTTTACCATCAAGCTGTTCGAGAACCTGATCAGCATTAATGGCGGGGGGCTGGTTTGATATATTTGCGCTTGGCGCAACTACCGCGCATTTTATTTCCTTGAGTAATGCTGTCGCAACTGGATTATCAGGGCATCTTACTCCGATTGTTCCGTCTTTATATAAAACAGAGAATGTTTCCTTCCCTAATGTTGTTTGCTGGATATTTACTTCATCAGGTTCTAATGCAAAAACAATTGTTAGAGGACCTGGCCATGCGTTTTGAATAAGTTTTCGTGTTCTTAAAGGAATGTTAGGAACATATTTCAACACATCATTATTATCTGCGATATGCAAAGTGTAATGTTTATTTTTCGGTCTTCCTTTTACAATATTCAATTTAGATAGAGTATTATTTTTAACACGAGCGGCTATTCCGTAAACAGTTTCAGTGGGAAAAGCGACTAAGCCGCCGGAATCAACTATCGAGGCGGCCTCTTTAATTGCATCTGAATCTAAATTTTCAATATTTATTGTAATTCTTTTTGTTTCCATTAACATACACGATACAATAGAAAACATCGAATATCAAGTTTAACATAAACTTTTGTTAAAAAATGGTTAAATACACTTTATATTTGGAGGTATAAATTTATGGTATTCATCACACGGACCAACAAGAAAGTAAATCTCACTATGCTTAAAAGTATGATTATTATCAGTTTAATAGTGATTTCAATGGGAGCAATTTCAGCAAATGCAATGAGGAGATCAGGAGCAGCGAGTGATTCCAGGGTCGCCGTTTTGCTTGTCGATACAGACTATGTTATGGGTACCGTTGAAGAGGGGATTTACGGTCAGTTTCTCGAGCATATAAACCATTCTGTTGTTGATGGCCTTTACGCCGAACAGATTCGCGGCCAGGGTTTCGAAGGGACAGATTATAGAACATATTGGGAATCATTTGGAGATAACGGCCAGGCCAGCCTTGAAGAAATAAATTTTGAAAATGGACAAAGAAGCGTAAAGCTCACTGTAAATAATGGTACAGCCGGTATTCGTCAGGGGCGGATTTATTTGCAGGAAGGATACGCTTATGACGGCTCACTCTGGCTCAAGCCTGAACAAGGCTCAGCACAAGTCACTCTTCGTGCAAAAGATGCTGGTGGGGATATCCTTGCCGAAGTTCCTCTTAAAACAACCGGTTCCGAATGGCAGGAAGTTAAGTATTCTTTTTCCTGCTCAAAAACAGATACACAGGGTATGATTGAAATAGCAGCAAGCGGTAGTGGTTCCGTTCTGGTCGATTTCATTTCCATGATGCGCGCCGATGTTCGCAAAACCGGCATGTTCAGACCGGACCTTTTCAAGTCACTTAGTGATATTAAGCCATCATTTATTCGCTGGCCGGGAGGTTCTTACGCTTCGATGTATAAATGGAAAGCAGGTATTGGCCCGAAAGTTTCGCGCAAGTATATCCCTAACGAAATGTGGGGCGGCTACTCGGATTACTATGGTTTTGGAACAGATGAATATCTTGAGCTTTGCAGGCAACTGGATTCCGTGCCAATGGTTGTATTAGCTGCAACCGATAGTAAAGACAAGCAAATGATTCAGGATGCTATGGATTGGATTCATTACATCAACGACCCTGTGACAACCGAGTGGGGAAAAAAGCGTGCTGCTAACGGACATCCGGAACCATACAACGTTAAGTATTTCCAGATTGATAATGAGCCAATGAATCACGGCCATAACGCCGAAGCATACGCCGAAATCGTAAATGTCTATGGAAGTGAAATAAGAAAAATCGACCCGGAACTAAAAATCGTTGCATGCGGCCAGAAGCGTTCCAACGATATGCAATGGAGCAAAAAATTAATCGACATAGCCGGTGACAATTTCGATGTAATGGGATGTCACAACTACGAATACGAGCCGGAGAATTTCATGGTCGGAGTTAAAAGAATTTACGGCTATCTTGATAAATTGTGTGATTATATTCGCGTTTCGAATCACCCGGATATTAAAGTCGCGGTTTTGGAATGGAGCCTTTGCCGCACTTACGATTGGCGAGCGGGTTTGCATTCAGCCGGCAGTTTGATTGGTTATGAAAGATTGAGCCCGGAACTTGATATGACATGTCCTGCATTGCTTATGAGAAATACAACTGATAATCCACAGTGGAGAGCATTTATTTATCACGACCATGTTTCATGGTTCCCGGGTTCGGGTTATATTGTTGAGAAACTTTTCCGCGACCATTTCGCACCAAAGCATTTATCATCGAGTACAGGGACATTCAGTGACATAAGAAATCGCGCGGAGTTCTTCGATGACATTCCGCAAATGATACCTGAAAACTGGGAGCCCGGCACAGTCGATACGATTGCAACCGGAAGCGAAGATGGCAAACGCATTGTAGTTAAAGCCGTAAATTACGAAGAAACCGCCAATACACTTTTAATTCGTTTGCAGGGCAAGAATTTACCTGAAAAAGCAAACGTAAAAGTTTACAGCGTAAGCGCAGGCCTTAATGACATGTGCTCATTGGAAGAACCGGACAAAATAAAACCAGTCGAAAGCGAAATTCCATACAGCAAAGATTTAGCCGTAGAAATGAAACCTTACTCTGTTGTAGTTGTCGAAATACAGGCTGAATGATTTCAAGGAACCGATTAAAAAACTTGCAAACGGCAATAACCTTATGTTGAAGTGATTGACGAGGGAGCTGTAAAGCAGCAGGACGAAACATACTGTTGACTTAAATTGAAGTGGAACGGTAGTAACTGTTACGAAAAGGAAGGAAGTAAAATGCTTTGTAGTATAGCAGATTACCTTTATGGAATTATAATTCTTGTAATAGTTGTTTCTGTCATAATCCTGCGTATTTATATTTTGCATACAGCAAAGAAACATGATACCGGAAAGCCAAAATTTAGAACTTTCGCAAAGAAAGGTATTAAAATAGATTCAATTAAACATCAGATGAGTTCTGAAGAAAGCCCGTCTTTTCAGAAGAAAACAATTAACAAAGATATGTCTGATACTGATATAGCAATTTCTGCTGTTAAACGATTTGAGTCACATATGCAGCAAATCACACCTGTTGATATTAGTAGTCCCGGATATAGGGGTAGTGATTATAGTTATTTACTCTTTGCAATGACGGTTTGCTTTCTTGGGAAATTAGCATTTATAAATAAGCTATGGGGAAATATCCCTCCTGAGCGGCTAACTCGTTGGCTCCCATTAAACATATGCCAGCGTTTTTTTAAGGGAGATAAGGGATTTATTGAAGCATTTAGAACCGAACTTGAGAAGGCTGGCAAATCTCATTACCGTAATGGGCCGCTGAAACAGCATTACACAGATCTTAATCGTAGAGTAATTGAAAGTTGGGATCAGTTAAGCCTTGATGGTCAGTTTGAATCAAAAACAGCTATTAAAATTGTTGAGAATTCAGCAAATATTGAAAAATCAAGTCACTTGGAATCCGGATATGGTAACTCTATTCTTGAAGAAGTTAAAGATATGTTCGCTAAAAAGGGAAAGATACAGGCGATAAAATTATATCGGAAAAAAGCTAACGTAGGATTAAGGGAAGCCAAGGATACTGTTGAGGTTTTAATACGAAAAGAAAAATTAGATCGCTTAAGTTGAGTAGTAGTAGGGTGCGTTATAACGAGGATTTTGCATTAAGCGTTAGAAAATCCCTTTCTAATTAGTAGTCTTGCATGATAAAAAACAAGCTTTGCACAAACCCATCTTCGTACACGCGGGCAATGGATTTAAGCCGCCACCAAAACAAGTAACAGCACTGAAGATCATTTCAATTTCATATCGAATCTTTAGCAGTGCTCTCCATTGCTTGGCGAAATACTTCCATAATTCTATATTCAAATAATATAATGCTCCTAACGCAGTGAATCATGAAACGCAAGCGTGCGAGCAGTCCCCATAAATTCAGATGTTATGAGTGCCTTAATGAAGACACCCTGCTATGATTCTAAATACAATAAATGCTCCTACCCACAGAGCGAAGTCCTGTTTCTTTAGATTTCTCCGAAGAATGCCATACGGCAACCGTGCTAAAACAATGATATAAAGAATAGAACTGTATTGAGCAATTATTACACCTTCACGGCACATACATGGCATAGCGGCGAAAAGACCAATTAGGAAGAAGATGAACGTGCCCCATGCAGCCCATGAAGGGACTGGCAATGGCTTAAGAAATATCTTTCTGGATTTGCTTAGTTGTTCAATCATCTTACATCTCTCGCTTATACCAAGTTTTATTGTTAATATACCAAATTATATTAGTTTGATTCTACTTGACAATATATTATTCAGTTTACAGAACAAATTCTATATTGTCAATATGAAAAGATGAGTATTAACAGGAAAATCGTCAGTATTTCGCCACCTCATTTCGAAATAGGTTTGGCTGTCATGTCATCTTTTGTGTTTTTTTGGAGAAGGACTTTTACTACATCGTTTTTTTGTAATTTTATATCTTTGGATTGGTTGATATTTACTATGAAATACCTTTCGCTTCTTCCGGAATAGACGTGGCTCGTGACTTGTGACTCGTGACTCGTGTTTTTGTGAGATGAGCTATGGGATTCGATAGGTTTAATGTTTTCGATTAAGACGGTTTCGTTTTTATCTATGAATTGATTTCTGAAATTAAAGCCCAATTGCTTTTCCAAGTCGAGCAGGATTTTTGAACGCTCGTTTATGATTTTGCTATCTACAAAATCTTTCATCCTCGCTGCGGCGGTTCCTTCTCTTGCTGAAAATTTGAAGACGTGTATTTTTGAAAACCCGATTTCCTTGGAAAGTTTTACAGTTTGCTCGAAGTCTTCGTCTGTTTCGCCCGGGAAGCCTACGATTATGTCTGTCGTGATAGCAGGGGTGTCGAGAATATTTTTTATCTGGTCAACTTTTTTTCTTACATCATCTGATTTGTATCTTCTGCACATTTTTTTCAGTACGGCATCCGAGCCGGATTGAAGGGATAAATGGATATGCGGCATAATATTTTCATATTTACTGAAGGTATCGAGTAACTGGTCCGTAATGTCAGATGGTTCGATTGAGCTTAGTCTTATTCTTTTTAGATTCGGAATTTGTGCGATTTTTTCTACTAAATTAGCTAAATGGTCAGTATTATCCGAGGAAATATCTCGTCTTCGGGCGCTATCTCTGCCGTATGCTCCAACACATATTCCAGTGATTACAATTTCCTTATGTCCGGCCAAAACAAGTGATTTTGCTTCATTTATGGCTTCGTTTACAGGCTTGCTGCGAACTTCTGGTCTTGTTTTGGGTATAATACAATATGCGCAGTAGCCATCGCAGCCGTCCTGAACTTTGAGAAAAGCGCGGGTTTGGTCTTTGAAAGAAGTTAATAATGGAAGCTCTGTATTTTCGCTAAATCCCTTTTTTAGCTTGATTTTAGCGTCAAATTCTGTTTTAATCATGTTAATGGGCTGGAGATTAGAGTCGGGTGTATAGCTGCATTCGGTTTTATCACGATTCAGGTTGCAAGCTTTGCTTACTAAATCAGTAAGAATTGCGGCAAGTTCGTCACGGTTTGTGACAAAAAGTGTGTTTTCGGCCTGTTGAGCTGGTTTTTGGTCTGATGGAGCAGTATCAGGCTGGATTGTGCTGTTTTCGATAACCGGTAAACAGCCGCATATTACAATAGCAGCATCAGGATGGTGTTTTTGAAATTTTCGGATTTGCTGCCTGCTTTTTGCTGAGGCAGTATGAGTAACGCAGCATGTATTGATAACAACAAGATCAGTTTTCTCTGAAGATTCGGCTTTTTTTAGACCGAAATTTTCAAGAAGTTCACGGATCTGTTGGCTTTCATACTGATTTGCCTTACAGCCGAGAGTGTATATAGAAAAATATTTCATAATGTGGTATAATTTATATTTATTAGCAAAGAATTACAAGTAGTAGTTCTTTAAGCTCATAAACGAGTTGTGAGTTAGTGTTCTGTAACAAATAACTTGTCATGCTGAGCCGAAGGCGAAGCATCTGGCTATCGAAACCCAGATTGTTCGTTTCACTCAGAATGACACCTTTCTTTTGTTAAATTACAGAACGTTAAGTTAAATTAGAGGTTTTTATGGCTGCAGTAACAGGTACGGTTTGGGCGATAGACATAGGTAACAATTCACTAAAAGCTCTGTGTATGAGTACAGAACGCGGAGTTGCCGAAGTAATCGGCTTTGAGAATATACAGCACGGTAAAATTCTCAGCGGCAGTAATGTTACCGAAGACGAAAAAGAAGAACTGATTGCGTTGAGTCTTCGTGAATTGGTTACGAAATATGATTTGAGCATGGAGGAAATTGTTGTTTCAGTGCCGAGTCAGAATAGTTTTGTGAGATTTGTGAACCTGCCGCCTGTCGAAGCGAAACGTATTCCGGAAATGGTTAAGTTCGAAGCAGTTCAGCAGATTCCATTCGGAATAAATGAAGTTCAATGGGACTGGCAGTTGATGACCGGTCCGGATAGTCCTGAGATTAAGGTCGGACTTTTCGCTATTAAGAATGAGATAGTAAACGCTGCCCTGAATCCTCTAAGCAGAGAAGAAATCGATGCCAGTTATGTGCAGATTGCACCGATGGCTCTTTATAATTATCTGTTATATGACCGTTCTGATTTATTTACTTCAGAAAATGAGGCCGTTGTTATTATCAATGTCGGAGCAGAAAATACAGATCTTGTTGTATGTACTAAATCGACTGTTTGGCAAAGATGTATTCTTCTTGGTGGAAATAATTTTACACAAGCGATAGCTGATACCTTCAAACTTAATTTTAATAAAGCTGAAAAGCTGAAACGTACCGCGCCGATGAGTAAATATGCCAGGCAGGTATTTCAGGCAATGCGTCCAGTTTTTACCGATTTGGCTTCCGAAGTTCAGCGTTCACTTGGTTTCTACAATAGTGCCAATCCTAATATGAGAGTAAAGAAGATTATCGCAATGGGCGGCGGTGCCAGGCTTCGCGGCTTGTTAAAATATCTTCAGCAAACTGTTCAGATACCTGTAGAAAGACCAGATACTTTTAAAAAGCTTGCAGTGAGTCAAGGAGTATCGCAGGCAAAATTCCATGAGAATATTAATGATTTCGGTATTGTTTATGGTCTTGCACTTCAGGGCCTTGGAATGGGGAAAATTGAAAGCAACTTACTTCCTCGAAACATTGCCAGGTCAAAAGAATGGGCCACGAAGGGAAGATATTTTATTATTGCAGCATGTTTATTATTGGTGGTTTCTGTTATGAGTTTTGGCAGGACCTTCTGGGATAAAATGCAGTATGGTAAGCATAGTAGTGATAGGAGAACGGCAAAAAATATAATCGATAGGCATAAAACTTCAAAAGATGATTATTATGGAATTAAAAAGGAAATTGATAACCTGAAAACTTCCGAAGAAAATGAGTTTGCTGTTTTAGATTACCGTGATATTGTCATGAAGGTAATTGAAACAGTAAATGCCGCACTTCCGAACGAAAAGAACAATCCTAAACAGGCTGAGTTGTATAGAGCTTTTGCAAGGGGGGATAAGGCAGGAGTTCTGGCATTTAATCGCAATGATAGAAAGCAATTATTTATCACAAATATGGTTATTCGCTTTACAACCGATCTTGAAAACGCTAAATTTCAAACAATAGATTTCTCGCAAAAAGACTCTTCTATGTCCCGTTCCGGTGATAGTTCAGCACAATTTGATGCTGAAAGAAGACGAATGGAATATGAAACCGCAAAAAGGTTAGGAGAGACTATTGATACTGAAACAGATTCAGGTTTCCTGATTACTATTACGGGATATTCTCCTTATGGTGAGACAGTTGCGGATGTTCGTAGTTTATTGGATCCTTCTGAAGTTGAAAATGACAGGGAAAAGTGGGGACTTATTAATCGCTTGGAGCATATGGACGAATTGTTTGACGTAAATTGTCCTTTTAAGCTCTATGACAGGATTGATCAGGAACATTATGTGCTCAATATTGAGGCAGTTGATACGAGTACCGCAGTCCCTGTTGGAACTGGCGAGGAAAAGGAAAAAACCTATCCATCATTGTCTTCCAGAACAACGATTCAAAACATATCTAATAGTACATTAATCGATCCTCTTACAGGCGAACCAATTAGTGTGATAGTGGATGAAAATGATAAAAACAAAAAATATATTAACGACCATTGGTTCATCTTGAAAATGAAATTTCTATGGAAAGATGCACCTGAACCTCCTGCAATGAATATTGATTGATACTAATGAGTAGAAGTAATTTTGGATTATAGAATTTGCACAGGTAAAAAATGTCAATTAAAGAAGTTACCAGTTATTAATTATTTGTGAGAGAAAAATGAAACTTCCAGACTTTAAAGTCATCTTAAAAACTGTTTTTGAGAAATTAAGCGTTCTTAAAAATAATATGTCATTGATGATATCAATTATCATTACCTTTTTGGCTTTATTGCTTTTTATTCCAACACAACTTCTTAGCGGCGGCCTGAAAAAGGAAATCCAAAATGAAAGCATAAGTAAAATCGCTAATAATATCCGGAGTATAGAAGTTATTTCAGAAAAAAATCTGGGAGAAGCCCGGAAACAACTTGATAGTGTAATTGCAGAAGCAAATAGTATAGAACTACAAGCCATACAAACCACTAAGAGAGAATTATTAAGATATGATATATTTAATTCGGATCCAAGTGATCCTAATGCTTCTGTATCACGGTCAATTTTCTTTGAATTTGGTAAACAATATTGTGGTAGAATTGATCAGTTCATTAAGGATTTTAATGCCGATACATGTCTATCAACTGAAGAAATAACAGATATCCTTGATGAGGAAGGAATCGATTATATTTTTAGTTCTGGTTCTGGAAGGTCAGGAAGGTCATATAGCGGTAATGCATCAGTAGAGGATAAGATAGAAGGAATGATGATTGAGCAGGTATGTCGGGAAAAGGCGGAGACATCCTTTGTTTATATTGATCCATTTCAGATTAGCGGATATGGTTTCTGGTCACAATATCAATACAGCACTTGGGATGAAGATGTTGAAAATTGCTGGTATTCTCAATTGGGATATTGGGTTATCGAAGATGTTTTTGATACGATTATCGCCATGAATGAAGGTCATAAAAGCCTTGTGACTGCCCCGGTAAAACGTCTGATGAAAGTTTATTTTACAGATGAATTAAAAAGTAGCAATTTTTCTATCGGAAATAATGATGGTGGTTCTTCACAGAGTTATGATGATAGACCTCAATATTTTATTACTGGGGACGTGATTCCAAAGGAAACACTTACGGGAAGATATTGTGATACAAATTATGATGTTATACATTTTGGAGCAAAGTTTGTTGTAAATACAAATGATTTAGCTCGTTTTTTCAAGGAGCTATGTAGCGCCAAGGAGCATAAGTATATTGATAAAACCGGACAGACTTATACCTATAAACATAATCAGATTACAATACTTGATATAATGGTAAAGTCAGTAAATATGAAAAACGAAAACCATAATTTTTACTGGTATGGTGATGACGATGTAGCGGAAGTGGAATTGACATGCGAGTATCTCTTTAATAAAAAGGGTTATGAAGATGTTAAGCCGCAATCCGTTAAGGATTTATTCGAAGAAAATTATTAAAAATGATTAATATCAATTGAAGACTGGATAAGAAAGATGATAAAAAAAATAGGCGGCTTTCTTGAAGAGCATGTAGAGAAGATAATATTAATTATTGTCGGACTTTTGTGTTCATGGCTTTTAATTACTCGTGTTCTCTTAACTCCAAATGTTGTCGAATACGATGGAAAAAACTTTAGTCCAGGTTATCTTGATGTGCAAATTCTTGAGGATGTCAAAGAGAAGATTAAAAAGAATGAATCTGAACTGTTCGATATTATTCCCCCGGATAAAAGAAATTATTCTTTATTATTTGAAAATCCTTTAGAAGATACAGATTTTATTGCTCTCTCCAAACCTGTGAAGCCCAAAAAAGACCCAAATACTTCATATCCGGAACCTGATATTAATAAAATTAAGGTTACCAATGCCGCAGTTGAGTATATAAGATCTGTCGTATATGAACCGATTGAAGAAATTACTAAAAGTAAACCTTATCAGAATGGTAATAGTGAACCTAATGATCTCGATTTTATTACAGTTTCAGGTAATATTGACATTAAAAGTATAGTTGATGAGTTTAACAAGTGTTATAATAATGGAGAGATGGCTGATCCATGTAAAGCAAAGCCAATTTTTGCGCAGGTCAATCTGCAAAGGCAGCGTTTAATTTCAGACGGCCAATGGAGTGATTGGGAAAATGTTCCTCG
This sequence comes from Sedimentisphaerales bacterium, assembly GCA_016936075.1. Lineage (GTDB taxonomy): Bacteria > Planctomycetota > Phycisphaerae > Sedimentisphaerales > Anaerobacaceae > JAFGPS01. The sequence continues at coordinate 11,273 of JAFGPS010000148.1, read as the reverse complement.
AACCCAAATAGATTATAACCGGAAATTATTTAAGGTTGTCGAAAACTTTTCGGACCTTCCTCTTGGCGGTTTAGAGGTATATAAATTCCAATTAAATCACACAATAACACAACTGGAGCTTTTGCAGCCGGAACCATATCAGATTGCATCAGCTAATGAAGAATGGTTGCCGCCGGAATTGCATAAAGATTTTGTCGAAGCTCTGAAAAAAGATTCCAAGAAAGAGGAGGCTACTAATAGTACTACTTCCTCGGATACAAGAAGAAAACGGGGAGGCAATACTCTTAATACCGGAGGAGTTGGTTCGACATCAACGAATTCTGGAAGTCGCGGGGGGGGAAGTAGAAGAAGTGGTAATTCTGCGAACTATAATACAAACGCTAATACTACGAGAAGAAATAGAGGCTCAACCACGAATGAAACAACGACTAATAATACAACAACTCAGGATGAATTATATGTTGACCAGGTATATGATGTTTATGAATCGATTATCCTTACCAATACAACTGATTTCAAAAAAATAAGTGAGCCGATTTTATTTTGGGCGCATGATGATACTGCTCAGCCGGATAATACTTACAGGTATCGAGTTCGAGTTGGTTTGTTAAACCCAACTGCACAGAATGAAAATGATGAGATTATTTTCTGGAGCAGTTTCTCCGATGTTACAGATGAAGTTGATATACCGGGAAAAATTTATTTCTTTGCTGGTGAAGTACAGGAAGCCGCTAAAACAGTGAGTGTATCAGTCTATAAACTTCATTTGGGGTACTGGTATAAAAAAGTTTATGATAGGGTCGCCCAGGGTGAAATGATTGGTGGTCTTGCCGAAGTAGAACCAAAAGAATCCGATGATACATTAACTTCAGACAGTATATCAGATTTTGATGAAATGGAGACTATCGATTTTACTACTGGCGCTGTTATGGTAGATGTTGTTCGTGTCTCTGAATGGGCAGGCAGTAGTTCAATGAATCCTGTACCTTATCATAATATGATGTACACTTACGATGGAGAAGAAATCCTGCAAATGCCGGCTACAGCAAGGCCGAATCTTCAAATATGGCCGTCCGAATTGTACCATGCATATAATTTTGTACAGAGCCATCTGAACGACAAATATGAAGCTTTAAAATCGTGGGGCAATAGTACGGTAGATATCGAGCAAGCAAGAAGCGGCCAGCAGAACAATCGAAGAACACGTCGTTGATAATCTGGATTTATCTTTATCGATAGGATACTATTGCTATATCCGAATTTGTATTATTATTGTATTTCCTTGATGTCGATAGAGATATTTGTTTACAGCAGTAGGGAATTATCCAAATCATATTTTTAATATTTTCCTCTTTTTGCAACGAAAGAATGGTTTGTTGTTAGCTCCTTTTTTTACGTCCTTTTTATTGACCGTCCTATAAATATTCAAGCATAAGTATTGTTTTTGCCGATATACACTTGGGTGGATTATACGCTCATTTATTTCAATTTATTAAAAAAGTGGAAGGATTCGAAATGAAGAAAGGATTGGAAACAAGGAAGATTGTTAGAAAAAGCGCATTTATTTTCTCCCTGATAATCTTTATTAGCCTGGCTGGTTGTAGTAAGCAATTTGCCAAAATCGAAGATAATCAGGCTCAATTGCAGTCAATGATACAGTCAAATGCAGAGTATCTTGCAAATATGACAGAATATATTGAGCAGAATCAAAATGAGCTTGTTAAGAAAATTCAGGATGTGCAAAAAGAAACAGAAGTTGTTGCTGAGGATGTAAGCTCACTTTCTGACAAACAGATTAAACTTTACGAAACATCTCAAGAAAGTATTAAACAGGTAGCGGACCAATTGAACAAGGTTTCTGGCAATCAGGAAGTTTTAAAGACTGGATTGGTCGTATCACATAATGAGACAGCCCATGTAGCGAATAATCTGACCGTATTGGAACAGAAACAGGCTGAGTTATACAATACAGTTCAGAATAATAATAACCAACTTGCCGAAAAGGTTGTTTTACTTGAGCAGGGGCAGAATAGTTTGTTTTCTGGTATCGAAGATTCGAAGAATCAGATATTGAAAGTATCGTCAGAAGTAGCCACACTTGGCAATGAGCAGGAAAGATTGTATGAGTCTTCACAAAATAGCATTACACAATTAGCAGGTAAGTTGAACCATGTTTCTAATAATCAGGAAGTTTTGAAGAAGGATTTAGCTGTATCGAATAATGAAATAGCTCAAGTTGCTAATAATATAGATATATTAGAGCAAAAGCAGGATCAATATTTTAACACTGTCCAGAATAATAACGACCAACTTTCTGAAAAAGTTGCTATACTTGAGCAGGGCCAGAATCACCTGCTTGCTGGTATTGAAGCATCAAAGAATCAGACATTACAAGTATCTTCTGAAGTTGCTGCTCTTGGAAGTGAGCAAGTAAGATTGTATGAGTCATCACGAAATAGCATCAATGAGATAACCAATCAATTAAATCATGTTTCTAATAATCAGGAAGTACTAAAAACCGGACTGGTTGTATCGCATAACGAAACAGCAAAGGTTGCAAATAATCTTTCTGCAATAGAACAAAAGCAGACTGAATTGTATAGTGCTGTACAGAATAACAGCTTAAATCTTACAGAACAAGTTGCTTTAATTGAGCAAGGTCAGGACAATCTTCTTGCTTATATAGAGCATTCAAAGAACCAGACGTCGAAAGTATCATTAGAAGTTGCGGCGATTAGTAGTGATCAGGCAAAACTTTACGAATCATCACAAAGCACCATAAACACTATAAACCAGATAATAAACCAATTGAGCAAGGTTTCTCATAATCAGGAAGTTCTAAAAACCGGACTGGTTGTATCGCATAACGAAACAGCAAAGGTTGCAAATAATCTTTCTGAACTTAGTGACAAGCAGTTGGAATTATATGATAGTTCTCAGAAAGATATTCTGCAGCTTGCGAATTATTTATCTGAAATAGCTCAAAATCAATCTATTCTTAAAGCCGGTTTGGTAGTCTCGCATAATGAGACAGCTAAAGTTGGCAATAATGTTACTTCACTTGGTCAAAAGCAGAATGAGCTAAATGGTATATTGGAAAACAGCAGTAACCAGTTATCGCAGAGGGTTGCATTAATCGAGCAGAATCAGTCAAATCTACAGACTGGATTTGAACAAATGCAGGACGACACAAGGGAAGTTGCTGAGAATATTTCCTCTATAGGTCAGGAGCAGATGAATCTTCATGAGACTGTTAATACATATAGCCAGCAAATATCCGAGAGAGTGGATTCAATAGAGCAGAACAGCCAGGAATGGCAGGCCGCTATCCAGCAGATGCAGGAAAGTGTAGAGCAGGTTGCAGGGAATATTGGTACTTTCGAGCAAAGTCTATCTAAGTTAGAGGTCATTTTGCAAGGTAAAATAGGAGATCTTGTTACAGTATCAACAACCAATAACCAGGAGCAAAGCGAATTCCAGGAAAAGATGAAGAACGACCTGCTTGCCTTGGTAGATTCTGTGAACATTATCAAACAGAGTCAAAATCAGTTGCAGCAAAAAATTGACGATGTCCAGAATAAGACCGATGATATCGCAATAGAGTTCCCAATCGCAATCGAACAATTACGAAAAGAACTCATAATTGATGGAACAGATGCTTATTCTTCTGACAATTAAACTTTATAATATTTGTAAAAAAAGAAGGCTCGGTGCTATTTAAGTAACGAGCCTTTTTTCTTGCTATTTCTGAAATAATCAGTACATTTCCTTAATAAAATGCGGCTGTTTTTGAGTAATGAACTCTTATTTTACAGAAAGGGCAACCTTATGATAAAATATGTTATTGTAAGTATAGTGAGTGGGATTTTATTCGGATTTCTTGATGGTATGATAAATGCTAATCCATTAGCTCAAAAACTCAACGAAATTTATAAACCAATCGCACGAACTACAATAAACGTCCCGGCCGGAATTGTAATAGACCTTGCATATGGTTTTATCATGGCCGCTGTTTTTCTTATGATTTTCAAAAGTTTGCCCGGCCAGTCGGGATTGGTAAAAGGGGTATCGTTTGCTTTGTTAATCTGGTTTTTTCGTGTCGTAATGAGTGCCGCTTCAAGCTGGATGATGTATAAAGTTCCAATCGAAACTGTATTTTACTATCTTATCACAGGGCTTGTTGAGATGCTTATACTGGGGGTTTTATACGGATTAACATTAAAATCTCAAACAAGTTAGATTACGGTTAGTTTTTTACATAAACAATTATTTGTCTTTTCAAAGTTCAATTCTTAATTGAAAAATTGATTTTTTATTCAACTTTTTTCAAATTATTGAAAAATATTTTACTGAATAGAATTTTCAGTTATCGGGACTAATATGGGATAGTTGTTACATATTAGAGAAGACAGTAAAGGTGTTAATATGAGATATGAGGGTAGTGAAGAAATGCGGCAAATCTCTTTATCATTTATATCATTGCGTCTTTTAATCCATACCAATTTACTAAGCCTGAACAGAAATTAAGTGCTTCAAGAATTAAAATGTAATGTGCCGATTTAACTTTATAGAAAAGTTAAAAGGTGAAATTGAAATAGTAAAAGTTTTGGCCAAACAATTACAATTTAAGTTTCAGCGGCATTATGAATTAATTAGAAAGCAACTGTTGTTTAAAGATTGCAGAGATATTTATTTATTGGTAAAAATGTATGAAGAGATCAAAAAACACCTGGATAGACGAACACTTACCTCAACTTAAAGATAAAATTCTTATTACACTTTCGATGGAAGGTTGTATTCCTGAACTTCAAGGAGATGCGCGAGAAGCAAATGCAAAAGGTGGCCTGGGAGTATATTTCGGAGATAAACTTGAAGGTCTCAATGCGATTGGAATTGACCAGGCTTTTGGCTGTATGCCTCTTTACAAAAAGCGTCTAATCCAGTCAATAGAAAATGGCAGGCAGAAGTTGAGCTATAAAGAGGTCACTTATGAAGGACAGCCTGTTAAACACGTTGTCGATATTCGGAACAATCCTATACAATTCGATGTATGGGGATGGGATATAACAAATACTTCTCAGGATAAGAAACACGTTGTAGAATTATATAGCATCAATCGAGGCGGGACTCTTCTGTATCTATTCTATTGTCCTGAAGTATTCGATGTCCTTTACCCGGATGATAGAACACATTATGGTTTTGGTCGGGAACATCGATTCCTCCAGGAGACAGTTTTCGCTGAGTGTGTTTATATACTACTCAAAACATTAAATGTTGTTCCGGACATCCTTCATCTTAACGAAGGTCATGTCGCAGATGCAGCCGCGGTAATTAAAGGAGATAAAACCTTTAGCAAAACAAGTGTAGTTTACACAAATCATACAGTTGTGCCGGCTGGTTTGGAAAGATTCTATATCAACAGGCTTACAGATGGTGACGTCGGAAGAGCACGTTATGCGATGAGATTCCTCCAGGATGACTATGAAGAATTCTGGCGAAAGTTTTCTGTACATCAGGACGGCCAATGCCTGATAGATTTCTCGAAAGGTGCGCTTGAATTATGCGATGTAGCAAATGGAGTTAGTAATGAGCATGCCTTAGCTACGCAGACTTTGTTTCCATTTTATGAGCGAAAAGTAGAAGGTGTACTCAATGGTTCAGGTGACACATGGATAATGGATGAGCTATTGAAACTTGAATTAAACCAAATGTCACCGAGCGAAGAAACTCTTATCAGGGTATCAGAAGAAGGTAAAGCTTTGTCTTTCGCTGAAATTAAAAAGCGAACAGCCGGTATTACTGATAAAGATGGCAATGTTATAAGTGAAGATGGCGTGACTCTTGATCCTGATTTGCCAACGGTATGGATGATAAGAAGGATGGTGAAATATAAAAGTCAATTGCCTGTATTGAAAGATATTATCCATGTTATTTGCGCTAATAAAGATGAAGTAATTGATACGCGTTACGGCCGCATGAACGGCTTACAAATGCAGGTCGTTGTAGGAGGTATTGCACCCGAAGGCTCGGAGGAAGAAGGGTGGGTAGAAGAATTTGTAAGCTGGATGCAGAGGCCTGATTTGAGAGGCCGTTTTGTCTATGTACCGAATTCTGATACAAATCTTCTGAAAATGCAGGGTATTGGTGCTGATATTTGTATTAATTGTCCTATGCCGCAGCAGGAAGCGTGCGGTACTTCCGATCAGCGTTCTGCACGTAACGGCGGTATTAACATTGCTACTCGAAGCGGAGGGCCTTTAGAATACATCGAAGATGGTTTGAGCGGCATGTTGGTTGGACCGTATGAAAATGACGGTGATTTCTACTACAATGCACCTAGAGATATTCTGGGTAAACTCATAGAGCTTTCTGAAATGTATTACAATCAAACCAATGGTGATAGTTCATGGCTGGATATGAAACTTCAATCATATCTTGCAAGCTCAAAAGTTACGGCGGCCGCAATGGAACAAAGGTATGCCGATATATATTCTAATGTGCTTCACACAAGAAAAAGTGTTCTTGCGATTCCTATTCGCGAATATCGCAAAACACAATATGTAAATGAAGCTCCTGAATTTGATTTACTACGACGCCAGGCGGCTTCTAATAAACTTGATTGGGATGCATTGTTGAGGAGTTGGTCTGCTTTTTCTGACCCACATCAAGGTCGAAATAGAGAGTTGGAAAATTCAAACTTATTAGGAGATGAGCAGCAAAGCTATTTGAAATTTTTTAAGAATATTATTTTCCCTGTTTTGCCAGATACTGGTTCGATATCAGGAAACAATCGTGTTGAGGGTTCTTTGTTACTTTTCAGCTTGATTGGAAAGTATCTCGAGCTTATGAAAAATGATGAAGATTCGGAAACTGTTTTTAACAGCTCATTCACTAATAAGCAAATGACAATTATTGAATTTATGCTTAAGGAACTTCTGGATATCTATCGCGGCGGAGCAACGTTAAAGCAGAAGCCGCAGGAAAATGAAATTCTTCAGTACACAACTGAAAGTAAGGCTATTAAACAATTGCGAAGAGAAATAACATTTAATGAAGAAGCGTATTCTTCTGATACATAAATCCTGTTGAAAAAAAAGAATGTTTTATTTTAAGGCTCGGTACTGCAAAATATCGAGCCTTTTTTCTTGCTATTCATGTGGTATTCGGTAAATAATGATAGTATGTGGTTATATAAATGGAAATCTACATTGTGAGCAGTTAAATTTCAAATCAAGGGAAGAAATATGAAAAAGGTAATATTGACTATGATACTTTCTTTTTTGTTCACTGGATGTGCCGGAATTCCTTCTGGATTAAAAGCTATTGATAAGTTTGAAGTTGAAAAATATACAGGAACCTGGTATGAAATCGCGAGACTTGACCATAGTTTCGAGAGAGGACTTACTAACGTTTCAGCAACATATACCCTTCGGGATGATGGCGGTATTGACGTATTAAATAAGGGATTCGACACGAAAAAATCCAAGTGGAAGCAAGTCAAAGGTAAGGCTTATTTTATAGATGATAAAACAACAGGGCGATTAAAAGTCACTTTCTTTTGGCCATTTTACGGTGGCTATAATATTATAAACCTCGATAAGGAAGGTTACTCATACGCATTAGTATGCGGCCCGACTCGCAAGTATCTATGGATTTTGGCACGTGAAAAAACTATCGATAAAAATATAATAGATAACTTAATCGAAATCGCGGATGATTCAGGCTTTAAAACAGATAAATTAATTTATGTAGAGCAAAACTAATCAATAGAAACCTATGGAACAAAAAAAGAAAGTATCAACATTTCTAAAACAATGGCGTTTCACGATAATTCTTTTATGTGCCGTTTGTATTGGTGCATTGATTGGTCTGATATTTAAAGCCAAAGCAGAAGTATTAAAGCCACTGGGTGATATATTTTTGAATCTGCTTTTCACCGCGGTTGTGCCGTTAGTGTTCTTTTCATTGTCTTCTGCTATAGCGGCCAATAATAATATTAAGCGGCTTGGCAAGATAGCAGGGAGGATGTTAATTGTATTTGTAATTACAGGAATAATCTCATCATGCTTAATGCTCGTATCAGTTAAGATTTTTAATCCAGCCAGGAATATAAAGTTTGATCGGGAAGAACCTGTCTTACAGGATACAGGCGATATTTCTGAAAGAATAGTCGAAACTCTTACTGTTCGTGATTTTCCGAACCTGCTTTCCCGGCAAAACATTCTGCCTCTGATTATTTTCTCCATTCTCGTAGGTCTTGCGTCCCACGCTGCAGGTGAAAAAGGTCAAGCGTTCAGAAATTTTCTTGTCTCCGGTTCGGAAGTAATGGGTAAGCTTATCAAAATTATTATGTATTATGCACCAATAGGTCTTGGAGCGTATTTTGCATATCTTGTTGGTGTATTCGGTCCGGATCTTTTAGGGACATATGCACGTGCCGTAAGTTTATATTATCCTGTGGCACTGGTATATTTCATAATTGGCTTTTCTTTATACACCTTCATTGCGGCAGGGCGTAAAGGGATGAAATTATTCTGGATTAATATTCCACCTGCTGCATTGACTGCTCTTGGTACAGGAAGCAGTCTTGCAGCTTTACCTGCGAATCTCGAAGCCGCTGAGCGAATTGGTGTCCCTGAAGATGTGCGAGAAATTGTGCTTCCGATAGGAGCGACTATTCATATGGACGGCTCTTGTCTTGCGGCAATTCTTAAAATCGCCGTTCTCTTTTCTTTTGCTGGTAAAGAATTTACAGGTTTAGGGACTTTTGCCGGTGCGGTTGGAATATCACTGTTGTGCGGCGTAGTAATGAGCGGTATCCCGGGAGGGGGCTTTATTGGTGAAGCACTGATTGTATCACTTTATGGTTTTGGACCTGAAGCATTGCCTGTTATATCTATGCTCGGAACTCTTGTCGATCCGCCTGCTACGATGATTAACGCTTCTGGTGATACCGCTGCCGCAATGATAGTAAGCCGTTTCAGCAAAATAGATAAGAAAAAACTTACTATTCGTAACGGTATGCAAAATAATAAGATATAACATTAATACGTTTTTATTTCATAAAAGCCAGAATCTATGTTTTTTCGTTATAAAGACTTAATCTTTATTGAAATTACACTACCTTCATGCCAAGCCTGATACCCATAAAAAACTGGCTTATTATTAGTAAACCCTCCGTGGAGTAATCTGATATAGCTTGTTATTCGAAATTTTCTGTTAAAACAGTCCTAATATGTTAATAAATCTAAATTTTTCTTCACCTAACGTTAGGCGATTGCCCAGAAAATAGAGATTATCTAAAATTTCGAATAACAGAACATTTACAGAATCCTTTAGTTTATATGCTTATTTGTACCATATTGCCTATATTAACGTCAAGGGAAATATCTTATTAAGCGGTAGTTTAAAAAAAACTAAGTGTAACTCCATATATATAAGGATGTTACACTTAGTTGATATGTAATTTTTACTTTAGATTCTAAATATTTTTATGATTCAGATTCTTCGGTTTTTTGTTGATCCGGCTCACTTTCACTTTCGTTACTTGCCTGCTGTTCCTGTTCCTCTTCTTCAACTTCGCTTTTTTGCTGTGATTTCATGATTAGCTCTGCCGCGGCATTTGAAAGTATTGTTTCAGGACCTTCAGGGACATGTTTTGGTTGAGCTGGTGTTTCTTCAGCAGCTTCTTCTTCTGCCCATTGAACTCTTCGCAGACTCAAACCAATTTTTCTTGCATCAGTATCCACTTTCAGAATCTTGACTTCGACATCATCGCCGACTTTTACAACATCCTGCGGCTTATCGACTTTATGATCAGCAAGTTCTGATATATGGAGCAGGCCTTCCAATTCGGACTCAAGCTCAACAAATGCACCGAAATTCGTTAATTTTGCAACTTTACCCTTAATAATATGGCCTGGGATATATTTCTCAGGAATTGCACGAATCCACGGATCTTCGGAAATTTGCTTGATACCAAGTGAAATGCGGCGTTTTTCCTCGTTGACTTCGAGAACGACACATTTGACTTCCTGGTTTTTCTGAAGTGCTTCGCCTGGATGACCATGTTTTCTTGTCCAGCTAAGGTCTGAAATATGTATCATACCATCGATACCCGGCTCGATTTCAACAAAAGCACCGAAATTAGTTAAACTTCGTACAGTTGCGGTAACTACTGCTCCAACTGGGTATTTTTGTGAAGCTATTGCCCATGGATTTGTTTGGGTTTGTTTCAAACCTAACGAAATTTCCTGCTTATCTTTATCAACGTTCAGAACTATTACTTCGATATCATCACCGAGATTTACAAGTTCATTTGGATGAGCAAGACGTTTTGTCCAACTCATTTCGCTGATATGAACGAGGCCTTCTATTCCGTCTTCAAGTCTGACAAATACGCCGTAACTCATTACATTTACGACTTTGCCTGTGACTTTGGATCCTATTGGATAACGATTTACAACATCATCCCACGGACTGGATGTTTTCTGTTTGAGACCTAACGAGATTTTCTCGTGTTCTTTATCTACTGCAACAACGATGCATTCGATTTCCTGATCCAGTTCGACAACTTCTGACGGATGTGAAATTCTTCCCCAGCTCAAATCTGAAATATGGAGAAGACCATCGAGGCCTCCCAAATCTACGAATACGCCGAAATCTGCGATATTCTTCACGATACCTGTCCTGAGTTGTCCTACTTCGATTTCGGAAAGAATCTTTTCTTTGCTGCTCTTTCTTTCTTCTTCAATTAATTTACGTCTGGAAATGACGATATTTCTTCCTTCTTCATCAATCTTGAGGATTTTGCAGTCCACGGATTTTCCGATAAATCTGCTTATATCGCCAGGCTTCCTTATATCTACCTGTGATGCCGGCAAGAATACAGGTACGCCAATATCCACAAGCAATCCGCCTTTTATGCGTCTAATTACTTTACCTTCTACTACATCGCCTTCCTGTTTGGTTTCAAGGATAGTTTCCCAACCCTTTATAACATCAGCTTTACGCTTGTTCAGAAGGACCAGGCCGCTTTCGGAATCTGTGTCTTCAAGAAGAACATCAATTTCTTTACCGATTACTATTTCGTCGGGGCTGTCAAAATCGCTTGAATCGACAATACCTTCGCTTTTCAGGCCGACTTCTACAATAACATCGTTACCGATTTGCGAAACGATCGTTCCTTTGAGAATTGCTCCCGGCAGGCGGGAATCGACCTTTGTCTGCAATGCATCTTCCAGATATTTTTGTTCCTGTTCGCCGAACATTTC
>JAFGPS010000147.1 GCA_016936075.1 Sedimentisphaerales bacterium | reverse complement strand
GAAATATATTATATTTATAAGGGTTTTGTCAATAAAGATTTTTATTAGCGGGAAATCAGCCGGTTACGAGTTTATAGGCTCTATACAACTCTGCAACGCTCCAGGCCTGGGCGAAGCAGCCTTTGGGATAGTGGGGCGAGTCGCCGTCAAATATTTCTGAGACGCTTCCGATACAGCTATCTTCAATTAAGTGTTTAAGTAAAGGCTGAATCATTTCTTCTGCATTTCTTCTGCTTTCATATGAGAACTCGTTGACTTTCAGGTAGCCGTCTATGAACGGGCCAATTAAAAATGCCCAGACAGTTCCCTGGTGATATGCTTCGTCCCTGTATCTTTGCGGGCCAGTGTATTTGCCTTTGTAGTTTTGGGCCGAAGTGTTTAATGATCGCAGGCCGTAAGGTGTGAGAAGGCTATCCTGGACGGCTTTTACAACGGCTTTCTGTTGTTCGGCTGATAATGGTGAATAATCAAGTGATACTGCATATATCTGGTTAGGTCTGAGGTTATCATCGATTAGCCCTTCTGTTGTGATGCAGTCGTTCAGGTAATTCTTTTGTTCGTTCCAGAAATGGTTGCAGAAACTTGTTTTTATATCGTCTGCCATTTCCTGATAGAACTTTGACTTTTTAGTTTCTTTTAAAGAAGTTTTACTTTTTTGTGCCAGCTCTGAATAGAAATTTGCCAACAAGCAAAGATTATTATGCCAGAGAGCATTAATTTCTACGGCTTTTCCATATCTTGGAGTAAATGTTATGCCGTCATATTTTGCGTCCATCCACGTTAATTGCGTATTTGGGCTGCCTGCTGTGATAAGTCCATCAATATCAGCGTGAATATTGAAACGAGTTCCGTTTTCATAAGCGTTGATGATTTCTTCTATGGAAGGAAGCAATCTTTTTATGAAAGTTTTACTATCATTGGTTGCATGAAAATATTGAAACGCGGCGTTGATAAACCATAATGAGGCATCTACACTATTGAAGCAGGCCGTATTGTTTTCATCATCAAAACGCGATGGAACCATTCCTTTATACAAGGCGGATGCAAAAGTAGTTAAGACAGACTTAGCTTCATCGAATCTGCCTGTCGAGAGTAAAAGACCGGGCATGGAAATAAAAGCGTCTCTGCCCCAGTCCATAAACCATGGATAGCCGGCAATGATTGTCGTTCGTGGAATGTCGTCTTTATTTCTTTTTGCGATAAATTGGTCCGCAGCAATGGAAAATGTTTCATCAATGAAAGAATGGGGGATGGTTACCTTACCATTATCAAGCAGGGGAATATCGCTACCTGTTTTTTCTATTGTTGATATGAGATTCTTGTGATAACTTTGCAAATCCTCAATTTCAGCCTGAATATCATGATGAACCGGATGGTGTGACTGGGAGTTATTGTCGCATGGCAAGAGGCTTGCCCAAAGTACAATTTGCGAAGGCGCATCTATCCAGCTCTTAAAAAATCCCGGCGTCCATAAATCTTCCATGTGATTCAATCCTCTTTCCTGATTGTCACGGTACATGAAATTGAACCACCATTGCTGGTCTTCTATGAACTGGGCATTGGGAGATGTTAAAATCAACTCACAACCGTCCGGGTCATATCTTCTTACTGATACGCCATTTTCAATTGGAGTTGAGTACAAAGGTTCACTGGATTTTTGTATTGAATGGAAGTCACGAAGTCCTGCTAAAGGCCGGCTGTAAAATTCGATAGGGGAGTTTACTTCGATAAAATCGTAAACTATTGTAACTGTATCGGCATCACGTAGAAGATATATGGATTTTTCCAGTTTTACGCCGCTATCATAAATCTCATAAGAAAAATGCACGCCAAAGTCTTTACGGAACTGCCTTAAATATGCAATACCCTCCGTTTCAAACTTGTCAGGAAATTCACAAGGTGTGAGATTAAATGATTTCCCGTCACATACAACTGTATCAATACAATTTGAAAGAGCCATTACTCTTTTTACCGGCGGATTGAGTGCTCCTATTAGCAGGCCGTGATAACTGCTCGTATTGCATCCTGAAATGGATGAAGAAGCGTACCCGCCGTATCCGTTTGTTAAAAGCCATTGTCTGTTTAAGAGGTTATCAATGGACTGATTTTGGGTTGAGATTAATAACGGATTCTGATTGTATTTACTTTGCAGTGTTAACACAGTATAACTCCATTTATACTAAATAATATATTGTGAAAAAATCCTATTCAGAGACTGTTTTAAGATTAAAAATCATTTTTTCAGGAATTAACGGTCTCGTCAGTTATCTGAAAACTCGAAATCTTTTTATTCCTGGTTTCAACAATTTTAATTTTATTATCTTTATGAGTTTTTGGGGATTGCTTTGGATCGTTAAATTCAAGGCAATTCTTTTCGGCATTATTTCCCAGTTCTAAATAACGTCTCTGCATATTATCAAGAACATTCATAAAGTTAATATACGATTCGTAAGGTGAATCGTACGGATTGAAATACTTATGTACATCACCATCGGAGAAATACTTTGTGCACATATAATAGAAATGGTCCGAAGTCTGCAATTTTCTCCAGTCAGAAACCAATCTTTCGTCTAAGGTGTTCTTAACAGAGTTTTCAATACGATACAACTCATGTATCGCATTAGATTGCATTGCGTTACCTAACCATGCGGAAAGGTCTCTTTCGGTATCAGCCCAGCTTATGATATGCGGTATATCAATTGTACCTACCGCGTCATATGCTTGTACGACTTCGCTCGGTGTTTTGAAATTATTGTCTGGGTGTTTGAGTATTTCTTCTGGTAAGTGGCGCATAAAATTGAAAATACCTGTATCTTCCCACTGGTGCTCACCGAAAGTTTCATAATCCATGAAAAGATTAACTACATTACCATTTCCATTGACATTATTAACCCAATGGGCAAATTTGTCCGCGGTTAGCGGCCATTGTGCCCAGTCGCGATTGGAGAATCTGAACGCTATATCATCGCTAAGGGAATAGTTTTTCAGTAATAATTTAAGATTTTGGCAGCCGGTGGGTTTATAAACGAAGTTCGGACTTCTGTAGCCCAATATATGGTCGGCGCCTTCTGATATAATCGCATCGAAAAGTCCCAGAGATTCAATATATTGTGCCAGGTCATTATTATAAATCAGTTCAGTGTTTCGGAAAACTTTGGGTGTCTGGCCAAAATAATATTTTATAGCTTCGGAATGTTTTTGTATTTGTTCTGTAAATTCGTTTCTTGAGTAGAGAAAGCTGAGGCTGTGATAGTATGTTTCAGCTAAAAATTCGACGCATCCAGTTTGTGCAAGAGCATCGAAAGTACTTAGAACTTCAGGAGCATAATGTTCGAGCTGTTCGAGAAGTGTGCCTGTGATACTATATGAAATTCTGAATTTCCCTTCATATTGCTTTATCACATCAAGAAGTAAGCGATTCGCTGGAAGATAACACTTATTGGCGACTTTTCTGCAGATAGAAGCATTTTTGTAGTCGTCAAAATAATCGCTATTGGTATCAAAAACAGTGTAGTGCCTTAGTCTGTAAGGCTGATGAACCTGAAAATAAAAACATATAGATGACATAATCGACTTTCGTATTGCTATTATCGTATTGAGTAGTTAGATAATCACACCACGCAGGACGTATTATGTCTTACGAAATTATACTCCTGCTGGTGCTAAAGTTTCTTCATAAATTTTAGCACATTTAGCGGCCGCGTCAACCCATCGCAACTTTCTTACTTCAAAATTTCCATGACTTCTTAAAGTCATTTGAAGCGGCGGGTACTTCAAAACAGCGATAATCTTATTAGCTATTTCATTTACATCCCAGAAATCAACTTTCAGAGCGTGCATTAAAACCTCTGAAACACCGCTTTGTTTGCTGATAATTACGGGAACATCATGGTCAAGTGCTTCCAATGGAGCTATACCGAAAGGCTCCGAAACAGATGGCATTACATAAATATCTGCCATTTTATAGATTTTTTTAACATCATCGCCCCTGAGAAAACCGGTAAAGAGAACCTTATGGCCGATACCAAGTTGTGCTGCCATTTCAATTGTTTTATGTATTAAATCACCTGAACCAGCCATAACAAATTTAACGTCGTTCATAACTTCCAGGACTTTTTTCGCTGCGAGAAGGAAATACTCAGGTCCTTTCTGCATTGTAATTCTGCCTAAGAAAAGGACAATTTTTTCCTCTTTCTTTATTCCCGTATCAGTTAAATTCGACCAGTTACCGATTCTTTCGACGCCGTTATAAACAACTTCGACTTTGTCACCGCTTATGCCGTATCTGCTAATGATAATATTACGTGTAAAATAACTTACCGCAATGATTTTATCGGCACGTTCCATGCCAAGGCGTTCAATATCATATATCTCCTGATTGACATGCTCGCCGCTGCGGTCAAATTCAGTTGAATGTACATGTATAACGAGGGGTTTTTTACTCAATGCGGCTACTGCTATTCCAGCAGGATAAGTCATCCAGTCATGAGCGTGAATAATGTCAAAATCCTCATCTATCGATAATTCAGCGGCCATAGCAGCGTATCGATGAATTTCTGTATACATATCATGGCTGTAATCTGTGGAATCAGCCGATTGATTAGATAAGATATTGCTGTCACCAAATAGTATTTTTTTTTGTCGTAAAATTTCTTCGATTTGATTTTGATATGTTTTAGGTGTTGAATAAGGCTGCAAAATAGAATTCAAAGAGCGGAATTTGACATTTTTCAATTCTTCTTTTTCATAAGAGGTGGCCTGTGACATATGTGAACCTGGTGAGAGCAGTTTGACATGCGTCGTATATTTGCTATCAACTGCTTTGGGCAGAACAAACGTCACTTTCATGCCAAGCTGGTCCATAGCTTTTGTAAGACCATAGCAGGCCGTACCAAGACCACCGCTAATAAATGGCGGAAACTCCCAACCTAACATGAATATTCTCATATAAAGTACCTGTAAATAATTATAAAGTTTAATAAATTAGTTTTCTTTATTTTAGGCTTTTGTTATTAAAACAAAAAAATAATACGAACGGCCAATAAAATCTCATTATCGGCAGGAAAAATAGTAACCTTAACCATTTTCATTGAAATTATAAGTCATTTGCTCCTGTACTATAAGTATAAATCGGGATTTTAGGTGATTTTAGTTCAAAAAATCTTTTAAAATACAAGAAATTAATACTGATAATGCTTTTAATTGACCCTTAAGTAATGTTAAACAAGCCATTCCACCACTTGAGAGGCAGAACAGCTTGTCCAAAAATGGTTTTCATAACAAATGCAAAATACAAAACCAGAAGGTATTATTTTATAAAAGTGCCTCTCTGGTCGGATATAAAGCTTTTATATTTTGTTTTACAGATCCTGTGGTTTTACCGTACTGCGTCGGTTTGCCTTTGTTCGGGCAATTGCTGCGTCAAGTATTTCATATACTTTGTCACTAATTGGCTCAAGAGTCTCTGATGATGTCATCATCTTTTTGCTCTTAATGTATGCTTTCACTTTGCTGGCTACGATCAACGGTTCTTTTTTCTTTGCCATTAAAAACCTCCTTATTTTAAAAGTTATCCTAAATATAAGTAGTCTGGCGCCAATTCAGGATGCCTGACACAACAATTATTGATGTTATTACATATGTACAAAAGAGTTGCAACAAAAAAATATTAAAAAGAAATAAAATTACACAAAATTCCAATAAGTTAATATGTAATAATAAATCATTTGATTTGGCCTGTATGGAGGCATTTATGACGAGATTTCGCCTTTTTTATTTTTTTCCTTAGAAACATTAAATTTACATTATCGACCTTCATTATTTTGACGAAAATAATAAAAAATGAAGGTGATGTGTGTGTAATTGAATAATTAAGTACAACAAAATCACAATTAAAAAAAGGAAAAAGAAGAATCGGTTTATGGACCGATAAATAATTAAGATTAAGTGTTTGGAGAAAAAAATGTCAAGACGTTCAAAAAAAGTTCACAAATCACATGTAAATTTAGAGGGATATGTGGTTGCAGTATTTGCAGAGGATACAGGGCAGGCGCTGGAATACAAACATTTGCTGGATAATAATGATATTCCAGTTGTTATAAGCGAGCAGGAGCGTATGGATGATGATGTAACCAAAAATGAAATAGCTGTCATGGTTCCCGAAGAATATATTGACGAGGCTCATGTAGTTATTGAATCCCAACTGGCATATGACGATTTTTATGATTTTGCTTTGGAAGAAGATAATGACGCGGATTTCGACGCAGATTTTTTTGATGATGAATATTAATATGCTATAAACTTTATGTTGTGAACGATAACTAATTAGCATATTAGCATAAAAATGATTATGCTATATAATACCCGTACGAGGGCTGGAGGACAGACATGATAGACAAGACAAAAGAGATCAAGCGTGAAAGAAGAAAATGTGTAATTGACAGACGTTTAGGTCTTGATAGAAGAAGGGGACCGGGAAGAAGGCTTACCCTGGAACGAAAATCTGCAGAAGAAGGGCAGATGAATCAGGAGCAGTTTGATTTTCTCATGGCTATTGATGAGTATAAGCAGCGAAATTCAAGGCCATTTCCAACCTGGACAGAGGTGCTTGATGTTATTAAGGCGCTGGGATATAGAAAAGTGGCCGAGCCGCAGCAAATCGAGATGTACGAAAAGGATGACGAATCGGCAATGATAAACATATATCCTGAATAAAAAATTGTAAAAATAATTTCGTTGCGGAGGCGAAATTATAGAAATTTGATGGGAATCCAAAACGAAAATGGATTCCCATTTTTTTATTAATAAGAAAATTACACATTCCTGTTTAGAAACGATATAATTTAGCGTATCATAAAGATATTAACCTAACTATATTTGCTTGCCCGTAGAGTAAAAAAGTGCTATTTTTTAATTACCTGAATAATTATGCGAAAGATAAGTAGTCCAAGTTTGGCTCAATTACTGCGGCAGCTTAAGTTTACGCCGCAGAAGAAAAGAAGATACCAACTCGATGCCGCGGAAGAGTTGTTCGGTATTATTGAAAAAGATAAGGAATATCCTTTCGAGTTTGTTTGCTTTCGTATTACAGGTTTTCATCTCAAAAGTGCAATCGGCAGTGAGATTATTAAAGGGGAAAATTTACTTGAGGACCTGAGAGTTTTCATATCCAAACTTTCGGGACAGATTGCCAGAACATTACCTGAGGTAAACGAGAAAGTTTATACATATGAAGAACTTGCCGCAACTTTTAAGGTGTCTAAAAAAACAATTTATCGCTGGCGAAAACTCGGTTTAATCGGTGAAAAATTCATCTTTAAAAAGGGAACCAGGCGTTTTGGATTTCTTCAATCTTCTGTCGAACAATTTATAAAATCTCGTCCTGATTTAGTCGATAAAGCCGAAAAATATCAAAAACTTACAATCCAGGATAAAAGACAGATTATTAATAAAGCGATAAAACTTTCTAAAAGTACGAAATTGTCCCGTCATCAGATAATCAGAAAAATCAGTTCTGATACGGGCAGATGCTTCGAGACAATAAGATATACTCTAATGAATTATGAAAAAACGAATCCTCAGAAAAAAGGAAATCTGCGCCAATCTACAGGTGTAATTGATCCTACACAGGCGGCGGAGATTTATCGACTTTACAAGCAGGGCGTTAATACCCATGATTTGATGGAGCGTTTCAGCCGTAATAAAAGTTCGATTTACAGGATAATAAATACAAAAAGAGCCAAATTGATTCATTCGAAAAAAATAGAGTTTATTCCAAGTGAAGAATTTCTTGAAAAGAATGTAAATGAGAAGTTTTTAGCCGGGACTCTTGATGATATTTGGCCCGTCGCACATACTGACTTGAAATTTGTGGATTTGGCTGATCATTCGCTTCCAGAATATTTACGGACATTAAAAGATGTGCCAGTACTGAACAGGGATAATGAAATTGAATTATTTCGAAGATATAACTACCTCAAATATTTAGCTGACAAAAACCGTATAGGTTTATCTTTAACGCGTGTTTCCGGCCGAAAGCTCAAACAGATTGAATCGTATTTGACACAAGCAGAAGAAATAAAAAGAAAGATTATCGAAGCGAATCTTCCGCTTGTAGTAAGTGTTGCCCGTAAGCATACTTCAAGTCGAGTAAGCTTGTCTGATTTGATAAGTGAGGGAAATTTCTCTTTGATGAATGCCGTAGAGAAATTCGATTATGCAAAGGGTTCGCGTTTTGCTACCTATGCAACATGGACAATTACCAAAGATTTCGCTCAGAAAGTGCCGGAACTGTTCGAGAGAATTGACAAGAGCAGGGCGGCAGATATGCACCGTGAAATGCAAACAGGGGAAACCGCTGATTTTGCCGCGATTGAAAGAGCGCACAAGAGCCTTACTAAGGTAATTAAGGATAACCTGAATGAGCGTGAGCAATACATTATTCTTCACAGGTTCGGTCTTATCGGCTCACCAATCAGAAAGAAAACGAAAACTCTCATCGAAATCGGTATGGAGCTTGATTTAAGCAAAGAACGAATACGCCAGATTGAGCTTATCGCCCTGCAAAAGCTACGACAATCCCTAAGCGCAAAGGAATTCGAATTACTTACAAGCTAATTTTTGCTATATCAGTTATTTGGGAATTTTATTGTATCTATACATTCAAAAAAGCTTAATGAAAATATATGTCTAATACCAGCTTGTTCATGCGTTTTTAATACAATTATCTGCCTTTTTTATGAAATGTAAAACTTGACAATTTGTAAAACAAGACTTTTCCTAATTCTTTGGAAAATATAGCATAAAAAAGTTGACAACTATAGGTAAGAGTGGTAATTTTGAAGACGATAAATGCTCTAATATATTTTATGGAAGAAAACCTTTTTTTAAGGAGATAAAAAATGAGATATCTTTTCAATTTCATGCTTTTCGTCGTTGTTATCGGACTGGCTTCTGTTAGCCTTGTTCATGGTGCATCTGGTTCGTCAGTTTCTTCGATTAGTATATCAGATTCAGCGGCTTATCCTTATGATGCCGAAATTACAGGCGATAGTGTATATGTTCGTACTGGCCCAGGTACCGCTTTTTACGAGTGGGGTAAGCTATATAAGGGCGATAAAGTTAAAATCATGGGTGAAATGGATGGGGTATGGTCAAGAATTCAGCCTTTGGAAGGAAGCTTTTCATGGATTTCAGCTCAATACGTAACTATTAGCGCTTCAGATTCATCTATCGGCGAAGTAACCGGTGATAATGTTCGTGTCTGGGCTGGTTCTCCACTCTATAGCCCGGAACGTTCCACAACGCCGCAGGGAAAGTTGAGTAAAGGCTCTAAAGTGAAAATCATCGGACAGCCGGTAAACAATTATTATAAAATTTCGGTCCCTTCGTTGCCGGATGCTTATTACTGGGTGAGTACACAATACACAAAACCAATCCCAAAACAAGTTCCTGTAGTCAATCCAATTGTTAATCCGGCTGTAACTGTGAGACCTGTTCCGGTTGCGGATGATACAACAACTCAAACAATACCATCAGTGTCGCCAATGCCAATGCCAGTGACAACTGGAACAATTGTAGATTCGAATGAGATTGCTCCATTTGAAGCTGCGGTTGAGATTACTCCACTCGATAAGTATTATGTTCTGCAAAAACAGGTTGAAGAAGAACGCTCGAAACCTATCGATGAGCAGGATTATTCCGCTATTAAAGAAGCACTTCTGGAAATCGTTAATGATAAAGATGCAGGTAAAGCATCGATTTTTTCACAAGCAGTGATCGACCGAATTGATGGTATTGAGTTGGCTTTGCAAGTTGAGGATATAGTGAAACAACAGAACGATCAGTTCAACCAAAGTAAGGAAAACATTGAAAAAGCCTATACTAAGAAACTTGAAGAAGTTGAAAATCTTGGCAAATATGCTGTGATAGGTAAGTTGCAGAACTTTCTTATTCTTGGTTCAGGAAATTACAGGATAGTTGGAGATTCAGACCAAACTATATGTTATGCGGTACCTAATGCAAGTATTGCCGGTAGAGATTTGAGTGGACTTATTGGTAAAAAGGTCGGTTTGGTCGGAACAATTGAACCTCATACACAGACATCAGGTGCTATGGTTCGCTTTAGTGAAGTAGTTGGTCTGAAATAAAATACAAAACGATATTTCATAGAAATTGCTTAAGTTTATTATAGACAAAAAAATCGCTCCCTTAAAGGAGCGATTTTTTTATTCATATTGCTTGTAGAAATGTTTTCTTTTGTAGCAGACTTATTTATGGAATTTTGTCCATTTTTGTTTGCTTTTTGTACTTTCCAGAACAGTTTCAATAAATAGCATACCTCTGAGACCGTCATCAACATTTGGGAAGTCCAGAAACAATGGATCAGGTTTCTTTTTTGTTATGCTTGCTCTTACGGTATCAGTGAAATTGCAATAATTATTTGCAAAAGCTTCGAAGAAAGCTTCAGGGTGTCCGAAAGGTAATCTTGTAGCGCGTCCTGCTGCCGCACTTTTTGCGCCTACATAATCATTTCCGCGACGCCATACCTGTACGGGACCATTTGGTTCTTTGACGTAAAGATAATTGGGGTGTTCCTGATGCCATTCGAGACCTTTTTTCTCGCCGTAAATCCAAATTGCGAGATTATTCTCTTCACCGATTGATACCTGGCTGGCATGAAGAACTCCGCTAGCGCCGTTATTGAAACGTAAAAGAATGTTTCCGTCATCATCGAGTTTGCGTCCTTTTACGAATATAGACAAATCTGCGCAGAGTTTTGTAATTTTCAATCCAGTGATGTATTCTGCGAGATTTTCCGCGTGTGTTCCGATGTCGCCTATACATCCTGCACCGCCGCTTTGTTTCGGATCAGTTCGCCATGAAGCCTGCATAGAGCCTGCTTTTTCCAATGCGGTTGCAAGCCAGCCCTGGGGATATTGTACTACGATTTTGCGAATATTTCCCAACTCACCACCTCGAACCATATCGCGGGCAAGTTTAACCATAGGATAGCCTGTATAATTATGCATCAGGCCAAAAACCTTTTTAGATTTTTTCACGATTTGTTTAAGCTCTTTTGCTTCTTTAACATTGAAGGTCATTGGTTTTTCGCACATTACGTGGAAACCGGCCTCAAGAAAGGCTTTCGCTATCGGGAAATGCCAGTTGTTCGGTGTTGTAATTGAGACAAAATCAATTCGTTCACCTTCAGGCAGCTTGAGTTCTCCCTCAATCATGTCTTTATATGTACCATAGACTCTTTTGGGATCAAGTAAAAGTTCTTTTCCCATCTGTTTCGATTTTTTCGGATCGATATCAAACGCGCCTGCAACAAGCTGAACGCCGCCATCCATGCGAGATGCCTTACGATGAACATCACCGATGAATGCGCCGGGACCGCCGCCTACCATACCCATCTTCAGATTTCTATCGAGTGCCATACCTGCTCCTTTCAGTAAAATATGCAAAATTACGTTTTATTTTTCAACGATTTGTCAATTTAACTAAAAAAAATAGACTTTGCAAGGTTATGTTCAAAAAGAATGCTTTTTTTATTCTGGTTTTTTTAATATCATTCACTTTTTCTTGTAAAAAAGATAAACATGGAAGATTTTAAATACTGGTTATAAGTAAATTTGTTTATCAATAACTAAAGGAGTTAATTTAGGAAAGTTCTAAAATGGCTAAATTGAGTTCATTTGCTGATGAAGTGACAGAAGATTTTTACGGTCAAGTCGAATATCTTGCCTCTGAACAGATAAGCTATATTGAGCCTCGTTTTATCAATAAGAAAAATATAATGGATTTAACTAAAAGCGAACTGAAGGAAGCGAGGAAAATGCTTCGTGAATTCGGAACTAAAGTGAGTGCTATCGGCTCGCCCATTGGCAAAATTAAACTTGATGAACCTTTCGAGCCGCATCTGGATAAATTCAAACACGCGATAGACCTTGCGATACTTTTTGAAACGCCTTATATAAGAATGTTCAGCTACTATCCTCCGGAAGGAAAAGTCATAGAAGATTACCGCAGCGAGGTTCTTGATAGATTAGCCGCACAGGCTGATATTCTCAGCGGGACTGAAGTTACTATGGTACATGAAAACGAAGCAGGAATTTACGGTCACACCGCTCAAAATTGTGTAGATATTATCGAATCTATTGGGTCACCAAAAATCAGGCTGGCATATGACCCGGCGAATTTTGTCTGGGGAGAAAAAATAACTAATAATATCGAGTCTTGCTTTTCTATAATGAAACCTTATGTAGTTCATGTTCATATAAAGGATTGGAAACTTGGCTCGAAAGATACAGGGAGTATTCCCGGGCAAGGTGACGCGCAGATAAAGGAATTACTTGAAGAGCTTGTTACGATGAAATACGATGGTTGTCTTACTATGGAGCCACACTTAAAAGTAGGGGGACAATTCGGCGGCTCAACTGGGCCGCAACTATTTTCAAGAGCAATTGAAGCAGTAAGAGAAATCGCGTCAAAAGTTGGACTCAGCCTGTGAGTGAATTTATAAGGAAAAGAAAATGAAAACATGGAATTTTGGAATAATAGGTGCCGGTCTTATTGCTGATTTTCATGCCAGGGCAATAAATGATATACCCAACGCAAAGCTTATTGGTTGTTGCGATAAAATAACTGACAAAGCAAAACAGCTTGCACAGAAATATCAAATTACTGCTTTTGAGAACTATGATGAAATGCTTAAATCAGATGAGATTGATATTGTTACTATAGCTACTCCAAGCGGACTCCATGCCGAGCCGGCAATTGCAGCCGCGAAAGCCGGCAAACATGTGCTTTGTGAAAAACCGCTCGATATTACCTTAGAGCGAATCGATTCGATGATAGAAGCACATGAAAAATCCGGAACGTATCTGGGCGGAATTTTTCCTTACCGGTTTAACGATTACGTTGTGCCTCTAAGAAAAGCTATCGATGCCGGACGTTTTGGAACGATTAATTATACCGGTGTTTATGTACCATGGTGGAGGACGGATGAATATTATAAAGATTCATGGCACGGGACATGGGATATTGACGGCGGCGGGGCGCTAATGAACCAGTCGATTCACATGGTCGATATGATTTGCGATTTGCTTGCACCGGTAGAATCAGTACAGGCATTTACCGCAACGCTGGGACATAAAATGGAAGCTGAAGATACCGCAGCGGCTGTTTTGCGCTTTAAGAGCGGTACATTAGGAATTATATACGGTACAACTGCTTCATTTCCAGGACAGTTCAGGAGGTTCGAAATTACAGGCACAAAAGGAACTGTAATAAACGTGGAAAATACGATAACTACATGGCAGTTTGCTGATAAACGACCTGAGGATAAAGAAATATTAACGAAATATGGAAAAATAGAAGGTGGTGGTGGAGTAGCGGACCCGGCGGCTATAACTCACGAAAATCATGCTCGTAATTTCAATGCGTTTCTAAAAGCGCTTGATGAAAAGAAAAAATTTAAAATTGATGGTCTCGAAGCACGAAAAGCAGTTGAGTTAATTCTTGCTATATATCAATCCGCAAAGGAACAAAGAATTGTAAGGCTAAGTTGATGATTCATTGTTCATTGAAATTAAATTGATTAAATCAGGATGTACATCCCTGGAGATTGTGAAATAAAAGACACTTCCATCTCCGATATTTGATTTGTAATAGCCACTACTTCATCTGACAAACAATATTATTTTGTTCGATAGTTGTCTGTAAGTTAATGTCCAGTTTTTTAGCTTTC
>JAFGPS010000146.1 GCA_016936075.1 Sedimentisphaerales bacterium | reverse complement strand
AGCAGTTCATTATCACCACCCAGCAATTTTGTCAATGGCGTGGTAAAAGCGGCAACTGTCATCGACCCGAGAGAAGCCATGATGAAACGATATTGTGTTGCTTTGGTTCGCTCTTTGGCTGCCGGTGAAATAACCGCAAGTAACGCCGAGTATGGTACGTTTATAGCTGTATAAGCCAACATTATCGCAGAGTAGGTAATGTAAGCATAAATGAGCTTGCCGGTATAGGAAAAATCCGGCCCCAGAAAGAGCATATAGCCCAATAGTCCATATGGAATTGCAACCCATAGAAGATAAGGTCTGTAGCGACCCCATTTGGTATTGGTACGATCTGCAATGAGACCCATTGCCGGGTCTGTGATAGCATCTATAATCTTGGTCACGAGCATCATCGTGCCAACTGCCGCTGGCATCAGGCCAAAAATATCTGTGTAATAGTAGAGCAAAAACAGTCCAAAGAAACCCATATAAAAATTGGAGGCCATATCTCCGAGACCATAACCAACTTTTTCCTTAAAAGACAGAGGAGCAGTTTCAGAACCATTTTTTTGTGCAGGCTGTATATCCATACATTAACCTCTTAAAATTATTATAGAATTTGTTTTAGTCACTAAAAACCATATTAAGTTCACCAGTTTCACTTGTGCCGATAATGGAAGCGCTCGGGAGAGATAAATCAACATGAAGTTTTATCCATTCTTTTTCGAGCGTCCATGTAATGTCTATTTCATGATTTGTCGGTACTTCTATACTTACTTCACCGCCAAACGCGGGATGAGAATTTCTTAATTTTATCAACTCAATCTGTTTTTGTACCATAGGACGAGTCAATGCATCTTTGATTTCTGTTGGTTTGTAATAATGTCGATTAATGTCACGACCTACGCTCGAACGAACCAGAAGTTCCATATCATTGCGACCACCCAGAAGCCCAATATAATAAACCTGTGGGATTCCCGGTGCAAAGAACTGCAATGCACGAGCGATTAGATACTCAGTTTCACTACCTCCCAGCGCATCGAGGAAAGTGCAGTTCACCTGATACAAATCAAGATTATTAGCCGCCGCCCCTGTCGCCTGCTTGCTCTGACCATTACTTCTCTTATGAATTGTCTCGACGAGATTATCTATCTGAGCCGGAGCTAAAAGTCCCGGGTCGCCATTCGAATCTGCGCCTACATCAATTACACCAATACCATCATGAGTATCAAGAACAGTTACCGCATTGCGAGGGCTTATTTCCAGCCATTTCGCTAACGGATAGGGATCTTTCTCAAACAACGCATGTAATACAAGAGGAGGCAGAGCAAAATCATATACCCAATCAACTCTGCGGGCGATTTCAATTTGTCTCTTATAATAACTATGAATCTCAACAAGTACTTCAATTCCCAGCTTGCGAGCTTTTTCAGTCAGTTCAGCAATAAACTCGAAAGTTTCCGGAATCATAAAACAACTTGTCCTCGGCTTTTTGATTGCATATCCTACTGCATCGAGACGTATAGCTTTGATTCCGGAATCCTGAAACTTTTTAAGAATTGAATCAAGATAAGCTTCAGCCTTAGGATTTCGAACATTTATATCTACCTGTGTCGGATTGAACGTGGTCCAAAGCAGCTTCCTTTCACCTGAAAGTAACGTCACTGGAGTGAATGGAAGTGTTGGACGAGGTCTGTAAATACTCAGAATATCCGATTCTTTAGCACCTTTCGGAAAAACTGTATCCATAGTAAGAAACATCCCGGCGTATTTAGAAGCAGAACCTTTTTTTGAGAAATCAATAAACTGCGGACAGGACGAGGAAACATGATTAACAATAAGATCAGCAATAATTTCAACCGCTCCGCTCAGAGTTCGCACATCTTCCCACGTTCCAAGCCGAGAATCAACCTGGCTATGATCAATTGGGTCAAAACCTGCATCTGTACCGTCTATCGGTGTAAAAAACGGCAATAGATGCGCACCGCCAAAAACTTCACCAAGAGGACCTCTAAGCAAGTCATTTAATTCCTTGAAACCACCACCTGACAGGCGGTCAACATATGTAATAAGCTGTACCTGGTTTTTCATTTTTTCAAATTTTCTCAGACCGTTTTTCTACTTTTGAATAATCTGTAAAAACGTGACTAATAGTATTATTAATGCGGATTAGACTTCCCTTAGAGCTTTTCTTCATAAAATTCCCACGACTAACATATATATTACATTATATTTACATATACATTACACGCTACTTATCTTTAATAATTTATCAAATAACATAATACCCGTATAATGTCAAGTTATTATTAATTGGAATATTTGTTTTTTAACAAGTTTTTACGACTCACTGGTTGTATATTGGGAATATACTTTTCAAAAACCAATTTTTAATGTAAAACATATTAAATTATAATCTCGAAATTTTCAGATAAGTTGGTTTTTATACTTATTCTATCGTGGAAACCTTATGACCGAAAAAGATACAATGCCTGACGCTGTATATGATTCAAGACAAAAATACTACAGCCTTTACAAATCCTTAAAGAAGGACATAGAAGGCAACGTTTACGAAAATTCCAAAAAACTACCCAACGAAATTGAATTAGCCGAACAATACCACGTATCACGACCAACAGTCGCAAAAGCCTTGTATCTATTGCAAAAATCCGGCTACATTCAACGTGTAAGCGGTGTAGGTACTTTTGTACGATATGAACCAAATACCAGTATAAAAAACTTCGCCCTCTTAATACCGGGCCTCGGAGAAACTGAGATTTTTGAGTCTATTTGCGGCCATATGTCACATTTATCTCAATTGAAAAATTTCAACCTGGTCTGGAGCGGCTCAATGCAGGAAGACGCAGAAATGCGAAGACAGCATATAAAGCAGCTTGCAATCCGATATATCAAACAGAAGGATATTAATGGTGTGTTCTTTACTCCTCTCGAACTTACATCTGAAAAAGATACGGTCAATTCAAATATCGTTCAGCTTTTTGACGAAGCCGGAATTCCAGTAGTTCTGATGGATAGAGATATAGTTTCGTTTCCTTCAAGAAGTAAATATGATCTCGTTGGAGTTGATAATTTCCGACTGGCTTTTATATTGACACGACATTTACTGGAACAGGATTGTAAAAAAGTCATGTTTGTCGCCCGGCCGTACTCTGCACCTACAGTTCAAATGAGAATCTTTGGGTATCAGCAAGCGTTAAAAGAAGCCGGCATTCAAAGCTGTCCTGAAGATGTTCATGTTGAAGATATCGCAAATCCCGATTTCATAGAACATTTCATTTCGAGTGTTGAAAAGCCTGGAATTCTATGTGCCAATGATACAACCGCTTCTAAGCTGATGTATTATATAGAAGAGCACGGATATAAAATTCCAGAAGACGTAAAAATCGCCGGTGTTGATGATATTAAGTATGCGAAATATCTTCGTGTCCCCTTAACAACCTACAAACAACCATGCAAAGATATTGCAGAAGCAGCAATAGACCTGATGCTAAGCCGCATACAGGATCCAAGTCAAAAAGCACGTGCAGTCTTGCTAAACGGTGAACTAATTATTAGAAAATCGACAGCAAATTGATTATATAATAATGAAAAACATTATTTCATACTATAAACGGTGAAATACCTTTTCGCACAATCAAAATCTCATAGCAAATCACGTTCAAATTTCTTAATGATAACATTATAAATTTCAACAATTTAGTCACAGATGATTTTTTTTAACTTAAGCAAACTCGGGGTATAAAAGGTTGATTTTAAGCATAATATTAAAAAAAGCCTTATAAGCTCTTTACTTACAGGACTTTAATGAAATGGGCAGGGGCGGATTTGAACCGCCGACACATGGATTTTCAGTCCATTGCTCTACCAACTGAGCTACCTGCCCATATAGACTAGCTTTCAGCCAAACAGAGCCATAGTTTAACAAACAATCGCATTATTGCAATAAAATTTATAGATACTTTTTCAATAACGAAGGATTATTATTGATACCAACTAATTTCTTAGTCAAACTTGAAGGGATTTTTTATTAAATTATAGGAAATCCAGGTATTTCTAAAAATAAAACATCTGAAAAAGCGGGAGTTTATCGTTTATCAATCTTTCCCTGCATCAACTCGATACCTTCCTGCTCACAGGGTTTTAGTGTTAGTGGCTCGTCAAACTGAATTGCTATCCTGTGTAAAGAAGCATTTATTGACTCAGTCCTGAGAACCTGACCTGTACGTGTGAAACTTGTCATAGCAGAAGAATCTTCCTCATCTACACGAGGAATACTGAAGCGAAGACTCAGTTTCTGGCCTAAAACCGGGCAATTATCATCAGCTCTGCACAAAAAAGCCAATCCGCCACTGGAAACATCTACCATAACTCCTTCTGATAATGATTTCGCAAAATCTTCAGCAAATAAAACCGGCCATTGATAACATAATCTTTCTTCAAGCCTTTTGTTTTGATTATTTTCCATTCTTTGGTCTCTCTACATTGTTTATTATATTTTTTCGGCATTATGTGTATGCTACTTTAGGTTATTTACATTTTGGAACAAGACCTATAAAAAAAGAGATATACTAATATAATAATTCATTTCTATTACTGTTTTTCTGTAAAACATTAATCTCAATAACTTAAAATAAATTGTTTTACTCATTAATAAAAAGAAAATATAAAATTCTGATTTTCCGATAATTTCTACTGTTATTCGTTTAAAAAAGCCGAAAAACTTATTAAGAAGATTAATCTCATCAACGGGTTAGTCTGCGCTTTTTATTTAAATAAACAGTTATTAATTTTTTAGAATATTGCTTATTAATGAGTAATGCAATCGTAGCAAAAATTAGTTTTTGGCACCGTAAGAAACCACCGGTTAGCTCATTGCTAAAACAAGAGCAATCGAGACTTGCTGCCGATGCTATAGCGGCTATCGTAGTTTTGCTCATGACTATCGGTACTGTTTTTGTTTTCTCTGCAAGCACGAATATTGGCCAGGAAATCAACTTCCAAAAATTCTATGACTATCCTGGTCTTCGGCAAATTATATTTTTCCCGTTAGCTTGCCTTATCATGTACATATTTTCACGTATTAATTTTCGAAGATATAGTATGGACAGGGGCTGGTACAAAAATCCAGTCGTTTATTTATTATTAATTAGTATCGCTTTGCTCAGTCTTATTTTAGTTCAAAGATTCTTCGAAATTTTTCCTAAAGATGGATTTATTCCATATAGAAACAAACACTACCGCTGGTTACAAATACCTCTCGGTTCTTTTACGATAAGTTTCCAACCTTCCGAATTGGCAAAATGGATGACTGTTTTTTTAATAGCGTCACTCTTTGACAAATTCGGAGATGAAATTAAGTTATTCTGGAAAAGATTCGTTCCTATCTGCCTTATCGTCGGTTTGATTATAGGACTTATCATAGTTGAGGATTTTGGAACAGCGGCTCTTATTGCACTTATCTCGTTTTTAATGATGATAATATCAGGTGTAAAACTCTGGCACATACTACCCCCACTTCCGCCTGCCTGCTTTGCATTTTATTATGCTATTGTTTCATCACCTACGAGAATAAATCGCCTTACCGCGTTTCGACATCTCGACAAATGGCAGGACACATTAAATTACCAGCCGAACCAGTCATTGATTGCCATAGGCTCTGGAGGTTTACTCGGTAAAGGACTCGGACAGGGAATAAGTAAATATGGTCACTTACCTGAGGATCATACTGATTTTATTTTCTCGATTATTGGCGAAGAACTCGGTTTTGCAGGAAATGCCACAGTGATCATGCTTTTTATTGCATTTATCATCTTGGGTATTTTTATTATTGTACGCTGCAGGGACCCGTTCGGACGACTTCTTGCGAGCGGAATTATTCTGACAATTGCAATCCAGGCAGCAATTAATATTGGAGTTGTAACTGTCGTACTTCCGACAAAAGGAATTCCATTACCTTTCGTAAGCTCGGGTGGAACGAGTATGCTTCTTACGGCAGCGGCTATAGGAGTATTAATTAATATAGCTAAAAATTCACAATCCCTGCCAAGGCCGCAAAAAGATTTATCAGAGTAATATTAGTCACCTGGAATACTTAAAAAACTAAGCACAGAGCTTATGTAAATCTTCCATACAAATTTCTTTTAAGTTTTCCACGACTTTTTCCGCAATTGTGAGTTGCTTTGCATCGTAGGAATTTGTAACTGCTACGGTATGCATTCCCGCGGCTTTCGCGGCTTGAAGACCCCAGAGGGAATCTTCAATTACAACACATCGTTTTGCTGAAATTGGTTTCTCACGATTTTTATTAAGCCTTTTCAATGAGCGTAGAAATCCTTCGGGATGAGGTTTGCCTTTTTTGACGTGTTCTGCTGATACTATCGTCTGGAAAAATGAACGCAAGTTGGCTTCGTCGAGTATAAGCTCGATTTCAGATAAGAGCGCGCCGGAACATATTGCCATTGGGACATGATTTTCACTGAGTAAATTCAGAAACTCACGAACGCCTTCAATAGTTTTGCCGTCCGTTTTTGCCAACTCTTTAAAAACAACATTCTTTTGCTCGACAAGTTCCGGGATTTGATTCTTGTCTATTTTAAGTATGCCGTCTTGAATAAGCTGCGTATAGCAATCGGTATCAGTAAAACCAAGATATTTCGAATAATAATCTTTTTTCTTTATCTCGACATTAAATTGAGCCAGAATTTTATTAAAAGAACGATGATGCAGAATTTCAGAATCTGTAATTACACCATCAAAATCAAATATAACCGCTTTTAACATATTTATTATTTCCCAATCCTCTCTAATTTTTCAATCCACTCATTAAAATGCGGACATTCCTGCCGCATCATTTCCAGGCCAATATGATTTGCGGCAGATATCCCATTCATCGTTTTTCTAAAATCCTGAAATATACCTGTAATCCTCCTTGATGGGCAACTATCATGATTATCATTTATTTCTTCCGGACTCTGATATTTTTTACGTATCTCCAAAAATGATGCAGTTAAACTTTCATTTCCAAGACTTTGAGCCAATTTTTCTGGAGAAGAAAAAAGTAAAGCCTCAAATTCATGCATCTGAACATAAGGTAAAAAACGCTTGGAATTAAAAGAGTCATCAAAAGACTCTTTAATATCATTGAAAAGACTAACTTCAACAGTAAATGCTTTTTCTAAATAACGAGTTAAATCTTTTGATTGACTTCTACCAGGCCAATCGGCAGGCATTCCATAAAAATCAACCATTGTAGTACATATTATACCTGAATCTTCTTTCAAAGATCTTAAAATAACTTTTTTAGCCTTGGTGTATCCGATTATTCCACCTGTTCGATTGAACATAACTGCGTGTAAAAAAATCCCCCGTGTATCAAAATAAGGTTTTAAAATATCTCTGACAAAATTCTGTTCAGTCTGGCCTTCCACAAGGACACGCACCCTATTCATTCTCCGGCCTCCCCTCTAAAAGGTGCATTTCCCAAAGCTCACCAAGAGAATAATCATCAAGCCACTGTTTTAATTTCTCTAATGGAAGGCGCCTGAATACTGATTCTTCGTCTTTCCGCTCAACAATGACTATATCTTCAGGCTCAAAGTGACTTATCAAACTTGCAGACTGCGTAGCCACGATTATCTGTGTTTTTAACGATGCTTTTTTAACCATTTCTGCAAGAAGCGCCAATGCCATTGGATGTAAACCCAACTCTGGTTCATCCAACAAAATTAACGAAGGTGGTTCAGGCTGTAATAGTGATGTTGCCAAGCAAATAAAGCGTAATGTTCCATCTGATATCTGACTTGGATGAAACTTATAATCTGGATTTATTAAGCTTTTTTGTTTCCACCACCATTGAATTTGTCCTATTTCATTATTTAAATCGAAACTTAAATCATCAAAAAAAGGTACTGCTAAACGAATAACATCAATAATAGCTTGGTATGAACTATGCTGTTTTTCTTTTATCCTGAATAGAAATGGAGCTAAATTACTTCCATCAGAGAAAAGATAATCATAATTCCCCTGCGAAGAAGGAATTTTTATTTTCGCAAAATCACTTGTATCATGGAAATGATATGGAATCCAGCTTTCTATTACTGATTGTATTCGATTTTTTATTTTTTCATTATATTCATTGAGTTCAGCATTATTTGTTTTCGAAAATAAATCTGATTCAGATAATCCATGTTCATATTCTTTTGCCCATTTAACCGATAACGAACTATTATCTCCTGTAATCTTTTCTTCATAAAAAAGTAATTTATCAACTTTTGAAGTAAAAAGCTTCAATTCCCAAAAGACTCTTTCATTTGAAGATTCTATTGAACTAATAAGTTCTTTTGTTACTTTAGAACCTAAATAAAGAATCTTATCAGCTCCACCTTGATATTCTACAAAATGCTGTAATCTTCCTTTAGAAAGTTCACGTAGAAAATAAAAAAAATCAATAAAATTGCTTTTACCGGAGCCGTTGGGGCCGATTAGTATGTTAATGTTTCGAAGCTCGAAATTTTCGAGGTTGCGAATTGATTTGTAGCCTTTTATTGTTAATTTACTTATTGCGTTTTCCATATCGTTTCCCTTTTCAGGCAATCTTATTTCCGGCCAATAAAAAACCCCGGCTATTTTGCCAGGGTTGTATTATATCGTTTTTCATTGAAAATTTACAATGATTTTATCATAATTCCGGAACTGGACCAACCAATGATTCGTATTCACTGAAAGTTGATTTATCTGCACTTTTGACTAATTCGGCGTAAGCTTTAATCTTCAAAGCGTTCTTTGTTATGAATCTTCGAGCAATCTTCGCTTTACGCTCTTTCATCGATATTGTTTTTGCAGAGTCTTTCTGAGTATTTTCGGCTACAGGGACCTGCATATCAAATTTCGAACTTGCCTGGCTGCAAAATAAATAACCAAGAATCAAATCCATCGCGATATCAACGAGCGGCCTGCCGTATAAATCCATATACTCATTGCCCTGTGATTTTATGAAGACGATAGAATCCTTCATTATTTCAGTTCCTTCTCCAAGTATATCGAGCAAATCTTTTACACTTTCGTCGTATTCCAGTGAAGCCAATTCAGCGAGATATTTTTCCGCTGTTCCACTGCAAACACCACGAACTGCAGCGACTACCTGCAACTGGCTCGTCCCTTCATATATAGTTGTAATTCTCGCGTCACGTGCATAACGTTCGCAAGCATAATCTCTCATGTATCCACTGCCGCCAAGTACCTGGATTGAATTGTAAGCAACTGTGTTGCACATTTCTGAGCAAAGATATTTGCTCATTGGCGTAAGCATGGAAGCTAATCTCTTATACTTTTTCGAGTTGCTTCTCAGTTCCTTGAGAGCTTCTTTCTCTTCTGGAGGATTAATTTCAAGCTGCTTCTCACTGCCTACATAAGTATCTACAACACGTGATGTTTCATATAGCAAAGTCCTGCCAGCTTCGACAGCGATTTTCATATCGATAAGCATGTCACGAACTGCCGGCAATTTTTCGATAGTTACTCCAAATTGTCTTCTGGTAGCTGCGTAATCCCGAGCGACACGAAACGCCGCTTCCGCGATACCGAGTGACTGTCCCGCTATTCCAATTCTTGCGCCGTTCATCAGGCTCATTACATAAGTAATCAGGCCTCTCTGACGTTCGCCAATAAGTTTTGCGGGAGCATCGTTGAAAAACATTTCACAAGTCGGACTTCCGTGAATACCAAGTTTATCTTCAAGTCTTCGAACCTTTACCCACGGGCCGCTTTCGACTAAATATAAACTAAGTCCCCTTCCATCCGAAATATCCGGCTCGCTTCGTGCAAGAACGAGAAGAATTTCACCGCAGCCATTTGTGATAAAGCGTTTTACGCCGCGAATAAACCAGTTGCCTTCCGCATCCTGATAGACTCGCGCGGGTTTTTCTTTATCCTGGTCGTGTCCTGAAACTTTAATGGACTGTAAGTCCGATCCAGCATCGGGCTCAGTAAGTACCATTGCACCAGTTACTTTACCTGCCGAAAAAGCAGGAAGGTACTGTTGTTTTATTTCTTCACTGGCAAATGCGTTAATAGTTTCGGCAATTCCCTGAAGTCCAAAGATATTCATAAGAGCTGCGTCTGCGCGTGATACAATTTCAATCGCCATTGAGTAAATAAGAGTGGGAAAATTCAATCCGCCAAACCTGTGAGGCAATGTAAATCCCATCACATCTGCCTGGCCGAGCTTCTCTATATCTTCTGCGATACCTTTTGCTCGTGTCACGGAGCCATCCGGGTTGAGGGTATTACCCTCTCGATCCACACCTTCAGCACGAGGAGCGATAAAGTCTCCGCTCAACTGGCCGAGAGAATCCAGTACCAAATCATAATTGGTAATGGCTTCCTTTGCATTGGAAGGAGCAGAATCAAACTGACTTGCAAACTTGAAATTCTCCTCACACAACTTCGCCAGGGATTCTAAATCCATATGCCTGAATAAGAATTGTATATCATTATTGTCTTTGTAAAAATTTGACATAATTTTATTTCCGTATTCCTGAAACCTTACTCTTTAATACTTTTTTCTCTGATAGCCTTTATCATCATGGGCACTATCGTATTCAAATCCCCAACGATTTTATAATGTGCAACATTAAAAATCGGCGCTGATGGGTCATTATTAATCGCAATGATTTTCTGGCTTTGCGACATTCCAGCCTGATGCTGGATTTGACCGCTGATACCCACTGCTATATACAAGCTTGGGCGAACAGTTGTTCCGGTCTGGCCTACCTGATGGTCATGGTCGATAAAACCAAGATCAACCGCTGCTCTTGTCGCCGCTGGTGCCGCCCCGAGACAATTAGCCAAATCCCAAATAAGTTGGAAATTGTCCTTGCTGCCTACGCCTGCTCCACCAGCGACTATTATCCTTGCTGCTTTGAGATCAACTTTCCTGGCACGTTTATGCTCTTCAAGAATCTCAAGAGGTAAATCCAGTGCAGTCAATTCTATTTTTTCTTCTATAATCTCGCCCTTGCGTTTTGCATCGGATTCAGCAGGAGACATTACACCTTCACGAACAGTAGCCATCTGAGGCCAGCGATCATGATTGATAATTGTCGCAATGATATTTCCGCCGAATGCAGGACGAATCTGAAATAGTAAGTTTGGGTGTACTTTATTATCTTTGACAGTCGTATGGTCACCAATTTGCAAATCAGTACAGTCTGCGGTAAGACCTGCTTTCACTGCGCTTGCAATTCTCGGAGCCAGGTCACGACCTGCAACTGTTGCACCATACAAAACAATCTGCGGTTTATATTTATGAATTAATTCATACATAACCTTCGCATAACTGTTCGTTTGGTACAATTTAAGCTTTGAATTCTCAACAAGATATACCTTATCGGCGCCATACTGTATGAGCTTTTTTCCAAGTTTTTTTACTTTGTCGCCCGGCAAAACGGCTGCTAATTTCACATTCAAAGTATCAGCCAGATGTCTTGCTTTACTCATCAACTCAATTGGTGTATCTTCAAGCTGCCCATTATGCTGCTCAGCAAACACCCAAACTTCACCATTTCTGTTAACTTCAATCATTAAACTAAAATCCTATACAATTGATATCAGTAGTAATTTCTTAATATCTTCGACCGCCGCCGCCACCGCCGCCGCTGCCACCACGACTACCACCACGGCCTCCACCACCGCCGCCACCATAGCCGCCGCCACCGCCACGACTACCGCCACGACCGCCGCCGCCACCACCACGACTGCCACCGCGACCACCGCCGCCACGACCGCCTCTTGGTCTATCTTCACGTGGTTTTGCTTCATTTACATTTACTGTATTGCCTTTTAATTCCTGTCCATTCATGCCTTCTATTGCAGCTTCAGCTTCTGACTTTGTTGGCATTTCTACAAAACCGAATCCTCTGGTTTCACCAGAAAACCTGTCTTTAATAATGTTTACCGAAGCAACCTCTCCGAATGCTTCAAATGCCTGCTGCAAATCTTCATCTGAAGTCTCGCGTGATAAATTACCCACATAAATATTCATTTTTCTTCCTTTCAAAACAAAGCCGGTCATCCGGCTTCTATTACTTTTCGCTTTCGATAGGGCTAAACACGCGTCGAGCCTTGGAGAGCGTTTATACATTTTTTTTTAATTACGCTATAACTTTATCTGAAATTAATTCATGTATCATATCAGCGATGCCCTTGTCTGTTGGCTCGATTTGTTTACTTTCCTTTGCGGTAAGAACAACGCTTTGAATTCTATGTACTTTTGTTGGTGAACCGCTCTGGCCGCACCATTGTAAATCAGCTTCCAAATCATCAAGATTCCATTGTTTAATAAGCAAATTAGCTTTTTCCAGTTCAGCACATTTATGCTCGACCAGTTCCTGGATGTCAACATCTTGTGCCTGTGGGTTTTCAGCTTTGCTTTTTTGCTTTATTTCTATTGGAGAAGATGCCTTTTTATATTTCATCATTTTTCTTGCGGCGGCAACTCTCGGCTCATTAGCTGTATTTATTACAGTAAGTAATACAGGTAAAGTCGTTTTAACTTTCTGCCAGCCGTTGCCAATATTTCGTTTTGCGATTATTGTTTTGCCATCAAGCTGCTCAAGCTCTTCAACGTATGTAATTTGTGTAATATCAAGCTTTTCTGCCATTTGCGGTCCTACCTGAGCTGTATCACCATCAATAGCCTGTCTGCCGCAAAGAACTATGTCATAATCCAGTTTTTTTACGGCACAACTCAAAATATAACTTGTTGCTAATGTATCACTTGCGGCACAACGAGGGTCTGTTACCAGGATCGCTGAATCTGCACCGCGAAAGAGTGCTTCACGAAGAACGGCTCCAGCGGCGGGAAGCCCCATAGCAATTACAGTAACCTGGCCGCCGAATTTTTCTTT
Organism: Sedimentisphaerales bacterium; assembly: GCA_016936075.1. Lineage (GTDB taxonomy): Bacteria > Planctomycetota > Phycisphaerae > Sedimentisphaerales > Anaerobacaceae > JAFGPS01. The sequence continues at coordinate 7,120 of JAFGPS010000146.1, read as the reverse complement.
AATCTGAAGCGCCATCTCAAGTGCATTAAGGTCTTCCGGATTAAAAATAGCCGGTAGAGCAGAACGCTTGACTGTTCCGTCATCATTCATCGCATCGCCTGTAATCCTTTTGGTATCAGGCACTTGCTTAATCATTACAATACAATTATAACCCAACGGTCTTCTCCTTCTTTGGTTTTCGTAATCAATGATATGTCGAATTAAAGACAACTCAAATTATTCATTGTAGATTGTACTGAATATGGAAGGTAAGTCAATATAAAAGAAAACTATCCTTGTATGAGAATCAAGGATTATTGTATAATCCTTGAAGGATCCAATTAAAGGAGCATAATTTGCCAATTATTTTGAAGTATGCGTGAGAATTCGGCAGGCGTAAATAGCCTGAGATAAGCCGCTTGTAACAGAAGATATTTTTTTGATTTCTTCGTTATTAAGCTTATTTTCAGATGAACGGTATACCAACATAAATCCCTGCACAGCTCCAAACGAGCCGAGCGGTATTGTTACTGCTGATAACTCATTTAAACTTGTTAAATTACCTTGCAAACCCATAGCAAACATATCATTAATATCACATATTTTATTTGATTTGCAGATATTAATCATCAGCTCAGGATTGAAACAATTCTCGATATTTTGCCATTGAGAATCATTGCCCTGTTTTTCATCAAAAGTATATATCTCAAAAGATTCAGCATAATGTAAGAAGAATACCATATCAGAGTTGTTTGTTTCTTCCTTAATTATTACAGAAGCAGTAGATAAAAGACAGTTCAGGTCGGTTGCTCCCATGATAGATTCATAAAAGTTTGCCCTGAAATCTATGGTTTTCAATCTCTTAATAAAATCTCTCTGCGCGCCTATCATATCATTGCAGAGTATATCGATTTGTTTTGCTTGTTTCCTGCCATCCTGTTTCATCTTATTCAAAAGAGCAAGCAATTTTTGATGTCGATTTTTATTATTCACAGTTTCCAATCTATACAATAAGTCCGTCAAAGAATTCAAAAACTCAATGCTTTAAATTCGGCTTAAATAAAATGCGTCTTTATCTGTATAGTGATATTTGAAAATTTGGATGATGTAGCCCTATAAATGGCTTGTTATCAGTCTTGTCGATATAGACACAAGCTCACAAAATATAGAAAAGCCCCAGATACAAAGCCGGAACGTTTTTGTTTTCGGACCTATTATCTATTAAAGATAAACTTAGACAAAGATTGGAAAAGGCGTATTTTTTCAGAAAAAATAATTATTTCTTCGATTTTTTATAAACAACGATCTTACTCATCGAATCAAAAAATGCCTTAAGAGGTTTTTCCATAATTGCCAAATTCTTGTCCGCCAATTCTGCTTCACCGCAGGTAACGTTCCATAATTCAAGAAGTGTTATTGAATCAGCGCTTAAACGCACGCCCCCGATTCGACCACGTTTGCATTCCAATATACCATGCTTATTGAGCATTTGTATGACTTTTTGAAGGTATCCGACTGAGAAATTAAGGTGTTTTGCAATTTCTCCAGCCTGAATATAGTCTGTGGTATTTTTATCTTTTAGAAAGTTGACGGCCGCGATTGCCATTCCAAAATCCTGATTAATCTTTAATGCCATTTCTTTTGTTCCTAAATAAATGCATAATATGTAATTAATTTATCTTCACTATCGCAATAAATCGTACTCTGTTTTAAAACGTGTGGTTAAAAGGAAAACAGTTCAGATTATATGCTACTACAACCAATTTGATGTTGTTATTATATAAAAGAAGTTCTAAAAAGCAAGTATTTTTTAGGTTCTGAATAAATTTTTAAAATGTGTGTTTTATATGAATTTCCGTCTAAACTCAACTATAATCTCTAATATTTTATTAATTATAATTGATTTAATCCTGGCAATACCTTGAGCATATGAAATTAGTGATTCATTATTCTTGATCTCCTTCTTCAAAGACATCAAGTATTTTACTGAACGCATTGCGTATATCAGCATAGTTCGTAAGATCAACCGTAAATCTATCATCATCATTTCGACAAGAGACAACTTGATTATCTGCAAGAAGGATATTTGCTATTTCTAAATTATGATGAGTTCGCGGTTTAATATTGAAACTCGCCAGATCTTCTGAACAGATAAATTGAGTATCAATAACCAGAGCTTTCATCCTATTATTGTTACGATTAAGTCCAAGGTCGGATAATTGAATATCTTGAACGGGAACTTCCTTCGAACTATCAAATAAATTTGTTTTTGAGGCGTGTCGATAGTAATAACTGGATTGTGCCTGACTATTGCCTACTTTGGCTAACTCTTCTTTGGCAGAAATAGATTGATCCGCACCTGGGCAAAATAAAACATCTGGTTTTTTAGATAGATATCTATCCAGTAAAAGTCCTATTCCTACAGGTTGACCTGTATTTAGTGAAATCAAACTGGTAGGCGCGCCAGTAGAAGGATAGAAGTCCGCCGGTGATAAAAAAGGGGGTGCTTTGGGACCAATTGGAATACTGCCGTTGTAGTCCATTGAATATGTACTAATAGCAGTACCAATTTGACGGAGATTCGATATGCAGACAATCCTTCTGGCAGAAAATCGCACCTTGCCAAGAGCCGGTAAAAGAATACCTAAAAGTACCGAAATAATCGATATGACAACAAGCAACTCAACAAGCGTAAAACCATTAAAATTGTATTTGTTTGTTGAGTGCTTCATATTTTAAATTTTCTCAATGAACTACTGTATTTAATCCTTATGGAACCACACTGACATTTAAAGTGTCTTTATTATCATCTGGCATATTTGTAATAAGTCTAACATTATCAATATCCCAATACCCGCCGGATCGACCAGTTTCAGGATCAAGATCGGCCAGCGTAAGAGTTGAAATTATTTGAATACCAATACACTTATTGGCCCATGGGTCAGTTTCCTGAACCGCGGAAAGAGTTACCCATACATCATTGAAATGTTTGACATATCCATCATTCACATCGTATACATACTCCTCTGAGTCTATGGTTATCTTAGTATCGTTTACATCTCTGTAATATAATCGAATCTCAATACCAGAACCATCTCTCATGTCGCTGCCGCCACCGATAGCACCAAATCCAAGGTCGTAGCAATGACCTACTTCAAAAACGTCCTCTAAATCCTGGTATAACGAAACTTCCGGCAAAGCAAAAAACCATGCCGCTTGTAAACCGGCACAATTATCTATGTATGCCGGATCATTCTGGTTAACATTCATAAACACACCAGTTAATTGATCCCAGTAATAGCCGCCGCTTTCATCGTACCACAAAGGTTTCTGCGATTTCTGCCAGGATGAAATATTTACACTTATACCCAAAGATGCTTCAGGTAATTCAAATGAGTAGTTTGGGACATCTACAGATATTACAGGTGATGGTAAATATTGATTCAATCTTACATTATCAATATCCCAATATCCGCCGGAACGACCTGTATTAGGATCAAGATCGGCCATAGTAAGAGTTGTAATTATTTCAATACCAATACACTTATTGGCCCATGGGTCAGTTTCCTGAACAGCAGGAAGAGTTACCCATACATCATTTAAATGTTTGATATATCCATCATTCACATCGTATGTATATTCTTTTGAATCTATAGTAATTTTAGTATCATTTACATCTCTGTAATACAAGCGAATTTCAATACCAGAACCATCTCTCATGTCGCTGCCGCCACCGATAACGCCAATACCAAGGTCGTAGCAATGACCTACTTCGAATATGTCCTCTAAATCCTGATACAACGAAACTTCCGGCAAAGCAAAAAACCATGCCGCCTGTGAACCATCACAATTATCTATGTGTGCCGGATCATTCTGGTCAACATTCATAAATACACCGGTTAATTGATTCCAGTAATAGCCGCCGCTTTCATCATACCACAAAGGTTTCTGAGATTTCTCCCAGGATGAAATATTTACATTCATACCCAAAGATGCTTCAGGTAATTCAAATGAGTAGTTTGGAACATCTACTGGTATCACAGGTGCATCTAAATATTGATTCAATCTTACATTATCAATATCCCAATATCCGCCGGCTCGACCTGTTTCCGGGTCCATATCAGCAAGCGTCAGGGTAGAGATTATTTCAATACCAATGTTCTTATTGGCCCATGGATCAGTTTTCTGCACTACCGGCAGAGTAACCCAAACATCATTAAAATGTTTAATATATCCGTCATTGATATCGTATGTATATTCTTCCGAGCCGATGGTTATCTTAGCATCATTTGCATCCCTGTAATACAAACGAATCTCAATAGGTACGGTATCTTTCATATTACCACCGCCACCGAGAACTCCAAAACCAAGCTCATAACTATAACCTGCTTTAAAAGTATCATCTAATTCCTGATACAAAGCAACTTCCGGCACCGCGAAAAGCCATGCCGCCTGTTCACCGTCACAATTATCTATGTGTGCGGGATCATTCTGGTCAACATTCATAAATACACCGGTTAATTGATTCCAGTAATAGCCGCCGCTTTCATCGTACCACAAAGGTTTCTGAGATTTCTCCCAGGATGAAATGTCAATATTTACAATTGTTGTTTCCGGCAATTCAAATGAGTAATTGGGTATATTTATAGATTCTCCAATAGATACATTAGATAAAAGAATTATGCTTATAAATACAATAATAAATCGTAAAAAATATCTTTTCATCCGTCTCTTTCTCCCAAAATTGTTTAGTAATATTTTATTTTAAGATAACTAAATAGTAGAAAAAATCTAATAAAATAGAGATTATACCATAATTTCCCTACTTAAAAAAGCAACAAGAGGCTTATTCTTCTATGTTTTGATATACGAGATTGGCTCTGTGAGGTTCGAGACTTTATTTGTTTGGTAGATAAATACTTACGGTAGTTCCCTTGCCAGTCTCACTTGCTATGCTTAATGAACCTTTGTTGAGTTGTATGAGTCTTGCGGCATACGCAAGACCCATACCGCGTTTTCTGCCTGCCGGTTTTGCTGAGAAGAACGGCTGAGTAGCTTTTTTCAATGTTTCACTGCTCATTCCGCAGCCTTGGTCCTCTATAGACATTTTTACAAAATCTTCAGAATCGGCAAGCTGAATACTTACTTTTACCAGACCATCAATCTGGCCATACGATTCGATTGCGTTGCAAATTATATTGGCAATAGCAGAAACAATCTGAGCCGAATCAATGAAAAGACTCGTTATATTTTCAGCTATTTCTATTTCAGCATTAATTTTTTCGGTTTTCGCCTTCCTGCTGGCAAGCTGCAATGCTTCCTCAATTACCTGAGAAATGTCCGTTCTGGATGGTCTCGGCGATGGCGGCTCGGCAAAACTCATTAAATCCTCAATTATTTCCGAGGCCTCATTTGCATTTTCCTGAATCTGTTGAAGTATCTGCTTTTTCCCCTGATTCTGCTCTGATTCGGCAAGAAGTTGTGCACGTCCGGCAATTACCGCAAGTGGATTATTTAGTTCATGAGCGGCCCCCGCTGCTAATTCCGCCAATGCAGCAAGCGAGTAATCGAACATGGAATCGGCTTTTTCTGTTGATTCTACACGATCCAGCACCGAATATTTTTCCTGAGCCATCAGATTTATTATTTTCGCAAAACGTTCAGAGAAATGCATTTCTTTATTTTTATTCAAAGCAGCGGCCAAGACAAAACCTGCTATTTTTGCAGAAGTTTTGAATTGCTCCTCAAATAACCCAATATCAGAAGGGTAATTAAGTTCAAATACAATTACTCCGACTGCTTTTGCTCCGAACATGAGCGGTGCGATTTTTGTGCGCCTTATATCGAAATCTGTTTCAAGCTGTTCAAATAACCAGGTAAAGTCATCATTAGCGTCGATAATTGCGAATTTGTCCGCAATAATTTTGGGAATAACAGGATCTTCAGTAGGTGTATTCAATAAAGCAACTTCACTTTGTGAAAGACCTCCTACTACTACGGCTTCCAGGGTTTGCGAACCGGATTGGGGTAAAAGGTATAAACATACTCTACCAGTCTGATAGAATTTTTGCCAGCGAGTTGCGAAATTTTCCGCAATATCAATAGCTGAAACACCAGAATTAATGCTCAGAAGAAAATCTCTTACGAAATTAAAATGACCCGACACTGTTTGCAAATGGCGAAATTCACTTGAAATCTCACTATCCCTTTGTGAATATTGAACCATTGCAGTTTGAACTGATTCGATATATTTTTGTATGGAATCAGGCGCATCAATACCTAAAAACGCTATTTTCTTTGTTACTTCCTCACGAACTCTATGATGAATCTGCTTTAATTGCTCCGAATCTATATTTAATTCGATCATCCAGGTTTCGGAAGGTTCAAGGAAATCGTAACTTCCCGAATTTCCAATACCAGATTGACGGGCCAGATAATCGGCTAATTGTATTACAGCAGCTATTCTTGCTTCAGGCATATCATGCAGAATAGTCTCAGTCATACTATGATGGAGCCAGATTGAAAGCGTAATTAAATCGGGCAATTGCCATTTTTCAGCTAAGCGTTTGCCAATCAGTGTATGGTCCAAACCCATATGTTTCTGCTCAATTGACCGACAACTTGTTTTTTCATTTTTTGCCTGTTCTGTTATACGGAAAAAACTCCTCGGCATTGTCTCAATCAGCGCCGATTTTCCGATATCGTGCAGCAAACCGGCAAAATAAGCTAATTGCGTGTCCATTTGAGGTGTCGAATAATCCGCTATAGCTTTTGCGTAACAAGCAACGGACAGATTATGTTTGAGCAATCCCTTTCTGTCTGGAGACAACTCAGGATTATTTTCAATGGTAGATACTTTCAGCGATAAAAGAGCATCACGAACTTCGTTTGCGGGAAGCTTATCAATCGCATTTGCGATAGAAAATCTCCTGTCAAGCGTACTCATACCACGGCCGCTGAGCAAAGATAGAATACTTACTGTCAGAGCAGGGTCTGATTCGATGATATCTGATATTACCGATGGTTGGAACTGCGATTTTGTAAGTTTTGGGATATAAAGAGACGCAACACAAGGTAGAGTTGAAAGACATTCAAGCCGACCGATAGCCAACTCCACCTGCCGAGAAGAAATTGCAGCATT
>JAFGPS010000145.1 GCA_016936075.1 Sedimentisphaerales bacterium | reverse complement strand
TCGGCGGTAAGGCCGCATTCGACTCGATAAGAAATCATCGGAGCAAGCATTCTTCCCTGCGGTGTAGCGGCGAAAAGAACGATTTGCGGCCAATATTTGTTAATGGCGTCTGAAATTACCTTACGATAGGATATTGGATCAAATTCTTTGAGAAGTTCATCCTCGATTGTATAAATATTATCTGCACCTGCGGTTATAAGTTCTTCGCCCATAGATTCAACTTTATTGCCGGCAAGGCATACGCCAACTGTAGTTTCAAGTGAATCCGCAAGATCGCGTGCTTTTCCAATCAACTCGAAAGTTGACGGATGTATTTCTGATTCTGTATGTTCCGCTACTACCCAGACTTCTCCTTCAAAGGCAGGTTTGGATAATTGCAAACCATTTATCATATCTTCCAGAGCTTTTGCATGAAAATGCTCACCGGCAGCTTCGAGAATACTCTGCTTGTTTTTATCGTTAATCTGCTTGGTGTCATTTATTCCAAGCTCTTTCAATTTTTGTTGCAGAATTTCATAATCATCCTGTTCTTTTTGGGTACCTTCGAAATTTCTCTCAAGCAGGCTTTTTCTTTTATCTGGTAAAATATAACGATGATTTTGCGTGTCACCATCCTGCTTTTCTCTGCTATCGCCAGTTGCACCGCTTTGTATAATAATTTCAGCTAATGATTTTGCATCGCTAACCTGCTGGCATTTTCTTGTACTCTTGCCGGGTGGAAAAACGCGAATAACCGCAGTTTTTGAACCTTTTGCACCGATAAGAGTTGCTTTTATGTCATCGCTGCCCCATTTTATAATTTCCGTCTGCTTTGCTAAACGTGTTTTAGTAAATGTTGCGTAAAGAGGATATTCATATTTTGCGACAGTTATTACGGCTGGAAGTTTTTTTGCGGCTACAATCTGGCTTCCCCCGCTGATAATACGTGTAAATTCAAAACGTTTTTTCTTATACTCCGCATCGGTAGCATAGGCAATACAGGGCAGATTCAATTCCTCTGCAATCTGCGGCGGAACCTGGGCGGTATCGCCATCTACTGACTGCATACCGGATATTACAAAATAATTATTATCGTTTTTGAAAATTTCTTTTACGATTCTCCGGATTGCAAATGCAAGCGGATTTGCGGTTGCAACAGTATCGGCTCCGCCTAATGCTCTATCAGTCAGGAGTACGACTTTGTCAGCACATCTGCTTAAACTGTATCGCAGGACTTCGTCTGCCATCGGAGGCCCCATAGTAAGGGCAATTATTTGACCCTTCTCGTCGGAACTGATTTTCTTCATATAATTTGCGAAAGCTAATGCCTGTGCATCCAACTCGTTTATTACACTTGCAAGTCGGGTTCGGATTAATGTTCCGGTTTCCGGATCGAAGGCATTATCGGTGATTTGCGATACATCTGGGACTTGCTTTACCAAAACTATGTAGTTGCTCATGTTTTGTTTCTCTACTCAATTTATTCTCAATTAGGCTGTATAAAACCCACTCATGAAAATAGGGTGTAAATATTTAATTGTCTCTGGATAATAGTTTAATAATTAAAATACTAATATTTCAAATATTAATCATACACGAAATAACTTTTATAAAACAAAAAGCAACAGATTATAACAAGCATTGAGAATTATTTCAAACATTATAAATTAGATTTTATTCTTGTTAAATAAGTGGAAATATTATTAAATACTAAAACTTAATTTTAGTCTGATATTTTCAGTATAATAGTTATTTTATAAGGTGAATAAAAATGGCAGATTTGAAGGCATTGGCTGAAGTAATAATAAAAGGTGACCAGGCTACCGCAGTAAGTATAACAAAGGAAGCCATCGAAGAGGGTTTGGCTCCAAAGACTATTCTCGATGAAGGATTAATCGCCGGAATGGATGTTGTCGGTGCACGTTTTAAGAAAAATGAGGTATATATACCGGAAGTGCTTATTTCAGCTCGTGCTATGAAAATGGCTATGGAAGTTCTTGAACCTGAGCTTGTAAAGGCCGGAGTAGAGCCGCTCGGAAAACTGGCAATTGGCACCGTACAAGGTGATTTGCATGATATTGGGAAAAATCTTGTCGCAATGATGCTCAAAGGCGCAGGTTTTGAAGTTATTGACCTTGGAGTTGATGTAAAACCGGAGAAATTTGTCGAAAAAATTAAAGAAGATGGTGTTCAGTTAATAGGCATTAGTGCACTTTTAACTACTACAATGCCCGGCATGGAAAAGACTATAAAAGCACTCAAAGATGAGGGACTTTCGGCAAAAGTTATGATAGGCGGAGCTCCTGTTACACAAGAATACGCAAATAAAATCGGAGCCGATGGCTATGCGCCTGATGCGGCTTCGGCAGTCGATATCGCTAAAAGCCTTGTTGCTTAGGAACATTATTTATCGGTAGTCTTCAGATTTGTGACGAATTATTCTGCCTTCAAGCATATAAATAACATCCTCTGCAATGTTCGTAGCGTGATCAGCTATGCGTTCAAGATGGCGTGAAACAGATAATAAATGAATTAGCGAATAAATCTGTTCCGGATTTTTTGTGATTTTATCCTGAACTTCGAGGTACATCTGTCGGTTCATCTGGTCAACATCATCGTCGTTTGCACAAACTCTATTAGCCAGAACCGAATCATGATTAATCAGTGCATCGAGACTATCTCTCAACATAGACATGGTTTTATGTGCCATTTCGACAAGGTCAATTGAAATGTTGACTCTTGGTTGATGAGAAAGAAAAGCTGCTCTTTCTGCGATATTGACTGCTAAATCTCCGATGCGCTCAAGGTCGCTATTCATTTTGAGAACCGCGACTATAAATCGCAAATCAATAGCAACCGGCTGATGCAGCGCAAGAATCTTCAGGCAGTCTTCTTCAATCTCAACTTCAGCGTTATCAATTTTAATATCATCATCGATTATTTTTTTTGCCAGTTTTTCATCACGGTTTTCGATGGACAAAGCGGCATCTCTAACGGTGGATTCTACTGTCGCTCCAAGTGACAGAATCTGTCTTTTTAAGTTGTCTATTTCTCTCTGTAAATGTTTAGCCATTTTTACTCCAAGACCATTTACGGTTATATATCTTAACCGAATTTTCCTGTCACATAATCTTCTGTCTGCTTTTTACCGGGATTGCTGAATATATTCGATGTAGTGTCGTATTCAATCAGTTCACCGAGGCAGAAAAACGCGGTTCTTTCACTAACACGTGCCGCCTGCTGCATATTGTGAGTGACAATAACTATTGTATAATCATTTTTCAGCGTGTCTATCAAATCTTCTATTTTACTGGTTGCGATAGGATCCAGAGCTGAACACGGCTCGTCCATTAGTAATACGTTGGGTTTGGTTGACAAAGCTCTTGCGATACATAATCTCTGTTGCTGGCCGCCCGAAAGAGCTAATGCTGATTTTTTCAGGTCGTCTTTAACTTCGTCCCAAAGGGCCGCTAACTGGAGACTTTCTTCTACCATTTGCTGAAGCGTACTGCGTTTTCTTATTCCCTGAAGCCTTGGGCCGTATGCAATGTTATCGAATATACTTTTCGGAAATGGATTGGGTTTTTGGAAAACCATTCCAACTTGTTGTCTGAGATTTACTAAATGAATTTGTTTGGCGTAAATGTCCTGGTTATTAACATACAGTTTTCCTTCGACTCGAATATTTGGGATAAGGTCATTGATTCTATTCATGCTTCGAAGGAATGTACTTTTACCGCAGCCGCTCGGGCCAATTATCGCGGTAACCATTTGAGGATATATTTCCATAGAAATATCTTTTACGCCTGCTTTTGAGCCGTAAAAGAAACTAAAGTTTTCAGCTTTTATTATTGGAGTGCTGCTTTCTGATATTACATTTTCGTATAGTCTCGATGGTCTTGTTGTTTCCATTTTTATCTTCTCTATATCATAACTATTATATTTGCTTTTTTTTGCTTTGACCATAGGTTTTAATATTTCATTGTTATTAATTTGTGTCATTTCATATTTCCTGTAGTACAGTTCAAATTTTTAATGACCTTTTAATTTTTTAAACACCCTCGCACGCAGAATGATTGCCATTGCATTAAGGCATAATATTAATAAAACGAGAGTTACCACCATGCCAAATTGATTGTGTGGTACCTCCGCTGCTAATTTATCCGAAACCGCCATGTCCCAACTACCATAGGATAGTGTTCGAGTTGTCTGGAAAATCGATTTTGGTATCGGACCAATTGCAATTCCCGCAGTGAATAAAATCGGTGCGGTTTCTCCAGCGACTCTGCTCAAACTTAAAATTATTCCTGTTAATATTCCAGGAAGGGCGGCTGGAAGTGTCACTTTTACAAATGTGAGGAACTTACTTGCTCCAAGAGCAAGTGAAGCTTCTTTATATGTTTGTGGTACTGTTTTTATCGCTTCTTCGCTCGCACGAATCATTACTGGTAATGTAAGCACCGCAAGTGTAAGCGAGCCGGCAAGAATACATGGTTGAGAAGGGCCACCGAATATTGGAATAAAAAACAAAACGAAGAAAGCCATTCCGAATAAACCAAAGACAATACTCGGTACTCCGGCCAGCGTATTGATACACATCCTGATTATTCTTACAACTGGGCCTTCTTTTGTACATTCGGTCAAATATGCGGCACTTATTACTCCGAAAGGGATAACGAAAATCATACTCAAAAGTGTTAGCAATAATGTACCGAAAATCTCCGGTCCTATACCGCCGAAATAATGTCCCGGTGTACTGTCATCGAAAAAGTATCGCCAGTAAAAAGTAAGCTTGGGATTAAGCATTTGTTTGATATTATCCTTGATATATCCGAATAATGGTTCGAGTTCTGTCCCTGCAAATTGTTCTGGCCTTGAATTTTCAATTTTTATCAGTGCAACTGAGTTTTCCTGCTCTACCCATTTTTCTTTCCAGAAAAGTTGGTGAAAAAGTATATTTGTCTGGTCCAATCTTGTGGCGCCATATCTTTTTTGGGCAAGCATGGGGGTATCTGCATCTGGGGCAGGGCCTAATAATCTCAAAATTATATCTTCAAGTTCTTCAAGTTCGGCTGCATAAAAATCTCTTTTCTCAAAATCAATTTTAGCAGATGATTTAAGGAAATCCCGGGCTATTGTGAAATATTCAATGGCAACAGTTTCAACAAAACGTTCATCCATTTCATATTGCAGGACAAAATCGATATTTTCTTTTATCTTCTCTATGTTGTCACTCGAAAAAGTGTCAATAAGTTTGTCACGTATTTCTTTGCTGAAATCTCGAAGTTCCTTATATTGTTCTCTTGAAATATCCTTTTGCTGAAGCTCATTTCCATAATTACGATGAATATCTTTGACACGGTTTTCCAGTTCTTCTATATCGATTCCGTTACGAAATCTATGGATCATATCATAAACGACTTGTCTTACTTTCTGTGTTTTTTCGGCTTCCTGTTTTACTTTTTCGGCATTGCCATGATGGAACTCAGCAATTTGCATTTTTCTGAATTCGACAGTTCCTCTAAAAACAATTGCTCCAAATCCACGGTAAAGCATCGGTCCGAGAATTACGAAAAGAGCGATAATCATACTGGCTATGGCAAGACCGGTTAAAGATGTGAACAATTTATCGATAATTATACGTAAATCAGCTTTCATTTAAGATTTTCCTGTAGACTTCCTTGCCCGTGACAAAAAGTATTCGCTGACCAGATTCAATAAAAGTGTCATCACGAGTAATAATAATCCGATGGTAAATAGTGATCTGTAATGGTCGGAACCTTTGACTGTTTCACCCATCTCTCCGGCTATGGAAGCTGTCATTGTACGAATAGATTGTGATAAATCCCACCATGGATGAGGTATCTGTGATGCGTTACCAGAAGCCATCCATACAACCATTGTCTCTCCGATAGCTCTCATCATGCCAAGAACAACTCCTGCGATTATGCCACTATGAGAAGCAGGAATCACTACCTTAAGCATTGTCTCGAAACGTGTTGCGCCAAGTCCGTATGATGCTTCACGTAAATCTCTTCCTGTTGCCGAAATAGAATCTTCAGCGACACTGATAATTGTAGGTAGCGCCATAATCGAAAGCAGCAGTGATGAGTTCAGTGCATTTGTACCAGTTGCGAAACCAAGGTGTTTCTGCAGCCATGGAGCAAGAACAAGAACTGCGAAAAAACCATATGCGACTGAAGGTATAGCTGCGAGAATTTCAATAATTGGTTTTATTATTCCTCTTATTTTGAATGATACGATGTCGCTTAGAAAAATTGCTGAAAGCACACCAATAGGAACAGAAAATGCAAGAGCAATTGTGGTGACATAAACCGAGCCGACAATTAAGGCGAGGGCGCCGTATTCAGCACCTTCTGATGCTTCCGGATACCATGCATTTCTGGTTAAGAATTCAACGACACTGAATTTTCCAAGGAAGGGGAAGGCCTCGCGTGCTACAAACAAAAAGATAAGCAATACCGCCAGTACGGATGTGCACGTGAATACAAAAAGTATCAATGCCCCGATATGATTAAAAAGAAATCCTTTTACGTCCTGTGCAAAAGTAAGAACCAGCGGATGTTCGAAAACCGCCGCTGGCTTAACTGAATATTCAGATTCTTTGCTTTCCATGCTTATTTTGTTATACCTTAATAATTAGTTACCGGCACAAATCCCTTATCTTCGATTACTTCCTGGCCATCTTCGGTTAGATAAAACGAGATGAATTTGTGGGTCATTGAGCCGAGTTTTGGATAACCATTTGTAAACATATATAAAGGTCTTGAAACAGGGTATTGGCCGTTCAATATAGTCTGAACAGTAGGTTTGATTTTATTCAATGTAACAGCTTTAACACCTGATTTTACAAAACCGTAACCGACGTATCCGATAGCTGATCTTGTGCTTTCAACTCGACCGAACATCTGAGGATTCGTGCTGACGTATTCGATATTTGAAGCCATTTTTTCCTTGTTCATTACAAAACTCTCGAAGGTCTCATAAGTTCCGGAAGAAGTATCTCTGCTTATAACAACGATACTCAAATCCGGTCCGCCAAGGTCTTTCCAGTTTTTGATTTTGCCTGTATAAATGTCACGAACCTGCTCTGTTGTTAAAGCTGTAATGGGATTGGATGGGTGAAGTACCACACAAACGCCATCCATTGCGATAGCATGAGCTACAGGGAAAACGCCTTTATCTACAGCGTCTTTGAATTCTTTTTCTTTCATAAATCTTGACATTGTTGCGATATCACAACGGCTGTCAATCAGTGCCGATGCGCCTGTTCCGCTGCCGCTTTTGTTAACCGTGATAGCAACATCAGGATAGAGTTTACTGAATACTTCTGCGAAACCGTCAGCGATAGGTCCTACTGTAGTTGAACCTTCTATATGAAGTTTCTCTTGTGCCATGACATTCGTTGATGCCAGTATCGCTAAGACTAACAAAATTCTTATTACTACTGTTTTCATTTTTTCTCCTTACATATTGTATTCGTTAATTGTTAAAATTGTGTTAATGTTTTGTTAATATTATGTTTTTAGATTTTAGAATTTCAGCATTAATGACGCATGTAATCTTCTATAATCAAGGTCCTCTGCTCCACTCGCTCCATCGTTTTCAGCCTGGGTGTATGTTGTTGAGACCTGTACATTTTTCGCTAACTGGTAAGTCAAATCTACACAATGTCCTCTTGAATTTGTGCCGCCGCCTCCGAAATCTGAATCCGTGAAAGCACCGAGTACTGCATCAGCCTGAAGCTCTCTAAAGTCGTATGAAAGCTGCCATGAGCCGGGCTTACTGGCTTTGTTAAGCATTACTCCGACCAACCAGCCTGTATCTCCACTGGAACTTGCGACAAGATTATTTACCCAGTTTCCATAAAGCGATACTGGCATATCATTTAAATTTGTACCATATTCGCCGAAAATTTCGAAAATATCATAATCACTTGCCCATGAGCCAGAGCCCGTGTTTCCTGCCAGTATGCCGTATGTATCGGTTTTGCCCTGAATATTGCCGTAATCCAGATAACCGGCGCCGCCGAGAATGTAATTTGAATTTTTCATAGAATGTTTGAGATATGTCTGAGTTCCCCACAAAGAGGTATCTACGCCGCTGCTGCTCTCATCAACCCACAAACCGGCACCAGTGAAATACAACTTATCAAATTCACCAAGAGCGATACTATGGCTAACTCCAATACCTTCAGGATTCAAGTCGCCATCCCATATAAGTTGGTTTTTACCTGCTTTATAGAATGGATTCTTAATTTTACCACCAGAAATTTTAAATCCTGATATTGTTTTGGGTTGAAAGTTGAAATAGGCAAGGTCTATCCAGAGGTCTTTATCTGAGAAATCTTGTTTAAGAGTCTGGTTTGCTGATATCGAATCGCCGAACATATCGTTTGACATAACACTTCTTTCACCAGTTGCGAATCTAAAACCGACGTCCCATTCATCATTTATCATAGCTTCAATCATGAGCCTTGCTCTGATTCTTTCCCTATCACGGCCGGACTTCCATACCGGATTGGTTGTTCCTGTTTCTGTGTCAATATGTTCGTGGCGATACCTGAAATCACCAGAGATTTTTATTTTTTCAAGCCATTTCAAATTATCCGGGAGTGTTAGGTTTTCAAAACTATTATCTTTGTCTTTTGCTTCTAATTGGGTAATTCTATCATTTAATTGTGTGATTTGCTTCTTAAGGTCCTCTGTTTCTCCTGAACTTGCTTGTACAGTACTCTTTGAACAGACAACCATAATAATTCCAAGTAAAACTCTACAACACTTCTGTAATTTGTCCTTAGTCATTTTGCATCTTCCTAAAAAAACGTTTTTTATTACCCTATGGGACTGCCCCATAGCATATCTTCAATACGCAGGTATATTAAATTTGAAATGTTAAATTAAT
>JAFGPS010000144.1 GCA_016936075.1 Sedimentisphaerales bacterium | reverse complement strand
ATTCCGCCGCTAAGACCAAGAAGAACTTTTTTGAATCCGTTCTTATGCGTATAATCTCTCGTTCCTAAAACCAGTGCATGGTAAATCTCATCGATTATATTTTCCGGTTGAGACGATGCAGGATGAAGAGGTTTAATTTTAGTCTTTCCATTTGAATCTGGGACAATGTCAGCAATTAATAAATCCTCTTCGAATGCTTTTGCTTTGGCTATTTTTTTACCATTTGATTCTGTAAGGATGCTTCTTCCATCGAAAAGTATTTCATCCTGACCACCGACTAAGTTGCAGTATGCGACTGCGCAATTAAGTTTCAGTGCGCAGTCTTTCATAACCTGCTTTTTAATTTCGATTTTGCCGTAATGAAAAGGTGATGCGGAAATATTAACGAGCATATCGAAAGGCCTGGAATATTTCAGAAAATCTGCAAGCCAATTTAATTCCCAAATATCTTCGCATATTGTTATTGCGATTTTTGTGCCTTTGACTTCAATTATCTGCGGTTCAGTACCTGGCTGGAAATATCTTCGTTCGTCAAATACGCCGTAATTTGGCAGCTGTACTTTTCTGTATATTTTAATTACTTTACCGTCTCGCATTATCGCGGCGGAATTATAGCTTTTTTCGCCTTCAGTTTCGACAAAACCAGCAATTATTGTCATACCAGGGCAAGCCGCGGCTGCTTTTTCAATATTACTTGTACATTCTTCAAGAAAAAATTTCTTTAAAACCAAATCTTCAGGTGGATAGCCGCAAATAGCTAATTCCGGAAAAATAAGCAAATCAACATTTTCCAGAATTGCTCGGTTGTAAAACTCTTTCATCTTTTCGACGTTACCCGAAAGATTGCCAACAATTGAATTAAATTGTCCCAAACCTATACGCATAATATGATTCGAATTCCCTGGTTATTTAATATGACAAAATTAAGCTCTGGATAACAATATGCTATATTAACACAAGGATTGTGCGTTGGCAATAGTTGCGATTTGACTCTTTGAATTTCATAATGCAATGAAATTGTTAAGGTTGTATTTTTTTAGCGAGGTATTCGTTAATTGAAGCGGCCGCAATTCTGCCCTGCCCCATAGCGAGAATTACCGTCGCTGCGCCGGATACAATATCACCGCCTGCAAAAATACCCGGAACCGATGTAGCCATTGTATTTTCATCGACAACGATTGTTCCCCATCGTGTCATTTCAAGTTCCGGCATAGTCTGCGAAATAAGCGGATTTGGTGTATTTCCTATCGCGATTATGACCGTATCAAGCTCGATAATAAATTCCGAATCTTTTATTGCAATCGGTCTTCTTCTACCAGAATCGTCCGGCTCGCCAAGTTCGTATTTGAGACATTCGATACCGGTTACTCTGCTGTTCTCATCTCCGAGTACTCTTTTAGGGCTTTGCAGGATATGGAATTCTATGCCTTCCTGTTTTGCGTGATGTACTTCTTCGATTCGGGCGGGCATTTCCTTTTCTGTTCTGCGATATATCAGGTAAACTTTTTCGGCGCCGAGACGAAGCGCGGTTCTGGCCGCGTCCATCGCAACGTTTCCGCCGCCAACGACCGCGACTTGTTTGGATTGAATAATTGGTGTATCTGAGCCTGAGCCGAAGCTGTATGCTTTCATAAGATTGGCACGGGTGAGATATTCGTTGGCACTGAATACACCTACAAGCGATTCGCCTTCAATACCCATAAAATTCGGAAGACCTGCGCCGACTCCGATATAGACTGCGTCGAATCCGTCTTCATTCATTAATTGCTGAATTGTTCTGGTTTTACCAACGATAAAGTTATAATTCGGTTTAACACCCATGTTTGTGAGTGTGTCGATTTCCTTTTGCACGATAGCTTTAGGCAATCTGAATTCAGGAATGCCATATACCATAACACCGCCGGGCTTGTGAAAAGCTTCAAATAAAGTGACATCATGTCCTGCTCTTCTTGTATCCGCCGCTGCTACGATACCTCCGGGACCGGAGCCAATGATAGCGACCTTTTTCCCTGTTTCAGCCGCGACCGCTGGAGTAGATTCTTCCGTGTCATGGGCTTCCAGCCCATGATCGCTCGGGCTGGAAGCCCGTGCCACAAAGTCAAGGTCTGCGACAAATCTTTCGAGGCGGCCGATTGAAACTGCTTTTGTCGGGTCCTTGAATTTTTTCCCAACCGTACAGGTAAGCTGGCATTGATTTTCCTGTGGACATACTCTGCCGCATACGGCGGGTAATAAAGAGTTTTCTTTTATTATAGAAAGAGCCTTGCTATATTCGCCTTCAGCGATAGCTTCGACAAAATCTTTTATCCTTATTTTAACAGGGCAGCCCTGAACGCATGGAGCTGTCTTGCAGCCAAGACATCGAAGAGCTTCTATTCGAGCATTAGTTTCAGTGTAGCCTGTAGCGACTTCATCGACATTTGTTCTTCTTATATCAGGATCCTGTTCGGGCATTTCCTGTAAAGGTATATTGTATCTGTCGGAGGCTTTAAGCTCGCCTGCTTTTTGTTTTGCTAAGAGATTTTCTAAGAGTTCTTGTCTTTCTTTTTCAGTCATTTAGAAATTACCCTATATCTTAAACGGAATAAACCGGTTATTTATTTTTTTCTATTCAGGCCGATTTTGCATTTATGTTTTTCGTGTTCTCTTTGTTCCAGGTCTTTATACGCGCCGAGTCTTTTCATCATTAAATCGAAATTTACTTTATGACCGTCAAACTCCGGCCCATCTACACAGACAAATTTTGGTTTGCCGTCGTATTCGATTCTGCATCCGCCGCACATACCCGTACCGTCAACCATAATAGTATTGAGTGACACTTCTGTCGGGACATCGAATTGTTTTGTTACACCACAGCAGAATTTCATCATAATCGCCGGTCCGATTGCATAAGCCTTGTTAGGCTTCGGCTCACGCATACATATTTCTTTGAGAGGTTCAGTGACTAAAGCTTTGCGGCCATATGAACCGTCGTCGGTAGTGACAATCAATTCATCGCTTATCTTCGCGAATTCATCTACAAGGATAAGCAATTCTTTATTCCTCGCACCGAGTATGCTGATGATTTTGTTTCCATGTTCTTTCAACGCGGTTGCAATTGGCAAAAGCGGGGCGTTTCCTATACCGCCGCCTATACAAACTACAGTACCATACTTTTGCAGATGCGTTCCTTTTCCCAAAGGTCCTGCTACATTGGCGATTGTATCACCAATCTTCATTTCGGAAAGCTCTGCGGTTGTTTTTCCTACTCTTTGCCATATAAGTTGGATAGTACCTTTTTGTGGGTCCGCTCCGGCTATTGTAAGCGGAATTCTTTCCGAATACTCATTATTAATACCAATAATAACGAACTGGCCGGGCTGCCTCGCCTGTGCGATAAGAGGCGCTTCAATCTCGGCGGTGAAAACGTCAGTCGATAACTGTTTTTTTGATACAATTTTATGTGCCATAAGTTTATTCCGAACAAAAATGTAATAAGGAGTACTATTTATCTCAAAAAATTCCATTTTTGTCAAGCGATGCAGTGCAGTCTGTGGATTATATATAATATAAGTGTTTCTTATGGGGATGTTCGTGTTTCTTCGATATGAGTTAAATATTGAATTATATTATGGTATATCTTTGAGTTTTCAAAAAAATATATAAAAAAAGGAAATATTTGTTTTTTCTTAAATTGTGATTACAGGTTTTGTGATTTGATTTTATTGGACTCGGCTTGTATGTAAAATCACGAAATATTACTATGTCACTATATGTAGTTGTCAATGAAAGTATTTACCACTATATGGTGGTTAAGGTTATGGGACGAGTATTGAGATGTAATTTAAGAGGCTAAAGAAATTGTGTTTGCAGTGTCGATAATTTGAGAATTGTGAATAGAAGACTAAACTTATTCGATTCTCCAGTTAATTATAAGGACATTAAGACATGGAAAAAAGAGAGTTGATAGATTACATTTGTAAAATCAATAAAACTGCCAAGCCGGAATTTCTTGCAAGTTTTTCAGAAGAAGATCTCAACGCATATCTTGAGCATCTAATGGAACTTGATTTGGACGAGCTTGCTGTTTGTTGTTAAAGCAAAGTTTTTAATTCTTTAGAAAACATACACAGCATCTTATATAATCTATTATTCAGATTATAATTCAAGTCACTAATTATTCATATGTGTAGGTTCGTGCAGGTAATTTTCCAATTCATGACTTACTCAAATTCCCTGGATATTTCCTGTGAGTTCTTCAGCTATATCTTCAGGTGTTGCACCATTCTGCTGCTGACCTCTCATGCCTCTGTTTCCACCAGGAGCTCCTCTACCGCCTCTGTTTCCAAAATTTCCACCTCTGCCTGGCATTCCGCCTCTATTTCCCGGGGCACCGCCACCAGGAGTACCTCCAGAGCTTTCGCTTTCAGTTCGTTGGGTAAAGGTCGCAGGGGTTGGTGCATCTGAGGAGTCTTTTAAAATTGCATCTTGTCGTATCTGAGCGACACTATTGAGCTTAAATTCGACAAGAACAGGTGTGAATCCGCTTGGAACGCAAAAGACAAAATCGATATCTTTTGTTGATTGACTATTGAAAATATTATTATCTAATTTAATTTCCTTAGTGACCTGTATTTGATTTGCAGAACGAAGGTGTCCGACTGGAAATACATTTACTGCCGTTCCGCTAAGAGGATTCTGCATTTCTGTGCTTTTTTTACAGATAAGTCTTAACTGAGAAGCTGTAAATTTTCCTGCATTAACTTTCTCTTCATTTTTTACTGCGCTTCTTTTAAATCCAATTCTTACTATCATAGGAGTATAGCTGTCAGATGGCTTACCGGGAGAATTCTTAAGTTCTCCGCTTGTTTTTAACTCATTAATTTGCGTTTTAATTGCTTCTGAAGCCGGCCAAACAGCTTTATCACTCGGGATAGTAATCGCAGGAGTGGAGCTTGTTAATATTGAAGTATCTTCTGGTAAGCGATTCATAAAAATCTGGTCAAGATAGTTTGCATGCAGTACGGAAAAGCTCCTTTTATTGCTAAGTGAACCATTACTTACTGTGCTGAATAAGTTAGTGACAAAACCATCAGCGTTGAAAAGAACTTTTTTCGGATCACCTGGTTTCGGGCTTGCTGCTTCAAAACGTTCATAAGGTAACTTCATAGGCAAGGATGGGACCATCGCAAGAACTGTTACGAAAACACCAGATACAATGAAGCCTAAAATTAGTCCGCAAACAGCACGGCCTATTCGTTCCGGCCAAAGACCTAAATCAACTTCTTCACGAGTTAAATATATTGCGAGTGTTTGAAGGACTGCAAAAACAATAATGAAAACCAGTGTAAAACATATTGGTTGTGCCAAGTTGACGATTGAAACAAGACTTCCCTTGTCTGCTCGACTGATAATAAAATTTGCAAGAAATTCAAAAAAGCTAAATGCGGCGATAAGCGCACAAATTGCAACTATGATAGTTGCGAAAGCCCTTAATACTGTTCCTTTGAGAAACAGCAATGCGGCACATCCTAACATTATTATCAATACAGCTATATTTGCCATAAAATAAACTCCGGTTTTTTAATTATTCCATATAAATGATATTATAACTTCGGGTTTTCGTTATTTTGACGGTTTACTTTTGGGTTGAAGTATCCTTATCATTTCATTTATTGTTGTTGTTCCACTGATTACTCTTCTTAACATTTGTTCCTGCATATACAGCATTTTTGCTCTTCTGAATTGTTTAGCGATTTCCGGCATTGGTTGTGTTTGTATAACCTTTGCTAATTCATTATTAATCCCTATCATTTCAAAAACGGCCGTTCTTTCATAATAACCTGTTCCCTGACAGTGTTCGCAGGTTGATGGTTTACCTCGTTTGTCATAGACAACCTTTCCTGCGCGATACAGAGCTTTGGTTTTTTCGGCGGAAATATTGAATTTCCGTAATAATTCTTTATCCGGTGCGTATGCTTCCTTACAAGTGTCACAAAGATTTCTTATCAATCTCTGATTGCTTATACACATAAGACTCTGCGCCAGAACCTTTCGGTCACCTACGTATTTGATTAGTTTATTTAAAGCTTGTACAACACTATCGGCTTTCATAACAAGATAAACAACGGAACCATCTTTTGCGGCGGCACAAGCAACACGGGCTGTATCTGCATCTTCGCAATCGGATATTCCCAAAACGTCTGAACCCATTCGAACTATAGATAAAAGTTTTTTTGCAAATGTTGTCGAGCCGGTATCCGTTAAAGTGAACGTATTTTGTGTAATATTTTGTAATGGTTCTGAAGGTTGTTTTTCAAGAGTGTTGATACTATTCATGAAAGCATCATGATTCCTGAGCATAGCATATAAGGTAGTTGATACACCGCTCTTTTCTGGTCCGCTGATTACAAACAATCCCTGCTTTCTTTGCTTTAAATTGCTTAATAATTCGATTTGTTCCGGCATAAGACCAAGCATATCTACCCTGACAGGGTCTCCCTGTGTTATCTTTTTAAGTCTGACTTGCTCTCCGGCTGTTGAGCCTGCTGTTGTAACTTCCCATATAGTATCTTTTTTCACATCTTTTTTATGTACTCTAAATATACCTTTCTGAGGTTTTCTTTTTTCTTTAATATCCAAGTCAGATAGTTGTTTAATAAATGTCAGGAAATGTTCTGCCTGGTCCTTTGGTATGCTGGGTTGTTTTGTAACAGAGCCATCAATATTGTAGGCTATTTGATATTCCTGAGGCGTTGGTGAAAGCGCTACTGTACTTGCCCTTCGCCATGAGGCATCTTTGATAATTTCATATACTGTTTTGTAGCCAAAGAAATCTGTAGTTCTTGGTTCGGGAATTGGAACATCGTTTTTGTTGGATGTAATAAATATAAATTCCTGGAGACTTTCAAGTTTCTTTTCCTTGCTGACAAAAATGTTTTTCATGTGATCTATCGTTAAAACACGATCTATGTCTAAAACCATTGCATTACGCTGCTTTATATAGATCAATGATACAGTTCCTACCATTACTGAAAATAAAATCAAACCAGCGAGGTAAACTGGTATTAAAAGCCATGCGAAAAGAGCGATTGCTCCAGTGCATAGAATAGCAAGAGACCATACCATTGTATTAATTTCCAATGGTTTTGAGTCATTGTGAATCCAGCTTACGAGCGGCAACCATGCGATAAAGGCCGCAACGAAGACAATAAATTTAATTATTGAAATATAACCACCGAATGATATAGAAGCTACAAATAAGTCCATAATGCTCCGAAAAATTATAAAATACCATCTGTTGTTGTGATGCCCTTCATGACCATTTTTAATTCATCTTTATTTGGTGCATATCTATAAGCATCTTTCGGGTCGATTAGACCTTCTTTTACTAATTTACACAATTCATATGTAATATCCTGCATACCTTCATGTTGAGAAGAACGAATAATGCTTGGTAAATCTGATTCTCTGCCTTCAATTATCATTTTTCTGGCGGCAGCGTTAATAGTAAGGACTTCCATTGCCGGTATCCTATCTATATCTTCAAGAAGGCATGGAACTAATGCCTGACTTATGATAGCGCGAATTGCCAGGCTTAATGTTTGCCTTACAAGGTCACGTTCATTTTGTGGGAACAGGTCCAATAGTCTATGAACAGCTTGTGATGCATTTGCTGAGTGTAGCGTTGCAAAAACAAGGTGTCCTGTTTCCGCAGCCCTCATTCCGGCTGTTATTGTATTAAAATCTCTTGCTTCACCTACAAAAACTACATCCGGGTCCTGACGCATTAGATAAGTTAGAGCATCTTCATAGTTACTGGTATCTAATCCGATTTCTCTTTGTGAGACAACTGCTTTTTCATCTTTAAATAGATATTCAATCGGGTCCTCAATTGTAACTATATGACAATGACGGGTTTGATTGATATAATTTATCATTGATGCAATAGTTGTCGTTTTTCCGCATCCGGTTGGACCTACAACAAGGATCAAGCCGCTTCTGCTTTGACAAATAGTTTTTAAAATTTCAGGCAGGTGTAGTTTTTCAAATGAGGGGATAATTGACTCTACTCGTCTTGCGACAAGGCTTATCATTCCTCTTTGGCGGAACAGGTTAGTTCTAAAACGATGTTCTCGATCAACTTCATGGGCAAAATCCAGTGTTCCATATTCCATAAAGGTTTCTTTTTGTTGAGGTGTAAGTATCTCAAATACCAAAGCTTCCATCTTATCGGAAGTTATTATTTCGCCCATGGTATTTTTGAGTTCTCCAAATATTCGTAATTTTGGAGTCTGGTCGACTTTTAAATGCAAATCACTGGCACGATTCTTGATAGCTGCTCTAAAATATTTATTTATTTTTGGCTCATTTCTGACATTTGTATCATGAGCTTTATGTTGCTCGGTACCCATAAATAACACCATCTCCAACGTTTAATATCCAAATGTTATCACTTTTAAACAAGTGAAAAGCAATTTGGGTTTGGTTGAGCAATTCGCATACCTTAAGATTTGCAAATATAATCTCTTAATGTATTATATTATAAAATTTTATGACAATTTGTCAACCTTGGATAACTCTTCAGCTTAATTTTAATTAAAATACGACCTAAACCTTTTACCTTAAAAGACAAATAAATTGTAGAAAAAAAGCCTTTTTTACCGATATATCACGGGTGAATTATGGAGTCAGAGTCAAAAAAAGTAACTGAAGAACAAAAAGAAGAAATTGCAAAACAGCTTCTTGAGAAGCTTAAAGTGCAATTATTTTCTTCTAAAGCATCTATAAGAAGGCGTGCTGCTTTTAATTTGTCATGGATGCAGGAAGATGGTCTGGAGATATTGAGAAGCATTTTTCTTGGTGATTTCTCTGAAACAGCCAAAAACGCTTCTGCTTACGGCTTAAGAAAAATGCAGGGAAGGATGAAAAAGAAGGCATTGGACGTTTTTAAGGAAGGCTTAAGGCAACGCAATAATTTAACTGGTGAGATAAGCAGAAATGCATTGGTTTTACT
Organism: Sedimentisphaerales bacterium; assembly: GCA_016936075.1. Lineage (GTDB taxonomy): Bacteria > Planctomycetota > Phycisphaerae > Sedimentisphaerales > Anaerobacaceae > JAFGPS01. The sequence continues at coordinate 54,871 of JAFGPS010000144.1, read as the reverse complement.
TGGATACAAAATACCAAAAGAATATCTCCCGGATAAACAAAATGATAAAAAAAATAGAATAAATGAGATTCCCAACAGAAGTTCACCCAGAAGATTTACTAATAGCAGGTAATCTACTTTTTTGAGGAAAATGGTAAAATAGGTTGTTTTTGAAGTAGTCATTAAGCCTTAAATCAATACATATTTACATAAGTCATGCCTAATAAAGAAAATATTCTTGGCTTTTACGTGCGTTTATAGTAAAATATACATGATATTAGAATTTAGATTTTTCACAATAAATAAGCTTTTTTAATATGTAATGAGGACCATGGGATGAAAAGATCGTTTTATGGAACGTTAATAGTCTTTTTAGCATTTACTTGCGTTTCTTTAGCAGCGCCTAAACCTGCGATTGTGCAAGGTCCAACCCAATGGACCCTGGATACGACATTTACTCATCCCCAACAAATAGTCCTTGAGCGGTCTGTGGATAAAAAACCTGTTCGTTTCTGGTATATTATAATCACAATCACCAATAATTCGGGTAATGATGCCGGATTTTACCCAAAATGTGATTTAGTAACAGATACCTTTCAGATTATTTCTGCCGGACAGGGTGTTGGTTCTATAGTTTTTGATAAAATTAAGGAACGCCATAAAAACAAGTATCCTTTCCTTGAACTTTTAAGTGAGGTTGATAACAAAATATTACAGGGTGAAGATAATACAAAAGACATTGTAGTAATTTGGCCGGATTTTGATTCTGAAGCAAAGAATATCAATTTATTCATAACAGGTTTAAGCAACGAAACAGCAGAAATTGAATGTCCTGTTCAAGCTGCAAAGAGTCAGGATGGTGAGCAAAAGAAAATATATTTAAGGAAAACCCTTCAGTTAAAATATAACATAAGTGGTAATCCTGCGTCATCAGGCGGAGCTGCCCTTGAATACAAAGGTAAATTCTGGGTGATGAGATAACAATTTTTTATTTTTTTCATTCCAAATAATTATTTCATATATATTTGTTAGATTAAGCCTCAAAAATAAACATTTTATGGGTATGAATAACTATGTGTCCATATGATAATATGTTTGCCAAAAAGGTTTTAATGAGATATAATACAATTAGAATAAAGTTAAAATAGTTATAGGATATTATTCATGGTTAATATGAACGGCCAACAAAAACTCCCACCTATAGAGCAATTGAAGGGCAGAAATATTGGCAGAATACTCATTAAAATGGGTGTTCTGAGTAGAGATAAAGTTCATGAATGCCTGAAAATACAAAAGCAGAGAAACGGCAAGATTAAAATGGGGCAAATTTTTATCGAGCTTGGATTAGTCGATGAAAAACAGCTTCAAATAGCATTGGCGGCTCAACGCGGTATGGGATATATGAGTCTTGAAGGAATTGATATTCCTGCTGATGTTATTGAAAAAGTGCCCGAGCAGATGGCGAAAACATATCACATTGTACCAGTTGAATATATTCAGGAAAAAAATGAGTTGATAGTTGTTCTCGATAATCCGGAGAATTTCAGGGCGACCGACGATTTAAGCACATTAATGGGATTCAAGGTAACAGCTAAAATCACCGATGCTGAAGCACTTGATCAGGCATTGGCAAAATATTACGAGGAAAAGAAGCAACAGGACGAAAATATCAATGAATTGATCGATGAAATACAGGGCGATAGTTTTCTTGCTGAATTCGAAGGCAGAAACCAGAGTATCGACCTTGATGAACTAAAAGAGCTTTCAGAGTCCAATCCTGTCAAAAAACTCCTAAATCTTGTGCTATTACAAGCTATTCGCGACAAAGCGTCCGATATTCATTTTGAACCTTTTGAAAATGAATATAAGATGCGTTATCGTATTGATGGTGTTCTTTATGAAATGGTTCCTCCTCCAAAGTATATCGCGGCAGCTCTAAGTTCCCGAATAAAGGTTATGGCGGATTTGGATATTGCCGAGAGACGTTTGCCGCAGGACGGACGTATTTCTCTTACAGTTCAGGGTAATCCAGTTGACTTACGTGTTGCTATTCTTCCTACAATGTTCGGTGAAAGTGTAGTGCTTCGTATTTTGGACCGCGCAAACGCAAGCTATAAAATGTCACAGCTCGGATTAATGCCCGAAGATGAAGATATTATTCATAAACTGATTAGAAAGCCTAATGGAATTGTTATTGTTACCGGACCAACGGGTTGCGGAAAGACGACAACTTTATATTCCGCTTTAAATGAATTAAACGATATTGAAACTAAAATTATTACTACAGAAGATCCTGTGGAATACGATGTTGACGGCCTCGTTCAATGTCAAATGAAACCCGCTATCGGACTTACATTCGCAAGGTGTCTTCGTGCTATTTTGCGTCAGGACCCTGATGTTATCTTAGTTGGTGAAGTTCGTGACCTTGAAACGGCACAGATTGCTGCTCAGGCATCCCTTACAGGTCACATCGTGTTTACTACTCTCCATACAAACGATGCTCCAAGCTCGGTAGCCAGGCTTTTGGATATGGGTATTGAGCCATTTCTTATAACTGCTACAGTTGAAGGTGTAGTTGCTCAAAGACTTGTCCGAAGAATCTGTTTGGGTTGTAAAACACAATTTGACCCGACTGAAGCTCAATTATCTGATTTACAATTGACACATGATGATGTCAAGGAGCAAAAGTTTTTCTATGGTCGGGGATGTAAGAAATGTAATGGAACAGGCTATAGAGGTCGAGTAGGTATTTTTGAGATAATGGTATTTAACGATGAGATTCGTGATTTGATTATGAATCAGGCATCAACTAATGTATTACGTACCGCAGGCCAAAAGGCTGGTATGAGACTTCTTCGCGAAAATGGTTTAGCCGCTATTTTTGATGGTATTACAACTATCGATGAAATCGTAAAAGGAACTATGATCGAATAGTTTTGGAAAAATACAGTCTGTTTATCATATACAAAAAATTTAGAAGATATAGGAGTGATTAAAGATGGCTGTTTTTCAGTATACGGCATTGGATGCTCAGGGTGTTGAGATAAAAAATGAAATTGAAGCACTCAGTCAGAAAGAAGCTATAAGTAAAATACGTAATATGGGTTATTTTCCCACGAAAGTAGCTCCTCGCGGTGCAAGCAAAAAAACAGCTAAACCCGCCGCAGCCGCCGCAAAGAAAAGACGTGGTGCAGGCGGTAAAGTAAAAATAAAGCAGATTACGAATTTCGCAAGGCAGCTTTCTACACTTCAGGATGCTGGACTTCCTATTTTACGATCACTTAGAATTCTCGAAGATCAGCAGAAAGCCGGAACTTTTAAGAGGATTATCGGTTATGTCGGTGATGATATTGAAGGCGGCTCGACATTATCAGAAGCAATGGCAAAATATAACAGGGCATTCGACAGGCTTTTCGTAAACATGGTTGCAGCCGGAGAAACTGGTGGTGTTTTGGACCTTATCCTTTCTCGTGTCGCTGATTTTATGGAAAAAGACCAGAAGCTTAAAGCTCGTGTTAAAGGCGCTATGATTTATCCTATCGTGGTTTTAATTGCCGCGGTTTTAATCATTATGGGTTTGATGCTTTTTGTTGTACCGCAGTTTGCAGAAACGCTTGCTGAAATGACCGACGGTGGAAAATTACCAAAAATTACTCTTGTAGTTATGGGAATAAGTAACTGGATTGCAAAAGGGCCAATTTTGCCAGGAATGGAATTAAGCGTCCCCTCTTTGGGGTGGCCGGTTGGAGGATGGGTACTTATCATTGGTACTCCTCTAATTTTAACAATTATTATGGGTTTTGTCAGGAGATTTCGCAAGGGTCGATTGGTCCTTGATAGTGTAAAATTAAGAATCCCTGTTTTAGGTCAGCTTACAAATAAATCTTCTGTTACACGATGGACAAGAACGCTTGGAACACTTATCGGTGCCGGTGTTCCTATTCTGGATGCTATTAATGTGACTCGTGAAACAGCGGGAAATGAAGTCTTTGCCAACTTACTCGGCGCAGTTCACAATTCAATCCGACAGGGTGATACATTTGCCGGCCCGCTTAAGCAGTCCAGTACAGTTGACTTAATTGTTAGCAATATGGTTGCGGTAGGTGAGGAAACTGGTGATTTGGACAAAATGCTTCTGAAAATTGCAGACAATTTTGACGAACAGGTCGATGTGCTTGTAGGTTCGCTCATGTCAATGCTTGAGCCTATAATGGTTATCGGTTTGGGAAGTATTGTTATGGTTATCGTTCTTGCGATTTTCACGCCTATGATATCAATTATTACAAGCTTGAGTAGTGCAGGTAGTTAAAAATATAAACTAAATAAAAAAGGTGTTTTTCAAAACAATGGAATTTAGGAGTTACTAAGATGAAATCAGTTATTAAAAAATCCGATAAACAGGCGGCTTTTACAATAGTCGAGCTTCTGACTGTTATGAGTATTATCGTTATACTTATTGGTTTGCTCGTTCCTGCTTTGAGCAAAGTTAGGATATTTTCTCGCGAAGTTAAACAGCGTGCTCAATTTCATAGTATGGATAGTGCAATAGAACTTTATAATACTGAATTTGATGGGTATCCACCCTCAGGAGACATTGATCCGGCTGGTGTAGCATATTGTGGTGCCATGAAGCTTTGTGAAGCAATGATGGGTCAGGACCTTATGGGTTTTCATCCTGATTCGATTTTTAGAGCTGATGGAACAGATGGTGCAGGCACACCCTTTGATTTTTATACTCAAGAAACTGAAAGCGCAAGAGTTGGAACATATCTTCCACTGGAAAGTGCTAATGCTTTTAAGGTTTCACAAATATTTGGAGAGTCGATTGCACCTTTCAATGTAAATGATAATTATGTTTTATGTGATATTTATTCACGTACTACAAGGTCTGGTATAAAAACCGGCATGCCAATACTTTATTATAAGGCAAACATATCAAAAAATTCACATTCTCTTGCTACCTTAAATAATAATATTTACGATTACCGTGATAATGACGAATTAGTTAAGCTTGGTATGTCAACGGAAGAGAAGCCTCCGGCTGGTCCATCTCATCCTTTGGCATCTACAGGTCTAACAAGATATGAAGTTGGTGGTTCACCGGAACCAAGTGATCCGAGAATATTCTACGAACATACATCAAGTGAGAAAATTAAGTTAAGCAGTGGTTTAAGCAGGCCATACAGGTCTGATTCTTATATATTATTATCTGCTGGTAATGATGGTGAATACGGAACACGCGATGATATCTACAATTTTGATAAGTCACTTATAGATTTCGTTGATTTTGAAATTAAAAATCCTTAATAACATCTTAAAGTTTGGTTTAAGGGAATAATCGTGAAACTTAAAAGAACAGGAATGACGCTTGTAGAAATACTGGTTGTTCTGGGTATAATCGCTCTTATGGTTGGTTTGCTTCTTCCTGCTATGACAGCAGTGAAAAATACCGCAAAGAAGGCAAAGCAACAGGCACAATTACACTCAATTGACATAGGTTTGATGACTTTCAAAAATGATTATGGGGATTATCCGCCTTCAGAAAATAATATAGGCGATTTCTGTGGCGCACAAAAGTTAGCTGAGGCCCTTTTAGGAAGGGATTTATTAGGTTTTCATCCAAAGACAGATTGGCAGGCGATTAGTACTGTATACGATGATCCTGATCTGAGCAGTCGGAAAGATCCATATCTGGAACGAGAAAACATGAATGCCTTTCATCTTAGTGAGTTATTCAATAATGATGAACTATCAAAATCAGGTTTATCTGACAGGTTTGTTATTTGTGATGTGTTCGATATGAAAATACCCCAGCCTAATGGTCAGGCGGTAAAAGCGGGCACTCCTATCCTTTATTATAAGGCGAATACTTCAAGTAACACTATGGATTCTAATGATGGTGATTTTGACAATCTAATTTACAATGCTAACGATAACTTGTCACTTCTAAAACTTAGGTCTCTGCCGTCAGATCTGACTCCGAATGGTGGACAAGATAAAGAAATTGGCAGACCGCATGAACTTGCTGATAATGATGGTCAATTTGAAGATATCCCACCCAATTATCCTTATTATAGGCCAACAGGTATGTATTTTTACAGTCCCGACTATAAAATCATAGATAAAAAAATTACTTCTGCCTCTGGCATAGTCCGGCCTTATAGGCCTGATTCATATTTGTTGATTTCAGCAGGAGCGGATGGTCATTATGGGACATACGATGATATTTGCAATTTTGGAAATTAAAGTCTCGTCATCCATACCTGACAAGGTAAGCTGAAGTTATGAGAAATCAAAAATATAAGTATGGTATGAGTCTGATTGAGATTTTGATGGCGGTATTTATTGTAGCCGTGTTAGCTACAATGGTAATATCTGTATCATCAAGCTTGGATAATCGGTCTAAAGAAGATGGAACCAAGGTTCTTTTTTCGCAGTTAGAAACTGCATTGCAGGAATATTATGAATATTGGAATGGATTTCCTGATCCCAATCTGGCTCCTTATCCGACAAATTCAGCGGCGCTTTATGGACAGCTTCGTTCTACGCCCGGCACTAATATATACCTTGAAAATATTAATGAGAAATTAATAAAAAATAATCCGAATGTCCCTGTTGAGATGCCGCAGATTCTGGAGATTTATGATCCATGGGGAACTTTGCTGGATTATAAGTATATACCCGGAAATGCCTTTCCTAAATTGGTTTCTGCCGGGCCTGATAAAGTTTTTGGAACAGTCGATGACATTCAGAATAAGTAAACTGAAATAAAAATTCGGCTGATAGAATATCAAACCATAATGAGAATAAGATGTAAAAAATTTGGTTTTTCACTTACTGAAATGGTAGTTGTTGTTGCCATATTGGCACTTCTTACTGGTATTGGTTTACCTGCTATTCGTTCACTACAGAAATCTGTCGAGACTGGAAGCGGAGTTAAAGCTACAATAAATGCGGCCTTGTCCACCGCTCGCGCTATCGCTTCTAAAGAACAGCGCTACGCCGGAGTTCGATTCCAGCAGGATTTGGCAGGAAATCAATATATGATTTTTATCTTGCAGGACCCGGCGATGATGGAATATGGCTTTCGTGCAGTCAAAGGTGTTAAACCAATCAAATTACCTGATAATACAATGATAATGGATTTGGTTCTTGTCCAGAGATATTATAATTCCGGGAATCATCAGACTTATATAACGGGAGAAACATTAATTAACAGTGATACTATGATTAATGATAAAAAAGATATTACTGATATTGCAACATTTTCAATATTGTTTTCTCCGGCTGGGAAGTTGGTTATTCATAAGGTGCAAATACGGAATAAGGATGGCGAAGTTGATAGTGCAAGTAATTTAGACGTTAGTTTTGACGATGTTTTCAACAAGAAACTTCAGGTTGACCAGATGTATGAGGGTTATGGAATAAATAACACTCCTCCGGGTGCAGGAATGTTTTATCAGGATGATTATTACAATTCGGATGGAAGCTTGAATTCTTATGGTGATCTTGGTCTTGGGCCAGAATTTAGCCGAAGCAGCCTTATTATTTGTGAGAAAGATACGTTCGAACAAGTCTTTTATGATAACAATCCGAATACGAACTATTTGGAACAGATATCTGAACACAGGGTATATATTAATGCTTATACTGGAACGCTGATTATAACAAAATAAAAAAAATGAGAAAGAGATTTCAACATAAAGGTTTTTCTTTAACCGAAGTTTTATTGGCAATCGGTACTCTTGCTATTGGAATGAGTTTTGTCGGAGGGACATTCTTTGTTGGTATTCATTTATCTACAGTAGCGACAGAAAGAACTATAGCCGCGGTAGTTGCCGATGAAGCTTTTACGAAAATACAGCTTTATGGTTTTGATCCTGAATCTTTTATTCTTACAACAAATAAAAAGTTTCAAATTGATGATCCAAATAAGGCATATGAATTTACTTATCCTTCTACTAATATCATGGGGGATAAACAATACTACTGGTCTGCTTTATGCAGACCTGTTTCCCCGAATTTATCATCTGTGATGCAGGTAACTGTTTTTATTAGCAGAAAAGTTGGTAGTTCTTTAGAAATACCAGTTCCGGTGGAAGTTCCCGTTTCTGAAGTTACAGGCACAGGCAATGAAAATCAGCTATCTATCATTGACATTGATAAGCAATCGTTTATCAATGCAGGCTCTAAAATTGTAGCAAACCGAACAGGGAAATTATATCGTGTCGTAGAACGTGACGCTGTTTCAGGGAACATAATTATTCTCGATATACCATGGGAGGCAGGTGCTGCGACTGATTCAGTTTGGGTTATTCCGCCTACGAGTGGCGGGAAAAATCCATGTATAGCGGTTTATCAAAAAGAAATACGGTTTTAAATCAACAAAATAAACAGATATTTTTTATGGAATTAATAAAACGAAATAACAAAGCCTTTACACTTATTGAGCTTTTAGTAGCTATGGGGATTTTTGTAATTGTTATTTCTTTCTCCGGCCAAATTTTTAAGGTCTGTATAGAATCTCATCGAACCGCTCTTGCAAACGCAGATATTATGCAGAAATTACGTGCTATCACAAATCAGTTGAATTCCGATTTCAAAGGTCTCGATAAAAACGGGGAAATATTTGTAGTATGGAAAGCTGTTAAAATGCAGGATGATTCATATATCGATAATGATCTCGATGGATATGAAAGATTCGACAGGATAATGTTTTTTGCAGAAGGTGACTTTCAAACTTATTCGACCGGATTTACGAGCAACAATAGTATTCGCGGCAACGTTGCCAGGATTTGTTATACTATTGCAAAGAATGGCGAAGTGAGGCCGGAGCAATTGGATAAGCCCGATAGAATTCTTGCAAGGACTCAGCATATTTTGACTGATGATGAAACACTTCCCGATATTAATGAACCGAACAATTTTACACCTGAAAAATGGATTGCATGGAATAATACTTCTCAATATGACAAGATTTCTCTTGAACAGTGGAAGAATCTTCCCTTGCAGGAGAAGATAGATATACTTTCGATTATCTGTGATATTGAGATAATTGGTGCAAGTGAAATGGGAGTTACGAGTGTTAATGAAAATTTGAGAGGTATATCAGTCGAACCGAATGATCCTGACACATTACACATGCTTTTATGTGAAGGTGTAGGTGAGTTTAAAATTCAGGGTTGGGATGATACAACGAAAACATGGGTACCTGAAGTTGACTCGCATTTTAACACAACTGATTCCAATAGTCTTCCGGGTGTGTTATACCCATGGCCTTTGGGAGCTATTTCGATAGAAGGTAATAATTATAAGGATTATCCTCGCAATGAAATTAACCGCGAACATTTTAATTCTATACCCGGACTCGGACGTGCATTGAAATTTACTTTTACATTATTCGATTCCAAAGGAATTATCAAGGGAGGCAGAACTTTTACGCATATTGTGTACCTGGACAACTGACCTGACGAAATGAAAAATACGGTAAAGAATAAATTTGAAATCAAATATAGAATTGGTTCGGCATTGATTCTTGCGGTAGTATTAAGTACTCTGCTGGCGATAGTCGGAGTCTTGTTTCTTATGGCTGCGAATATCAATCAGATGGGTACCGCCGCGATTTCAGAAAATAAAGAGTTGGAGTTTGCTGTCGATACAGTTATTGCCGATATCTCACAAAAATTGGCTTTGGATGTTCCCGGACTTGTGAATCAGAGCGAAGAATATTATGATTATCCAGACTCTAATAATCCGTGGCTTGCAAGTCTTGAACCATACGAATCGGGAGGTAATTATTACTGGCGTCAGATAAGTGACACCTCGGGTCAGTTATTTGGAAAAAACAGGAACATAAAAATAGAAGTTGTATCGCAGTATGGCCCAATTTCCGATTCTAATTATCCTCTCGCAGATGCAGATGGAGATGCAGTCGCTGATTCGAGATGGATTAGGCTTGAAGGAATTAGTTCCAGCCATAGCAAACCGATTTATGCGGCTATCAGGATTATTGATAATAGTGCAATGCTGAATGTCAATACAGGGTTTAAATGTGACCCTTGTGCGCCAAATGTAGAACAGGATGATATTGACGGCAGGAATCAAACACAAATCAATGTCATGGCTTTAGCCGGATGGGCAGGGGACCCGTCTAAACCAATTGATGAAGAAAAATTATTATTAGAAAGAGCAAATAATGGCGTTGGAGTTGATGAACCTTATGACTTACTGTCATATCTGAAGTATTATATATGGTATTATAACGAGCCAAATGGTCCATATACTCCTTTTGACATGGCTGATGAATTGGAAATGCGTTACAGGTTTCTTCTGAATAATACCGACATAGATACTCGTCTGGAAAGCTGGGGAAATCAGTTCAGGGATGATACTCTATCCACTCCTTTGGAGAGTAATGGAGAACTTGATAACTGGTTTCTGAAGGCTTATAATACTTTTCAAAATAACATTATAGACCCTAATTCCTCCTATAGCTACAGGCATATTGCAACTGTCAATAATATGGATAGAATACTTAATCCTGCGGGTTTAGAATTGAATAATGGGAAGATGGTTAACATAAATACCGCTTCGCCTCAATTGCTCTATGAAACGATTAAAATGTCACTGCAGGGCAGAGAGCCAAACGCATTGCATATCGAGCAGTTAGCCGCTCAATTGGCAGTTAATATTATTGATTTGCGTGACAAAGATGCTGATGTAACAGCATTGACTATTGATACGAAAACATATTACGGTTTTGAAGCTCAACCATTTATCAGTGAGATAGGATTTAAAATTAGTGATACTGAACCTAATAATTCTGATAAAAATAGTTTTGCGGTTGAACTTTATAATCCTTTCAACGTTGATATTCCTCTGAGTAGTTTTAAGGTAGAGCTTTACGATACGAATGATAATGTTGTAGATCCTGTCAGTATGTCTAATTTTATTATTAAGGCACAAGGCAGGTTTGTAATAACCAACAATAGTACTGCAACAAGTGAATTCGATATTGATGATTTAAAGTCCGGTGAACTTAGAGAGGATCCAAATCTTGTTTTGGCTGAGTATGTTTCTGTGGGTGGTGACCCACCGACGTATCAGCTAAGTAAAAGATATAACCTTCGTCTTGTCAGAACATTGCCTGCTTCGAATCTGTTACTTGATAAGCAGACTACTCAGGATGAATGGTTTAAGTGGGATGACGCTAATGATTCCTCGAAATTCTATAGCAGGAGTGATTCATACTGGAATATTGTATATCAGGAATTTGCTTCATCTTTGACAAACACTTTAGGCGTTCCTAATTTAACCGCGGTTGGACGAAAGAACTATAATCTCGCTAATTCTAATGACTTTTACATTACAATCGGTGATATCGCAAGAACTCTTACTATTGGTCCCAGCACTGATGCAAATGATATGATAGGAGTAAAACTTGCAAGCGAGCCAAATGAATATGATATTCGCCTGAATTTGAAAAATCCTGTTTATTCGAATTTGTTCCAGTTTTTAACTGTTATTGATCCTACAGAATATAGATTTGATCCGAATGAAACCAGGGTAAAGGGACGTATCAATATTAATACTGCGGCATGGTTTGTTCTGGCACAATTACCATGGATGCCTCCTGATGTAGCTCAGGCGATTGCATCTTTTAGAGATATTGTCAATTCGCGTGATTCCCTTAATCGACCTTTTGGGGCTTTCGATACCATAGGTGATTTGATGCAGGTGCCTCAAATGGATTATTATGCAATTGATGATTATAATAATGTGGATTTGAAAGCATGGCCTGATTTAACATACAATGATGGTGCAATTAGTGATTTCGAAGAGCGTGATTTGATTTTCTCTCGCATCAGTAATCTTGCTACGGTACGAAGTGACATATTTACCGCGTACATTCTTGTTCGAATAGGGCTTGACGGTCCCCAGAAAAGAGTAATCGCCATTCTTGATAGAAGTGAAGTCGAGTCACCTACAGATAAAGTCAAATTATTGGCCCTCCAACCTGTACCGGATCCGAGATAAAATCTACATGAGTGATTTGGTGTTAATAACTAATTAGGAATTTAGTATCCTTACCAGTTCTCCATGCGTTTTCTCATTAGCTACTAAAGTCGGGAATGTACCGCCTTCATAGTTGTCGGTATCGACCGGGAATATTTTTTCTCCCTGCCAATTTGTTATCATTGCTCCAGCGGATTCTGCGATAATCGCTCCTGCCGCGATGTCCCATAGTTTTGGTGTATCAGTAATTGTAGCCGCCATGCTCCCTTTTGCGACGTAAGCAAGTTGCAGGGCAGTCGTCCCAAAATTTCGGTACTTTGTTTCTTTAATTATTTTTCCGGCCCAGTCAGGCAGTTTCTCATCCGGACTGAGATGACTATCCAGACCTATACTGGCGAACTGGTTCATATCTTCTTCACTTGCAAGAATTCTTCTGTTGTTTAAGTGGGCTTCTCCATCTTTAACTCCGGTGTACATTGATTCTGTTGCCGGCTCGAAAATAACTCCGGCAATTGGATTGCCTTCATAAAAAGCCGCTATGCTAACTACGAAGAGCAATATACCGTGTGCGAAGTTGTTTGTTCCGTCTATCGGATCGATTACCCACCATATTCTATCATCGCCGCGAGGCGCCTGCTTGAACAGTTTTCCATCTTTGCCTTCTTCTCCGATAAAACCATGATCAGGATAATTCTCCTTGATTCGGTCTATGATTATCTTCTGGCAAATAGAGTCTGCCTGGGTTACAAGTTCATTACCATTTTTCAAGGAAGTTTTAATATAGCTGATTTCTTCCATTGCTCTCTGGCCGGCAAGTCTTGCCGCGACGATTGCTGTCTCTAACAGCCCGCTTAAATATTGGTTATCTAATTCCATAAGTCTCTCTAATATTGTAGGGTGGGTGAGCTTGGCCATCTTAACGACTTTAGCCCACCAATCATTATTCTTTACATATTTTCATTTACTTTTTAATTTATTTAACATATTCTAACGTAGTTATGCAAACAAGCCAACACATAAACAAATCAAAATTTATTTTCCATGCTTGCCGAAAGCACAGGATAATAGCTGGTATCATTTTCGTGGCCTTAAGTGCGTTTTTCGTTTCTTTTGCTATCGCCGCACATTACCATGTCGATATGGGTTCGCGTCTCGGCCGTTGTGGCTTCAAAATGATGTATGGCATTCCATGTCCAACCTGCGGCTACACGACCGCTACGCTTGCGTTCGCACGGGGAAAAGTTATTAGTGCTTTTTATATCCAGCCGGCATGTGCATTTATTTGCTCGACTTTTGTTTTGATAGATATCATATCATTTATCATTGCGGTTTTTGGCGTTAATTTCTTGTTTATAAGCAGGTTTTTCGCGGAAGTAAAAATCCGTCACATCATCTTTTCACTGATAGTTATAGTCGCATCCGGTTGGGCCGTAACACTTGCAAGGGCAGTTGCGCACAAGTAAATTATACGAAATGTTAGTTCTTTACTAAATCTGATTAATACTCCTCGTATATTGAAAAAAAACTTGACATAAACAATTATTGTGGAATACCATAATAGGTATATTGCGTGAAAATAAAAAGGATAGGTATTTTTTTCTATTCTTATTCCTGAATATTTAACTCCTATAAATGAAGGGGTATGCTTATGGCTGTCACGGCAGAAAGTTGTCCACAATGCGGCGGATCAATTCCTCATGGGTATGGGAACCAGGTAACGTGTCAATATTGCGGTTCATCTCTTGTTAGATTAAATCAAACACACTCTCAAACTCCAGGCGGACCACCTCCTGTTCCCGGTGCAGAGCATGATGCCGCGGCAAATATCTGGGGAGTTCGTATGAAAAGAGCCACCTATACAGACGTCAGAAGCGGCATGGTCGCATGGCAATGGCTTATTCCCGCGGATTGGGAATTCAAGGGAGATGTTTGGTGGCGTGACAGCGCAACTATGCCGGCTATTCCATCTTTTCGTGCGTGGAATCCTAATGGTCCTGAACAAATCGAGTGGCTCCCGACAATTCCCTGTATATGGCATAAAACTCCTTTGTCTGAAGCTCTTAGTAAATGGACTCCCAAATCCCACTTTTTCAAAGAAGACGGTATTGAATCGCGTTATCCAATGACCTCGCCAGAAGTACTGCGAAGTCTTGTGGTTCCAAGGTACCGGGGGCCGTTTGGAGATGAAGACGCAGGTTCTTCCGTTTCGAGACAAACAGAATCTGCCCCAAAGGCAAAGTTTTCCGACTTTTGGGATATGAGCGGCGGATTGAAAGATTATTATAGTAAAGAAAAAATAAAACAGCGTATGGAACTAAGCAAGGAACTGCTTAAGAAAATACCAGGCATGGAATTTGCAAAAAAAGGGTTAAAAAATTTGATTTCTCCTCGCTATAAACCTTATGGCGTACCGGTTCGCATCATTAATGAGGAATTAATGCCGAAGCTGGCTCTTTCTTTGCAGGGTGGTCAGGAAGATGTTTTTAATCCGCTTTCATCTGATGGCGCAAGGATTCGTATTAGTTATAATCTTGATGGCAAGCAGATGGAAGAAGATATATTCTGTGTAGTCTCGAAAGTTGTTACCCAAACAGGTATGGGACTTTTGAAACAGGAAAATACTTTTTGGATAGCCGAAGCATTATATGCGTTTCGAGCTTCAGCAGGAAATCTTGATGCGGTAGGACAGGCATGCATGGCTTCTGTAAAATCATTCAAGATAAATCCGAAATGGCTCCAGTTCTGCCAGATGGAAAGCCAGAGAATCATAAAAGAGCGGGAAATGATAGCGAAAATGATGCAGCAGATGGCGGCGGATCAGCGACGTAATCTCCAGAGACTTGGTGACCTGTCACACTCGATCAGCCAGGCGAGTGACAGCCTGATGGATGGTTACATGGCACGTTCCGCGGCTCAGGACAGAATGCACGATAACTGGACCGAGGCTTATCGTGGAGTACAATCGTATAACGATCCATCTTCGGATTATACACCACAATTACCGGGAGGTTATGACCATGCCTGGGGTAATAGTCTGGGTGAGTATATTGTCTCGAATGACAGCTCCTTTAATCCGAACTTGTATTCGAATAATAACTGGCAGGAATTGCAGCGAGCTACATGAAAAATTATATGAGTATGATGAAAGCAAAAAATATAGGAGATAAATATGGGACTGTTTGATAAAATTCGCGGCGAGTTTATTGATATTATCGAGTGGACAGATTCATCTAATGATACGATGGTCTATCGTTTCCAGAGACATAATAACGAAATCAAAATGGGTGCGAAATTGACTGTTCGCGAGGGACAGGTTTCTATCTTTGTAAATGAAGGCCAGATTGCGGATGTATTTAAACCCGGCATGTACACTCTTGAGACTCAGAATTTACCGATTCTTTCAACATTGAGAGGCTGGGTTCATGGTTTCAATAGTCCTTTTAAAGCTGAAGTATATTTTGTAAGCACGAGACGTTTTACAGACTTAAAATGGGGTACGCAGCATCCTGTTACATTGCGCGATGCGGAGTTTGGTCCGATTCGTTTGCGAGCTTTCGGGACATATGTTATCAAAGTAGTTGATCCGAGTGCTTTTCTTCGTGAAATTGTGGGAACTGATGGCCATTTTACTACAGGTGAAATTACAGAACAATTACGGAATTTAATCGTTTCTCGTTTCGCTGGTGTCATTGGCGAGAGCAAAATACCAGTACTCGATCTTGCGGCAAATTATGAACAACTTGGAAACTTTATTACGAATAAAATCAAACAGGACTTTGAGAATTATGGCCTGGAACTTTCTACAATGTTGGTTGAAAATATTTCTCTTCCGGATACAGTCGAAAAAGCACTCGACAAGCGTACAAGCATGGGCGCAATAGGTGACTTGAACAAGTACACACAGTTTCAGGCAGCTAACGCAATGGAAGATGCCGCTAATAATCCTAATGGTATGGCCGGTGGTGGAATGGGTATGGGTATGGGATTCGCTATGGCTAATCAGATGGGACAGGCGATGGGCAATCAACAGAACCTGGGAGCTACACCTCCGCCTTTGTCTCAATCAGTCAAATACTATGCTGCTATTGGAGGTCAGCAGGCCGGACCATTTGATATAGTAGCTTTACAGCAGAAGGTACAGGGCGAACAACTAACAAAAAAGACTTTAGTCTGGCGTGAAGGCATGAAAGAATGGATACCGGCTGAGCAGGTAGAAGAGCTGAAAAGTTTGTTTGATTCAGCACCACCACCATTACCTTCTTAATAGAAATTAGTTTTTTCTTGAACATATAATCGGATTTCATAGTATTATAATCGCATGAAAATGTTTCTAATAGGAGATTATATATGTTGAAGGAAGAATCGTCTTATAAGACCGCAATACTATTTATTGTTTTGATAACGCTTGTACTTGGCGGCTCATTGCTTTCAAGTAAAATATGGGCGGGAAAACCAAAAGAATCAAGCGGATTAATAATTGAAGAAGGAATGACTATTGGTCAATTTGGTCAGGTTAATAATCTCCCCAATCCTGTACTCAGAGATACATTCCAGCTCCAGGGTCCTGCCGATAGACAAAAACAATTAAGCGAATTCGGTACCCCGGAACAAATAAAATCCATGTTCGGTGAAAAAACTGAATATGAAACCAAGGATTGGAGAAAAATCGCAGTGAAATTTGTTCTCTGGTTCGCGTTTTTAACGAGCGTATATTTCTACTTTAAAAAACGAAAAGTCACTCTCAAAGTCAGAAGATGGGTACTTTTTGCTTCAGTTGTAATATTCGGCGTGATAATGGGTTCCGACCCGGGGCCTATGGGGACAGTTAAAGATGCTATCGCAATATTAGGCGAAAGCGGCAAAATATTTCCGCCGCGATTGATTGCTATGACAGTATTTCTTTTAATAGTTTTTGTCGCAAACAAATATATTTGCGCATGGGGTTGTCAGGCAGGTACGTTACAGGATTTAATTTTCAGACTCAATCAAAATGATAATGGAAAAGCAATCATTGGAAAGCAGATAAAGCTGCCCTTTATTGTGACGAATTCTATTCGTATTATGTTTCTTGTTGTATTTACAATTATCGCTTTTTTATGGAGCTATGATATTGTCGAGCCTATAGACCCTTTCAAAATATTCAAGCCGTCTCATCTTGGAATTGCAGGGGTAGTATTTGTTGGGGCACTTTTAATTTTTAGTCTTTTCATTTACAGGCCATGGTGTCACTTGTTTTGCCCGTTCGGACTCGCAGGCTGGATTGTGGAAAAATTCAGCAGGGTAAAAATCAGTGTAAATTATGATACGTGTATCGCCTGCAATAAATGCGCAAAGGCATGTCCCTCTACTGTTATGAGTGCTATTTTGAAAAGAAATAAAAAAACAATTCCGGATTGTTTCGCATGTTACTCATGCAGGGATGTATGCCCGACAAATTCGATCAGTTTTTCAACTCGAAAAAGAACAATGCCACCTGCCGGTCATTTTGATAAAGCCCCGGCAGAGTAAATGCAATATTAGAAATTATTGAAAATGTAATAATAGCGAGCATTTATTTTGCCCAATTTTCAGCCATTCCTTTTGTAATATTTATAAGAGATTAATTTTATAATCTTCAGAATATCCCTTAAGGATGAATCTCATTAATTATAGAATTATTGAGCGTGCATTGAAATTGTCGTCGTTTCAGGAGTTAATTGTTTGTGAATTATTGTTCCCGTTCGAATCAGTATTAAAAGGTTTTTTGTTATAAGGTCTTCGATGATTGATATCATATTTTCTTTGAACGTATTCCTCGAATTTCCCGAAAATCATCTTTCCCGCAGAAGTTTGAAGCGAGCTCGTAACACTGATAATTAAATCTTTACCAATCTTATTTCTTGCGTCTTCGACTACAATCATCGTGCCGTCATCCAGGTAAGCAATACCCTGTTCAGATTCCTCTCCCGGCTTGATGATTTTTACTTCCATAGTTTCGCCGGGCAGGGCAACTACTTTCAGTGAGCTTGCCAGATCATTTATGTTTACAACGTCAACGTCACGTACTTGTGCAACTTTGCTGAGATTGTAGTCGGTCGTGGCAACTCTGCCGTTATTGGCTTTAGCAAGCATCATCAGTTTTTGGTCAACGCCTTTAACTTCTTCGACTTCAGGAATTATTGAGTCATCAATTTGAATATCAATAACAGGATCGGATTGCATTTTGTTAAGCACATCAAGTCCTCTTCTTCCACGGTTGCGTTTGAGTTTTTGTGAAGAATCCGCTATAAGCTGAAGCTCATTTAACACAAAGCGAGGAACAATCAAAGGTGCGTCAAATAATTTACTGTGACATAAATCCACAATGCGTCCATCAATAATCGCCGAAGTGTCCAGAATCAAAGGGCGTGTACCTTTAGTTTGTTTGGCAAATTCGACATAAGGAATTACAAAACGAACATCATCTTTTGTTTGCATTACAAAACTTATAGCCAGATAGCATATAGCTATTCCTAATGTCCATTTAATAGCGGTAACAGCAGGTAAAGTTATTGGAACATGGTAGGCTTCAACCATCATGTCCACAACATTAGTTAATCCCCAGCTAATCAGGATTCCTACCAGCAAACCGAAAAATACTCCCGCCAAAGCGCCTAATTTATTTTTGGGAGTCATAATATCTATGAGAAAAACAAAAATTACTATTCCGATGCTACTCCATGTTACATATAGCAGATTATTATCCAGTACTTCTTTTGAGTCTTTGTTGTTTTCGTCCAGTGTCATCGAATTCGAGTTTATATTAACGAAAATAACTGCCACAATAATAATAAGAAAGAGTGCTCTGAAAACCCATAATAGTTTCATATAAGACCTCCAGACTATGAAAAAAAAATATATATATATTATAAAACTTTATTATATAACTTATAATATAAATTTACAACTATCATATTTTGTCAGGTAATTCAGGGCATTTTGTATTTAAAAGCCTTGACACAATGAACACCTTAAAAGTAAAATCGTATTATAACAAAACAAATATTATTATTTCTTATGAAATGTGGTTTCCAAGAACCGCAAGGGAGATAAAAATGTGTCCTGAAAGTAAATGCAATAGCCAAAATAGTCTTCCCCCTTTAGTAATTTTATGTATTTTGACCCTTTTGCTTTTTGTTTCTACCTCATTTTCAGCTAATCAGGAGGGTATCGATTCTATACGCCAAATGGGTAAAGCGTTCTCTTCTGTAGCGCTAAAAGCATCCCCAGCCGTTGTCGGTTTAAGAACAGAAAGAGTTGTGAGTAGATCAACTTTTAGTAATGAATTTCAAGAGTATCTCTTCGGCGGACCTATGCAGCGACGCTCTCCTCGAAGGCCGCAGCCTCAGCAGCCCCAGAGAGAACAGGACTTGTCTGTAAGTGAAACACAGGGTTCAGGTTTTATAATCAGCCCGGACGGTTATATTTTAACAAATAACCATATGGTAGAAAACACAAGCAAAATTAATATCGAACTTACGAATGGTCAAGCATTCGTTGCCCGTGTAATCGGCTCGGATCCTGATACTGATATTGCTGTAATCAAGATTGACGCAAATGACCTTCCTTGTCTTGAATTTGCTGATTCTGATAATCTTGAAGTTGGGGAATGGGTTCTTGCGATTGGAAATCCTCTTGGTTTGGCACATACCGTAACCGCTGGTATCGTAAGTGCTACCGGTAGAACCGGATTTGAATTAAATACGCTTGAAAATTATATCCAAACGGACGCGGCAATTAATTTCGGAAATTCCGGCGGTCCATTAATCAATCTTGACGGCAAAGTAGTCGGTATTAATACTGCTATCGCTGGTTCGTCAGGAAATATTGGTATCGGTTTTGCGATTCCTATTAATATTGCTCAATATTCTTATCGGGAAATTCTCGCAAGCGGCACGGTTGAACGTGGTTTACTTGGTATCAGAGGGCTTGATACAATTACTCCAGATAATGCTCAGAGTTATGGATTGAGTAAAGATGCAAAGGGTGTATTTTTCTCGAGTGTCATTAAAAACTCGGCGGCTGATAAGATTGGGCTTACGTATAAAGATGTAATTCTTGAGATTGACGGCAAACCTGTAGAATCCGCACTTGACCTGCAAACACGGATTTCAATGCTTCGGCCAGACACAGATGTAGTTTTAACAATATGGAGAAACGAAAAGCAGGAAAAACTCAATATTAAGCTCGGCAGACGTTCCTCTATTGATCAGTTACAGGCTCAGGAAGAAATAGAAAGCATGTCAACTGAGTTGGGATTCTCAATAAAAGACCTTGATGAAGCCGCAACTCAACAATATGGCTTTGAGGATCAGGAAGGTGTACTGGTTATAGAGGTTGAGGAAGATTCTCAAGCCCAAAGAAGCGGTATAGCAGTAGGTACACTAATAAAGGAAGTAAATCGACAGCCAATAAAAAACACTCAGGAATTTGTGCAAGCGATAGAAAAAGCCAGGAAAAATGATATGGGTAACCTTTTGTTATGGGGCAATTTAAATGGAACTGACTACAACTTTTTCATGAAGTTGCCTGAATAATACGTCAGAGGCCTATTTATTAGGTATAAATTGTAGAAACGATTGCTCATTCATTATTATCATATCAATGCAATATTGACGTGATCATACGATTTCGACTATAATTGCAAAATGAATTCAAATAATAGTAATAATCAAGCAGACATTAATGAAATAAGATATTTAATCATAAAGTTCCAAATCGAGGGTACTCTAAGGTTTTTATCTCATTCTCAGACTCTCAGTGTTTTTCAACGAGCGGTTATTCGGTCCGGTATCAATCCCCATTACAGTCAGGGATTTAATCCCAGGCCTAAGATATCACTTCCTCTACCTCGCCCTGTGGGTGTCAAATCAGATGACGAATTGCTTGTTATGCCTATAAGTATCTTCCCTGAAAGTATTTATGAGTTTACTGGATACTCGGACGACAACCAAAATCAATCTTATACAAGCGATTGTTTAAAGAATCTTTCCGCGCAATTGCCTGAAGGTTTCATATTGAAGGAAGTAAGAGTAGTCCGAGATAAACCGCATTTTCAAGAGTGTTATGCGAGCTATATATTTACAATCTCTCCGGAAGAAATTAATAAAAATATTGAAAAAAGAATAAATAGCTTATTAACCAACGAAAGTCTGGTCATAGAGCGGTCGATAAATAAAAAGAATATATCTAAAAAAATAGATGTAAGAGGTTTTTTATTCTCGATAATGACAGAACAAAATAGTATTATTGTGCGTTGTAAAATTAGTTCAGCAGGCTCAATCCGTATTCAGGAAATAATGGAATTGCTTGAATTGGATGCGGAAAAACTTGTTTGTCCGATTAAACGAACAAATGTGCAATGGCTGGTATAAAGATAAAATATGACAAGAGAAATGCTTATCAATGTCGCCGAGAGCGAGGAATGCAGAGTAGCAGTAGTAGATAACGGTGCACTTGAGGAATTATACGTAGAAAGAACAAGTCTGAATGGCCATGTCGGCAATATTTATAAAGGTAAAGTTGCAAATATTGAGTCCGGCATTCAGGCGGCGTTCATTGACTTTGGAGCTGGAAAAAATGGTTTTCTTCATATAAGTGACCTGCATCCAAAGTATTTTTCTTCTAAAAGCGGCGAAACATCAGAAAATATTGGGCGCAGAAAAGCTCTAAAAGAGCGCCCGCCTATACAAAACTGTCTCCACAGAGGTCAGGAAGTAGTCGTTCAGGTTACTAAAGAAGGCTTAAAGACTAAGGGAGCAACTCTCAGTACTTATCTTGCTTTGCCCGGAAAATACCTTGTTATGCTGCCCTGGATGCGAAAACACGGCGTTTCTCATAAAATTGACGATGAAGAAGAGCGAAACAGGCTTCGTGATATTTTCGAGCAGTGCAATCCTCCAAAAGGTCAGGGTTTTATAATTAGAACCGCTGGCCAGAAATGCTCAAAGAAAGATATTCAAAATGACCTGAACTATCTAAAAAGGCTCTGGAGAACCATAGAAAAGCGAATAGACTCGGAGAAAGCCCCAAAAGAACTTTATCAGGAATCGGACCTTGTAATAAGAACTTTGCGCGATGTTTATAACAATAAGGTAAGTAAAATAGTCTGCGATTCTGAGAGTGTAGTAAAGAAAATAAAAGAATTCTTCTCTATAGCAACACCGAGGGCAAGGCGGAAAATTATTTTTTATGATAATAAAATTCCGCTGTTTCATAAATATAAGATAGAAGAAGAGATAACAAAAATTCAATCTCGAAAAGTAGAGCTTAAAAACGGCGGCTCGATTGTAATCGAGCAGACGGAAGCTTTGGTTGCTATTGATGTCAACAGCGGTCGTTATCGAAAACAGGAAAATGCAGAAGAAACGGCATATGAGAACAATATTGAAGCTGCGAATGAAATTGCACGCCAACTCAGGTTGAGAGACCTTGGCGGCCTGATTATCTGCGATTTTATTGATATGAGAAACAATAACCATCGCAAAGAAGTGGAAAAAGAATTCCGTGCAGCAATGAAAATTGACCGTGCCCGTACAAAAATTCTCGGTATCAGCAGGTTTGGAATTGTGGAAATGACCAGACAGAGGATGCGGCCATCACTTCAGAACAGCACATACCTGGCCTGCCCGAACTGCGGCGGAACTGGTTATATTAAGAGCCACGAATCACTGGCAATTGAGATTATTCGCCTTCTTAACCTTTCGGCATCGAAGGAACAAATCAAACGAATCGAGCTTTTCGTATCACCTGACGTTGCTGGTTACCTTCAGAATATCAAAAGGGCTACTATCACACAAATTGAGCAAAATAGCGATAAGAAAGTAATTATACACTCAGCGCATGATTATTTCGGGGAAAAGCACGAGATTGTCTGCTATAATGAACGAGGAAGCGTTATAAAAATCTAAACACATCGCATTTTTGAGCAATTTCAAACCAGGATACGCAATAGGATTCCCATGTTTTAACTTGACGAGTTGTGTCGCTTAGATAATACTGTAGCGGTATATGTGAATCTCTTTTTAATGAACCGAGGCGATTATCATTATGAAATTTGACTTGGAATATGCTCGAAAAGTTATTGAAATTGAAGCTAATGCCATAAGCTCAATTACTCCGATTGTTGACGAGTCTTTCGCTCAAGCGGTGGAAATGATTTTTAATTGTACTGGCTCCTGTATCGTCAGTGGAATAGGCAAAGCAGGAATAATAGGGCAGAAAATAAGTGCTACTTTGGCATCTACTGGTACGCCAAGCCATTTTCTTCATCCGGCAGAAGCTGTTCACGGTGATTTAGGCAGGCTTAGAAAAGATGATATTGTACTGGTTCTTAGCTATGGCGGGGAAACAGACGAAATCACACGTATGATAAACCTTGTCAAGCAGCTTGATTTTAAACTGATCTCGATAACAGGCCAAAATGATTCAACGTTATGTAAATACAGCGATGTTGCTATCTGTATGGGTAGGATGGATGAGGCATGTCCTCTTGGTGTAGCGCCAAGCGTATCGACAACCTGTATGCTTGCTGTAGGCGATGCAATCGCTTTTACGGTAATGAAAGCAAGAAATTTCGGCGTGGAGGATTATGTGAGGTTCCATCCCGGGGGCTCATTAGGTACAAAATTAATGACGGTCGAGCAATCGATGATGTTCAGGCCTGGAGAAAAGCTTCCTATCGCTGATTCGAACGATACAATTGAAAAACTACTTGAACAAACTGGCGATGTAAAAAGACATGGCGCTGTAATGGTAACCGGTAAAAACGATAAATTAGTTGGAATAATTACCGACGGCGACCTCCGCAGGTTGATTACAAAACATAAGAATAAGTTTTTCAAGCTTAAAGTCGGTGAAGTAATGACCCCGAATTGTAAAAGAATAAGAATAGATGCCCTGGCGGCGGAAGCGACTGCTATTTTCCATAAGTATAGAATAGATGAACTTCCTGTGGTAGATGCGGAAGATAGACCTGTCGGCATGATTGACGTTCAGGATATTGTTACGATTAAAATAGTTGGATAAACGAAAATAAAATGCAAAATCTTTCAAATATAAAAATGTTAATTCTCGACGTTGACGGAGTTCTGACTGATGGAACTCTGGTAATCAATACTGATGGGAGTGAAACCAAGTTTTTTAATTCTCTTGATGGTCATGGAATTAAGATGTGGAAACGTTCCGGACATGATGTAGCGATTCTGAGCGGCCGATTATCAGAACCAACAACTCATCGAGCTAAACAGCTTGAGATAGAACATGTTTTTCAGGATTGTCATGACAAATTGCCTTTGCTAAAGGAATTCCTCAAAAAAGTTAATCTTGCTCCTGAAGAGGTTGCTTATATTGGCGACGATATTGTGGATTTACCTTCGATGAGATATGTGGGTTTTTCGATTGCGGTTGCAAATGCAGTAGATGCAGTAAAAGAACATTCAGACTTAGTTACTACTCGAGCCGGCGGAGATGGTGCCGTGCGCGAAGCGATAGAATATATACTTAAAAAATCAGGTAAGTGGCAAACGCTTATGGAAAAATATCTGGCCTGAACGATAAAACGGAGTTTTCTGGATGAGAAAATTTACTATTGGAATTGTTTCGTTAGCTATAGTTATTGGTGTATTTGTATTTTATAGCCGCATAGATAAAACTCCGCCAATCGAAACTAATTCAGATAGATATTTCAACGGAAGTCCATACCATGATAATATCAATGAATTTAATGATGTTAGTGGAAAAGTGACAACCTCGCAAGGTGATTTAGGAGTTGGCCCTGTAGATGAATTTATTATTTACGATAGAAATGAACAAACAGGTGAGGTTTTGCAGAAATCCGGATTCCTAAAGCTTCTACATAAAGAAGGTGATATATGGCAGGTTGAGAAGCCTTTTGTGGATATATATGGAAAAGAATTTATTTGTTATATGCGAGCTAATCGTGGTGACGCAAGGATGGAAAAAATCGGCGAGAAAACCATCCCGAAAAATGCGACTTTCAGCGATAATGTTGTAATCAATATATTGCCTAAAAAAAAGAATCATTTCGAAAAAAGCACTATTTCTCTTGATAATCTTTATTTCAATAGTGAAAGATCTCAGCTTTTAACAAATGATAAAATAGTGTTCGACTCGAATAGTGTTCATCTAAATGGAACCGGCATGGAGATGGTTTACAACGATGAATTGGGACGTCTCGAATATTTCAAAGTAATAGAAGTAAATGAAATACATGTAAAAATGCGGCGAAAAGCCCTTGGGACAATAAGCAGTAAAGACGATTTGCCAAAGGATGCTGATACAAATAATAGTGAAAAGATACAGGAATCTGTTTCAGAAGACGATTCGTCAGAAACTATCGAATCTAATCAAGAATCCTACACTTGTATATTCAGCAAAAATGTTTTAATTAAAACTCCGGATCAGTTTATTTTCGCTGAAGATGAAATTGAAATTAAGGACATTATTTTTTCAGGTAAAAAAGAAGATGTAAATGAACCTGAAAAATCTGTTTCTCAAAGCGAACCAAATGATATAACGCTTGTCGCTAACGGACCAAATGATGTTATAATTACTGCGGCAGAACCTAACGAGATGGAAATTGAAGAAGGTGACTTTGTCGATGTAGTTATAACCTGCGATAATGGTTTCATCATTGCACCGGATGATTCGATAGAATTAAGAAAATTTAGAGAAGAAGCAAAATCAATATCTGTTATTGAGAAACCGGAATTTTCAGATAGTGGAAACAAAACCATACTTTCTACTCAAAAAATTCAATTAACAACTCTTGGTAGTGATTATGCTGCTACTGGTCCCACAGAGCTTGTTTTTTATATCGAGGACTTGAATAATCCCGATCCTAATCTCCAGTCTTTTCCTGTGACGATTACTTCGCAAAGTGGAGCAAGATTTATTGAAGATGTGAATCTGGTTGCTTTTGAAGAAGACGCTGTATGTACCATTCCACAAAATGATCTCAGTGAAAAGAAGTATGCAACTCTCACTTCTCCAATGCTTTTAATTAACATTCCCGAAAGTGAAGATGATTTGCCTGACGTAAATGCAATCGGTCCGGTTGAGCTTCTGTTTTATGTTGAAGATACAAATGCTACGATAGAAACCCAGAAAATTATCCCAGTGAAAATTACAGCACAGGAGAAAGCTCTGTATCTGCCAGCTAAGAACAAGGTTGTTTTCAAGGAAGATTGTCTTTGCCAGATTGGTTCTGAGCAGGTATCAAAAGAACAGTTTATTTCCTTGAAAACACCTAATCTTCAGATAGATTTGCCGGAAGATACAACTACTCAATCATTTGCGTTTGCAGATATTAACGCTACAGGACCGGTTGATTTGAAGTTCTTTATGAAAGACCCTAATAATAAGGGAACACTTCAGTCGCTTATGCCTGTAAATATAAGTGCACAAAAATATGCTCGCTATTTATCTTCTTCGCGTCAAATTGTATTGGATGGCTCGTGTAAAAACTCCATGGTTCGTGAGGATGAAGATTTCTTTCAGGAGCTCACTCTTCTGGCCGGAAGAATTACGGTGGATTTACCTGATGATATTAATGATCAGGAACAATCTTCTACGTTAACAGAAATCCGACACTTGAAGGCAGATAGCGACCAGGTTATATTAACAGTCAAAAAAAAGGCTAAAAATCCGGAAATCCAAAAACAGACGGACGAAGAAATTCTGGGCTGGACACAATTGGTATGTAAAAGTCTTGATTATGATACTCAGGAGCAAATTTTCAAGGCTACAGGACCAGGTGAGCTTACATTGAGTGATATTGAAATTAAGGACTCTATTGAATCCGGGGGTATGAAAATTCTCGGCAAAAAATGGTGGGCTATAATGTCAGGTTTCAATGATTTAACATATTTATTGAGTGATAACCGAATAATCGCGAATGCAGAGCCGCAAAAAACAATAGACATTAAATATATCGAACAGGAAAATGACGAACGAAGCCCGGTGATTATTGCTACTGCCGGTCATATTGAAATTGAGCTTAAAGAAAATGAAGAAAAGAAACTTGAACCTTCAATAATAATTGCATCAGGAGGAATATATTATAAAAAGAATGAGGATGATAGTTTCCGTGGAAGTGTTTTATTATATGATCATGAACAATCTACAGTAACAATTTACGGCAACGAAAAAAATCCGGCCTATTATAATAGCGTGCCTGTTGATGATGTATTTATTGATATGGCCACTGGTGAAATAAAATCGAATATCACCAGTCCGGGTTCAATCTAATATTGGGTTTGTTTAATCTTTGCTTTTTGATTTTGGAGGGATTTCCTGGATTTTTTGTTTGCCTGTCTGGTTTTGTTGATTAGAACCAGCTTTTGCTGAATTGCCTTTGCTCATTAAAGATAGTGCTTTTATGCAGGCCGCTTTTGTAGTCCTATCACGGCTTTTAAGACCTTTTTCAAGAACTTCAACCGCCAGTTTTTTCATTCTGCCTTTCATACTTCTAAGTCCATAGGCAGCCGCTTTTTTCGATGTTCTTGTAAAATCGCCATTCAATATATTGGCAAGAATTGCCAGCCCGTCTTCCTGCATCCACGACAAATTAAAAGCCGCTAATCTTGCAATGGTAATGTCGTTTGAGCATAACTTTACAGTCAGCTCTTTTAAGGCCTTAATTGATTCTTCGTCATTTTGACGTTTTGTTTTATTTTGTTGTTGTCCTTCTAACTTCATAAATTCTCCTACATGAGAAAACAATTATAGTATAACGAGAGTATTAATAATAGTCGAAATAAAAAAAATCAAGATATAAAAATAATTATAAAATCTTCTTTTTGGCAAATTGCCTGTAATTGGCAATTAAATTAGGTTTATAAATAAACGAGAGTATAATAATCCTTGCCAAAAGGGTGATTTTAGCTATAATAAAAACGATAATAGTTAAGTTCACCAGGGGTGGCCGCATGCGTGTGATGGTCTGAGACAAACCCTTTGAACCTGATCAGGACAGTTATCATAATGATAATATGCCTGCGTAGGAAGTGATATATGACAACACAATTACAAATTGCACGAAATAATACAGTTAGTGAACAGGTAAAGCAGGTCAGCATATCAGAAAATGTTGACGCCGAGCTTATTCGAGAAGAAATAGCCGCTGGAAGGCTTGTAATACCTGCAAATAAACTCCATCTGAAAACCAATCTTAAGCCAGTCGGAATTGGCCGTGCTCTTACCACGAAAGTCAACGCCAATATCGGCGCCAGCAGCATTCGTTCTACAATCGAAGAAGAAATCGAAAAAATGCACGCCGCTATTGATGTCGGTGCTGATGCCGTTATGGATTTGAGCACAGGTGGGAATCTTGACAAAACACGAGAACAATTAATTGCTAATTGCACTGTTCCTTTCGGTACTGTACCGATTTACCAGGTTATTGAAAAAAGAAGCGTTGAAGATATCAACGAAAAGATAATTCTCGAAGTCATCGAAAAGCAGGCCAAACAGGGAGTGGATTTCTTCACAATTCACGCTGGCCTGTTGAAAGAGCATTTGCCTTTGCTTGAAAAAAGAGTCGCCGGTATAGTCAGCAGGGGAGGCGCACTTCTTGCGAAATGGATGCTCCATCATAACAGGCAGAATCTTATGTATGATATGTTCGATGATTTATGCGACATTATGCTTGAGTATGATGTATGTTTTTCTCTTGGTGACGGCTTACGTCCCGGCGCAATCGCGGATGCAACTGACGAAGCTCAATTGGCAGAACTGAGAACTCTTGGCGAACTTACTGCACGGGCACAGGAAAAAGGCTGCCAGGTAATGGTAGAAGGTCCCGGTCATGTGCCTTTCAACCAGATAGAATATAATATGAAAATCCAGCAGGAAATTTGTAACGGCGCACCTTTTTATGTGCTTGGTCCATTGGTTACTGATTTGGGTGCAGGTTACGACCATATTACTTCCGCTATTGGCGGTACAGCAGCGGCTTATTACGGAGCTTCGTTCCTGTGTTATGTTACGCCGCGAGAACATCTCGGATTGCCGAATATGGATGATGTTCGTACGGGTGTAATTGCATCTAAAATCGCCGCTCATGCAGGAGATGTAGCTCGCGGTTTAAAAGGAGCTGCCGAACGAGATAAAAAACTCAGTATCGCTCGTGCGAATCTTGACTGGAAAGTACATCTGGAAGAGTCGCTTGATTCAAAAACAGCCGAAAGAATGCACATCGAAGCATGTAAGGAAATCGGAATGGAGGAATTGCCTTCCGCCGATTATTGTTCTATGTGCGGCAGAGACTGGTGCAGTGTCAGAATTAACAGGGAAATTCGCGAAGCTGCAAAATAAAGCGGCTCAAGGTAAAAAAAAACGCTAAGCCATCCCCAAGCTTTGCTTGAGGCTGCCACCCAATATTAAAAAAAACTTTTGACCTTTAGCGAGATTGAATTATCATATAGATAAAATAATTTGGGCGTTTAATATAGGAGAGTACAATGATTAATAGTCCAACTCATGCACTGGTTAGAAGCATTCCTCGTTCATATAAAGATTATTACGCGAAGAAAAATATTGATATCTCTTACGGTCTGGCCGAAAGTCAGCATGAAAAATACATACAAACTCTTAAAGATGCCGGCCTGAAAATTTCAACTGTTCCCGCTGATGAAACTAAGCCGGACTGTGTTTTTATCGAGGATACCGCTATCATCTGGCAAACTCATGCACTTATTACAAGGATGAATCCAGTTCGTGATGGTGAGCAAGCAGCGGTTGAAGAAACTCTAAAACCTACCCATACCATAACACATATGCCGTCAGTAGCAAAAATCGAAGGCGGAGATGTCCTTCATACTGAAAATACCACCTATGTCGGATTATCAGCAAGAACAAATAGTATGGGCGCAGAATGCCTGAAGAATTTTCTCAAGAAGTTCGGCAGGCCCGTTGTAAGAGTCCCAGTTGAAAAGTGCCTCCACCTCAAGAGCGGCGTAACATATATCGGAGACAATACATTAGTCGCGGTTCCAGGCTGGTTCGATATGAGCCTATTTGATGCTGAAAACATAATCTATACAAAAGAAGGCGAAGAAGGAGCAGCGAACTGTATGAGAATTCCAAACAACCTGCTTGTCCAATCGCAGTATCCGAAAACAGCCAAATTGCTCGAACACTTCGCAGCAGATAAGGGCCTCCAGTTTCACCCGCTCGATACATCAGAATTCGTAAAAGCTGATGGCGCTCTTACCTGTTTATCACTTTTATGGTAGAGTACTAATTGCTTATTTTTATCAGTAGTGACTTTGGGGATCTTTGCTTTGAGGTTCCAGGATAACCGTTTCGCGTGTTACTGTACCTGGTTTAAGAATGATGTTTGCTTCACGCCTTGCCGCACTGCCGGGGATTTCAACTTTAGGTAGTACGTATTTGTCATGTTCAACAGAAAAACTGGTTATTCCAACAGGGACATTGGAAAGAACAGCTAATCCATTGTTATCTGAAATACCAAAAAAGTCTGTTGGGTTGTCCAGCTTTATACTAGACTGATTTTCATTTATTTGTTTAAGCCGATCAATCGTCTTGTATAGATCGCTGCAAAATATCGTTGAAGACCAGTCACCCCAACTAACATTCGGCCACGTGAAAACCCGAACACCCTCCAGCAATTGGTTTTTATCATCAAGGACTGTGACTTCTAACCGAGCCGTTAGCTCCATATCAATTACAATATCCAAATCATTCGCACCAATAGTATGCTTCTGAGGATGTATAATTACAGAAGATGGATTTTGTTTATTACCATCGGTACTGATGAATCCATCACACAATGCAACGATTTCCATATTACCTTCAGGCAGCGAAGGCATCTTGAACGAACCTTCCTTATCGATATTCGTCCAGGTATGCCATTGGGGTGTTTCATAGCTATGCTTAGGTACTAAAGGAATAATGTTTATGACCACTCGACCATTGACTACCGGGCGGGGAACATTGTCACTGAGCCTGCCTCGAACTGTTCTCGAAGGTTTCAATGCGAGAGATACACTGTTAGTCACACCTTCATTGATTGTAACATCAACCATGTCGCTGAACATTAGTTCGTTATTTTGATTCATACCGATTAAACGAACTTCATGAACACCGGGAGCGTGCTTGCGAGACATTATGATACCTGCCTGCGAGCGATCCCAAAAATCATTATCATTCCACCCATCTGAGGAAGTCTGGGCATACAAATTTGTAATAGATTCTGAGGTT
Source organism: Sedimentisphaerales bacterium (assembly GCA_016936075.1). GTDB lineage: Bacteria > Planctomycetota > Phycisphaerae > Sedimentisphaerales > Anaerobacaceae > JAFGPS01. Next base: position 23,614 of record JAFGPS010000144.1, on the reverse strand, counting down.
TTCTCCGGTTTTAGAATCAGAATTTCGCCTCGTTTGAGAACTATCGGGTTTGCCCGAGTTACAATGGTTCGGCGTTTGAGGCGGTTAATTAAAAAATCCTTCCAAACTATCCACGGGGCGCCATGCGGAGGCTTCGTTGAGACAACGATATCCTGTCTGCCCGAAATGTACTCAGGATGATTAATTTTAACAGTAATCTCGCCTGTTTCCACACGTTCAAGAACAAACGTTGGATATGGAACATTTGCCTTACCCGTTTTATCGGTTACCACCGGTTCCGATGGGACATCATACCTGTCTTTCGCCCAAAGATAGTGTCCACCTTGACCTCCATCGGGCTTGGGTCGAAGAGCATAGGGTGTCACAGTTGCTCCGGAGATCGGTTTGTCCTGGTCATCGACAATCTTTATCACTACAATCGGATTACCCGGCTTCAGAATTACTGTGAGTATAATCAACGCGGCAAGAATCAGCATTAATACAATGATTCTTTTGAATCGAAGATGTCTTTTACGTACATCCAATTTCTATCTCCATTTTATGTACCAGCCTGCATTTTCTCTTAATTTATACCCAACTTAAACTATGTTTTTATATATTAACGTTAAAAAAAGAATCCGTCACAGAAATATTAAAAAAAGAAAAATTTCTCAATTTCTATGAAAATTTACGCTTCATAAAAGAAAACTTTTTATAAATGGTACCAATAAAAATTCTACTACCGCATTTGTCGAATAAATCATAAATATGGCTATTAACGCACTCATTGGCTCTTCGTTAAAAAAATAGCCGACCAGCCCCAGAAAAATCACAATACTAATCCAGAAGGAAGGCCCTTGCCCTACAAGAAAAACAATAATCCCTGATAGGGCCATAAAAATCATAGCTGTAGCAAAAAGTTGCAGCAGTGACCTGCCGAACGGGATAAAAGGGTGTTCGAACTGGCCGCAAAGCCACATCTCAAATATCAATACAACTGAAAATGATACAAACTTCAAAATAGCCAGCAAAAACCTCGCAGAGAAATTCTCCGGCTCACCCATAACCGGAAAGAACAGTTTGATTGCTATAAGTATCACCGCCAGGCAGAGCAATCCGAGCGGGATAAATATTTCTTTTCTTTTATCATCTTCCGGCGACATATCAAGTCCATTTACCTTTTCAAAAACTTAAATTTTACAACACGACTACAACTTTCTAAACATATAGACGCATAAACCAGGGATTCGTTACAGAAATTTCATTTAAAATGAGAAAATTTTCAATTTTATATTTATTATTCTCGTTCTATCTAAACATGATATCTTAGATAACCTGCTTGTATATAAGCAGTATCAGAAAACAGCTAAATTACTCGAACACTTCGCAGAAGATAAGGTCCTCCAGTTTCGCCCACTCGATATATCCGAATTCGCTAAAGCAGATGGTGCTCTTACCTGCCTGTCGCTTTTGTGGTAGAATCTTACAGGTATTTCTTACATACTGGTTACATTTGTGAAATTTGCTCTACCATACGGTCATGTTCAGCTTTGATTTCCTGCATTTCCTGTTGAGCTTTTTGTAATTTTTCCTGTTCTCCCGTAGCCTGATATAACTTCTCCATTTCCGATAAAGATTTCTGAATTAATGCATGAGCTATCATTTTCACATTTAATGTAATTTCAGGGTCTCGATTAATCAATCTGCCAAGTTCTAAAGTTGTAGTAAGATACTTCTCCGCTGTTTCATATTCTTTATTGGTAATCGCGGCTTGAGCATCTTCCCATATCTTAAAACAGAGCTTTCTTATCAGGCTCGACATGTCCATAATTTCCTGAGAAACCTTCTGTTGATCTTCCTGCTTTAATTGAACATATTCTTTTTCTTTAAGGTAGAAGAAGTACATATCACCGGAAAAATCAAAAGGCTGTGTCCAATCTACACTAAGAAGGGTTTCGACAGCTTTATCTTCCTGGTCGCTGCTCCATAGTTCAATACTTTGCTGAATTTTATCCGCTTCGGGAGTTAATTCAGCGGTACTAACTGTTTCATCTAAAGTATTTTGATACGCCAAAGTATAGCCTTCCGGCGTTTTCATACTGAAAAGCTCGGGGTCAAGTTCTACATCCAAATTAAAATTGTCAAATATCATAGTTATCGATTCTGATGAATCTTCAGGATTATATAAATTTATTTCAACTATAATTGGAGTACCTGTTTGACTGTTTGCCCATACAACAACATCACCGCTATAATTCTCCTTTTCCTGTTTTACTTTAAATCCTATCACAGGCTGACCATCAATTTCTTTTTCTCCAAGAGAAGTTTGTGTTCCATCCTGCAAATTCCATAAATTCTCAATAGGATTTGTAAATATTAATAAAGGACTTGTATCTTCAGGAATATTTTCTGTCCCAGGAATTTCACTTAATTTCATAGCTACTTTCTGTCCGTGATAAATCAGAAAAGATTCCTTTGTGTTATAATTCGCTATGGAAGTTATGCCTCCAGCTATTTGAGAATTGTCGAATCTTGCAAGACCTGGCTGAAGCATCATGCTTTTACCGCCACTTTGAGTTTCACCTTCAACAATAGTAGTTATATCGAAAGTATAACTTTTACCGTGAATTTGTTTTAGTACATCACCGAATGCAACGCTTGTGACTGTATTCGTGCCCGTGAAGATTTTTAATGCTATTGCGACTATTCCAACAATAATAATTCCAGCGGCGATTTTAAATATTCTGCTATCCATTATAATCTCTCCCAAAGATGGACCTGAACTTTTGCGTTTGGCAACAAGGGATTGTTCCGGCTCTGGTTCATATTCCATTTGCGGCTTATCAATAGAATCCATCAGCTTCTCGCGCAAACGCTCATGGTCGTTCTTGAAAATTTTATACGCATTTTCTAATTGTTTTTCCAATGGCTCTTTCATTGGACATCCTGACTTTCTTTAGATAACAATATAGCCAAATTTTTCCGTGCCTTTTCGAGAACGCGATAGAATCCCGACCTGGAAAGATTCAATATTCTTCGCGCGTCTTCAACTGAATTTTCCTGTAGATAAAATATATGCAAAGCAAGTCTTTCCTGTGTAGGCAATTTCCTGATATTCACACGAAGCTCTTGTAACTGACCATCGTTGGATTGCTCTATCGACGCTTCATATGTTTCGCTCAAAGCCATATGCTTTTTATGCATATTCGATTTTTCACGCTGCCATTCCTTACATCTGAACCTTGCTATCGAAACAATCCATCTTGCGAAAAGGTCCGGCTCACGAAGATTTTTAATCTTCCCGAACGCACGCATAAAAACATCCTGCGCCAAATCCTGCGCATCTGCGATATTGCCTGTCGTATCGTAGCATACTGCCCGTACAAGCGGCCCATAGCGGTCGTACAACTCTTCGAAAGCGGCTTTTTCGCCTTCAAAAACAGCTTCAACTAATATTTTATCACTCGGTCTCGTCAACTCAGGATCCTCAAGTTTTCGTAATTCTATATATATAGTGACTACAAGAGGCGATTTGTCTACCGGAATATGATTTTTTTGTAAATATTTTAAAACAATCTGTTGATGCTATATGATTTATGGATTGAATGAAATCAAGAGGTATATGCCGCAATGCAAGCAAATACCTGAATTAATCATTTAATAATTCCCTTCGGCCTTTTCTATGATTGGCGGATTTAACTCAGTTGCACATATGAATTGAATCCGATATTTCAAATAAGGGATTAGTACTTAATTTATTGTTCTACCCACCCTGAAACAGCAAGCCATTGCTCTATTAAATCAGCCAAATCTGTATCATCGATTATCCCGTCTCCATTATAATCAGCTTCAATGGTTGGAATGTCACTCATACTTGCATATGGTGTACCACCGTAAGCACCCATATTAAGAAAGCCGCCGTTTGGCATAGGCTCATTGGCTGGTTCGTCCAGCGGATCTCCGGCGTCTATGCAGGGACTCGTAACATTATCGAGCACCCATACATCATGTTCAGGCCAGTAACGGCCGCGTTCGCTTTTCAAATGATAATCGCCATTTTCAGGATCAACAAACATAGGGCTCTGCGCAACGCCTCCGTACAATCCATGTTCATAAAGCTGCATGATTTCCTCGTCTGCCAAAGCCCTGTCAAAAATCATCAATTCATCGATCTTACCTTTAAAATAACGAGTAAAGTTTCCGTCACCACCAATTCGAACGTTTCCACCAGGTGAATAACCACTATCCGGGTGGGACCCAGTATATTCTGCGTTAACATATCCAGTAAATTCTGAGCCATCATACTTATATAAAAGATAATACCATTTCTCTTCTTCCAATACATGGGAGCTGTGTAAACCTGATTCCCCCTCATACCAATGACCGAAAGCAACCTGGCCATTAGATCCAATGTGAATTGCCGGCCTGTCATCATCTTTCCAAAAAACGTAATTAGTAGCTTTCTGCAAAGCTCCATCTGCTAATTTTACCCAAACTCCGATTGTAAACTCATCCTTGATCTCATTATCAAGAATATCTCCAAAATTAATATAATCATTATCTCCATCAAAGCTTAAAGCTGAACCGGATACACCCTCTGTCCAGGATGCCCCAACAATATCACCATTTTTATCTGAGATAACATCATTGACAATGTTATCATATGCCTCATCAAAGGACCAGTAATGTACCAGACCGGATATATCCTGAAAAGATGACTGACTTTGTAACCAGCTATATCTTGCTTCGCTGCCGGACATATCACCATTTATATTATTCCAGAAAATGCAATTGCTTATATCTGGATTTGCTCCGGCATAAGCACTAATACCATAAAAGTTATCGACTATCGTTACGTTGCTGATGGTAGGAGAACTTCCAACTAAAAATATTCCCATAAAGCTGTTTTTGATAATAACATTTTTCAATATAGTATCAGGACCTTCGTTACTGACAAAAAATACTGCAAAGTCATTGGGAGCTTCTAATACCGGAACACCATCCGGTCCGGCTACTCCCTGAATAGTAATTGCTTTACCCTTGAAATCGATAGGTTCGCAATATACTCCCGGATTTACAAAAATTGTATATCCTTCTGGTGCTGTATCAATCGCTTTTTGGATTGTAGCGAATGCGCTAAGTGAACTCTTACCATCATTTTGGTTGTTACCATTAGCTCCATCAACGTAATAACTATCATCCTGATAATAATATGAAACATAAACATCACGAGTAGAACGGTCAGATGACAAATATCTTACAAAATAAAATGTTCTAGCATCATTTGTAATGAAAGGAAAAGAACTACATTCGTTTTCTTTATCGAAAAATGATAAGTGCTGAACATTGCTGAAAGACATATCTAAAGACGTTCTCGTTGCTTTGAAAATCTGCTCAGAACCGTTTCGATTACTCACAAAATACAATGTCAAGCCATCAGGCGAAATACTGGGATGTGCCTCAGTGGAAGTTGTATTTATTTCCGATATGTTCCTGAATAATTCAAATGGCATATTTTTATCAGATCGACTTGCCATCCAAATATCTTGATCTCCTATACCTCCGTCAATATCAGCCGCCTGAAAAAAAATTATCTTTTCATCCTCTGTTAATCGTGGCATAACAAGAAAATTTCCTAAAGAGTTTAATTCAAGGATTTCTGTACCCAAAGGCCATTGATCACTAATAGTTAAACGTTCACTCATCTTAAGCTTCCATCCAATTCCAGATTGTTGGGTAGTATAGTACATTCGCAGATTATCTGGGGAAACCCATGGGCAAAATACATGACCGGAAAAGGTGCTCAATTCAACAGGTGATTCTCTAATAGTTGTAAATTCTCCTACAGGTTCATCACGTGTTGCCTAATATATTCTACTATAATGAGAATCAGAGGTTCCTATTTTTGCAAAGTAAAGAGTCAGGCCGTCAAACGACAAAAATGGTGACCATTCCTCATATTCTGTATTGACCTCAGTTACAGGAATTGGCTCTGTCCAGGCTGAATAAACAGGGATTGAAAGTAGTGATATTAATAATACTGAAAAAAGAATTTGTCTCGCATTCATAATCTTACCTCTAAATTCCAAATCAATAGTTATTATCCAAAATTCAAAAACTTCCGCATACAACTAAATTATTTTATATTGTAAAAAATAATTTATCAAGTATTTTCTTTTAAATTTTGTATATATATTATCCTGAAATCATAATATCTGATTCAAATGCCATTTCTCTTGACTTAACAAGTGTTATATACGATATTTATATGCTTCTATGAGAAATATTATGACGAATTTGAAAATATTAAATAAGTTGAAAGAAGACCTGAAACAGGGCAAAACCCTTATACTTTTCACGTCTCTTCAGACTGCAGGTTCGGTCATCAGGATGATTTCACCTTTGGTTATTGCCGGGATATTTTCAGAACAAATGTGGGGCAGGTATTCTTTATGTGAACCTATAGTATTGTTTTTTTCCGCGCTCTTGATACTTTCTGCGAGAAATCCGTTTATTGTTTATGCAAATGAAGAAAGAGGCCAGACCGGCTCGATTCGCAAAACATTTTCTGTTCAATGTATATTTCTTGGATCAAGCATATTTATTTTTCTGGGAGTTATTTTAATTTTCGGTAAATTTATTACGAGCCTTGCCAAAATCGAACAAACCGACCTTATTTATGTATCTCTTGCGTTTTTTGCTCTTATCATAAAAGATTTCGCCGGTAATCTTTTTATGGCGATGAACCAGAGGATACGTAATGCTATTCTTGAAATTTCGTTTGGTACTTTGACTCTTGCCTTTATAGTGATATTTTATTTATCTAATTTTATTGGCCTCAAATGGATTTTTTTATCATATTTTTTCGCCGCGTTGGTAGTATTAACAGGTACGATTTTTGCCATTAATTTCAAAATGCTTTTGCCTTTATTTTTTGATAAAAAGCATCTTGGGAAAATGTTAGCATTTACTTTCTGGGGAATGGCCGGAGCCGTTTCAAGCTATATCATTAACTGGGCGGGCGTCTGGCTTCTTAAATATTATACAGGGGATATCGAGCAGAGCGGCTCATATAATCTTGGTTTTAAGTTTTTTAAGGGATTTACAATTTTAACGTATATAGCTTCTGGTTATTTTTTGCCGCATTTAAGCGAACATGCCAATAATACCGAAAAGATAAAAGCATATCTTTATCATAAAAGACCGCGCATTTTGGTTTTAGGTGCTGGCTGCCTTGCTCTTGCATGGGTAATTGCACCTTATTTTTTAAATTTATTGTATCCGGGGAAATATCCTGGCGCAGGCTTGGTTATAAGGATTTTGATTATCGGTAGTTTTGCTTTTCTATATACGGCAATGTATTTTCCGCTTTTTACAGCTTTGAAAAAATACAAGTTTATTCAAATTATAATCGTAACACAGGTAATATTAAATATTATATTGAGTATTCTTTTAATTCCACGTTATACTCTTTCAGGAGCGGCTATCGCAACTGCTATATCATATTTTTATCTTGCCTTTGGATTCGAATATTACTATAGAATTAAATTGAAGAAATTAATTTAACATGATAATAAATGTTTTTGATGAAATTGTCACGTTATTGAAATAATAAGATTATATTATTGGTGACTCATGATTAAAACACAACCTGTTTCCTGTAACTTGTGCGGAAGTAAAAACGCATCCAATTATTGCAAAGCTAAAGACCTTCTTCATGGAGTAGAAGGTGAATATGATTATGTAAAATGCAATGATTGCGGCCTTGTTTATATGAATCCTCAGGTAATTACGGAAGATTTACCGAAACTTTATCCTGATAGCTATGCTCCTCATTTCTCGGGTAGCAAAAAAAAGAGGTTTGGAGTTTTGTCCGATATATGTAATTATCTTATGACAATGGCCAAAATCAAAAAAAGGATTTATGATAATCTGAATGATAAGAGCAGGGTTTTAGATGTTGGATGTGGCGCAGGTTCGATTCTTAATAAAATTAGAAATAAAACAGGTTGTGAAGTTTACGGAGTAGATATTTCCGAAAATGCTGTAAAATCCGCGAAAAAGTTTTTTAATGTTGATGTTTTTCATGGAGATATAAAAGAAGCTGCATGGCCGGAAAACTATTTTGATGTGATTACCGCATGGCAATATCTTGAGCATGTACCGGACCCGAATCAAAACATCGAGAAAATGTCTCATCTTTTGAAAAATGATGGAACGCTTATTCTTGCTGTACCAAATCATACAAGTTTGCATGCTAAATTATTTAAAAATAAATGGTACCCGCTCGATTGTCCTCGCCATTTGTGTATATATTCGCCACAAACAATGACTACGCTTTTGCAAAAATATGGGCTTGAGGTTGAGGATATCGTTTATGATATTACTCCCTGGGGACTTGTAGGCTCATTACAATACCTTGTATTCGGGGATAATGTAAATCTAAAGACAAAAAATCTCATATCAACTTCACGGCTATTAAGGGTGTTATTATTTCCTTGGACAATATTGCTGGGATTATTGAAATGTTCAGATGGAATTATTGTTTATGCCAGAAAAACCAAAAAATAAATGTCCATGAGAATATTTATAGTGCGGCGTTACTTAGGATAGAAAATAGTTTGGAAGCGATTGCTTCTGCTGAGAAATTGTGCTCAACGACTTCTCTTCCTTTTTCACCTGATTTTTTTTGCAATTTTTTATCTTTGTATAGAGTTTCAAGAGCGTTATACCATTCGTCGGAAGAGGTTGCGGCAAATCCGATGTCACCTTTTGCAAGTACTTCATTGTTCATACCAACTGGTGACACGATTATAGGTAATCCTACTGCCATGTATTGAAGCATTTTGAAACTGCATTTGCCTCTTGTCCAGGGTGTGTCGAAGAGCGGCATAATGCCAACAGTCATTGTTTGAAGTGCTTTAACCTCAACTTCTCTGCTCCATTTGACAAATTCTATTCGCTCAGGTGAAATCAATTCAGAATGCCATGGCTCATCCGCAATGATTTTGAAATATGCGTCTTTGTGTTCAGTACAAAATCTTGCGAGAGTTTCTTCAATTAATTTCAAATTCGAGAAATTTGATGATGTCCCTGTCCATCCTATTACGAATTTGTCATTATCTGCGTTCTGTTTCTTTTTTGTATAGCGAGTCGTATCAATCGAAGTAGGGACAATATGAATATTTTTACAGTACTTACTGAACCAGTCCGCAATGTAATTATTTCCCGCAATGATAACATCCATTCTTTTCGCGAGATGCGGAATTGAAATCGAGCCTAATGGTTTGCTGAGCCATGTTGCGTCATCGACATCCATAACACGCGGCCGCTTGAGAAGCAATTCAATTGTTTCCAGTCCTACAACAAGCGTTCTGGTAATCCATGTCACGTCACAGTCACGGCTTTTAATCAATTTTGGTAAATATGGAACAATTTTGAAAGGACCTCTGTGCCAGCAGCCTTTAAAGCATGGATGCTTAAATTCCCGAATGTCCAGCCCCATGCCTTTAAGTGCAGGGAAGTGCTGACGCATCCGAAAAAATGAAGCAGGGTCATCGTTTCTGCCTGTAAACGCTGATATTTTTAAGTCATCCATTTATTGAACCACATATTGAACATCAGAATGTTCCAGAACAGCCGTGAGTAGTCAGAACGGCCGGTCTGATGTTTTTGCCATAATTGCTCAAGCTCATTCTTATTATAATAATCATATTGATTAAAATCGAATATTATTCCGTGACAGTAATCTTTTAGCTCATCTCGCATGTATTCTCTTAAAGGCATTCCGAATCCGCGTTTGGGTCTGTATAAAATCTCGTTCGGCAAAATACCTTCGAAAGCTTTCTTAAGTATATACTTTGTTTCTTTATTTTTGATTTTGTAATGTGAAGGAATTCTCGCGGCGAATTCCGCAAGCTCATGGTCAATCAGCGGCACACGTGCTTCGAGCGTAACCGCCATCGAAGCTCGGTCTTCTTTTACAAGCAAATCGTTGGGGAGATATTCGTATAAATCGCAATTCATCGCGTTGGAAGCGTTGTCACTGTACTTGAAATGTTTTTCGTAATAATCGAAACGAGCAAGTTTTTCTATGCCCTGGTTTTTGCCGGGGAACATCGAATTAAATAGTTGAAGATACAGAATATAATCGGGTTGAGATTGCCCAAAAAAGTTGAGCCACCTGTGAAATCCTTCTATTTTGAAAAACTTATGAGCAACAAGAGCAGCATTTCTTAGAATGGATTTCCCAATTGATGGAAGATGATTAAGACGTTTTGCCAAATCAAGCCTGTAGTATCTTGGATAGCCTCCGAAAAGCTCGTCGCCGCCTGTGCCGGAGAGTGAGACTGTGACATGTTGTCTTGCGACCTGGCACACAAGTGATGTTGGTACCATCGAAGGGTCGCCGAAAGGCTCGTCGTAATAGTAGGGCAACTCCTCCATTAAGTTCTTGACGTTAAGAGCGTTGAACTCAATCTCATGGTGTATCGTGTTGAATTTATCCGAAACAATTTTTGCATAGTGCGACTCGTTATATTCTGGCCTGTCGAACCGAATTGAAAAGGTATTCAGTTCTTTTACGTATTTTCGCATAATCGAGACAATAATAGAACTATCCACGCCGCCGGAAAGAAACGCACCGAGCGGCACATCGGAAATAAGCTGCATTTGTACTGATTTTTCTATTCGTTCGAGAATCTGTCGTTTGAGTTCTTCTTCGCCGCAATCAAGCTGCTCGGCGAATGAAATTGACCAGTACTGTTCGTTCTTGCTAATTTGTTTTTTATTCAGGTCGTAGATTAGATAATGAGCAGGAAGGAGTTTTTTTACATTTTCGAGAATTGATTGTTCCGAAGGTGTATTGCAAAAGAACAGGTAATACTCAAGAGCGTTTTTATCAATCGTTTTTTTGATATCGCTTTTTAATAAAACTTTTAGTTCAGAGCCAAAAATAAATTTTCCATCTTTGTTATAATAATACAGCGGCTTGATACCAAATCTGTCACGCGCGAGGAAAAATTGATTCTTTTTCTTGTCGAAAATGCAGAAAGCAAACTGGCCGTTCAGTTTTTCAAGAAGTCCCGCTCCCCATTGTTCATAACCATGAACGAGTACTTCAGTATCAGAATGAGATTTGAAGATATGACCCGATTTTTCAAGTTCGTGTTTGATTTCCTCGAAGTTGAATATTTCACCGTTGAATGTCACGCAGATTGTTTTATCTTCGTTGTAAATTGGTTGTCGTCCCTGTTCCGACAGGTCGATAATGCGCAGTCGTTTATGTGCAATAGAAACACCATCAGCGACGTGAAATCCATCCTGCTCGGGACCGCGATGGTTCAGCATCGAAGCGAGAAGCTGTATCTGATGATTGTCCTGCCAGTTAAAACCCACTATTCCGCACATTTAATTATCCCCATCCATAAGATTATTAAATATTTCCTTGTATTGCTCGATGATTTGTTTTATGTCGTGGTTCTGTTTTGCGTATAGTCTTGCGTTCTTACTGTATTCGTTTGCTGACGGCCCGATGATTTCCTCGAGCATATTATTGAAGGTAATCCAATCGCTGTTGGCACATAAGCCGCATTTGTATTTATTCAGGAAATCATCTGGATTGACATTCAGCGATAATATCGGCGTACCGGCTTTGCAGGCCTGTATAAAAGTGTTTGGAAAACCTTCTGTATCGGAAGTATTCACGAGCACTTTGGCACGCTGGAAATAACTGTCTATTTCAGAAAATTCAACACGCTCTATATATTCAAGATTATTCACCTTTTTCGCGTTGGATATTAATATGTCATATTCATTGTCACCGGTTCCACGTTGGCATATCATTAAAAACTTTTTGTCAGGCGCACTTTCTGCAAGCTTGATAAATAATTCAGGTCTTTTGACTTTGGTGCTTCGTCCTACCCATAAAATAAAGTCACGGTCAGACTGGATGGAGGAAGATAATTTATGGCCGTTCGGAATTGCGGCTGCTGAAATTCCGAGTTTCGAGTTAAGGTTTTCTTTGTCTTTGACATTCTGTGCCAAAACCGCGTCAGCGCGGCGAATTGAGAAATGGAATGCTTTTCGTTCGAGAATATTTTTTGGCCAGTCACCGGTGCTTTCTTCTTTCTTGGCTGTGCGGTATATAAATTTACGTTTATGTAATTTGCAGAACATATAAACAAACAACGTTCCCCATGCGGCGGTTTTTTGCAGATATATAGAAGCGTTTGCCTTATTCATTGCTTGCCATAGAGAAAGTGTTTGACTAATTATATTCTTTTTGAAATCGAGGCTTTTTATAAGCTTAACGTTATGCCGTACTTCGGAATCAGGCTGGCCGTAATCAGCGACGATACAGCTTACTTCAAAATTATTATCTTTTGCCAGTTCAGTTGCGAGATTGTAAAAATCAACTTCAGCGCCGCCGAATACTGATTTCACTTCTAGATTAAAAAGCGAGTAAGCTTTCATTGTCACGAAGCAAACTTTTGTAGTTTTGAGTTTTGAGTTCTTAGTTCTTAGTTCAGGATTCTTCATTCTTAACGAGTATAGATTTATAATAATTAATATATTTTTCGGCTGCGCTTTGCCAATTGAACATTTCTGCGCGTTGTCTTGCTGCTATGGACATTTGCTGAAGCATATCTCGATTATCCGCAAGAGTCCCGATTGCGTCTGCTAATAAATCCGCATGAGCATGTTTTGTTACGATTCCAGTGTCAGTAATTAGTTCTTCGACTCCCTCGCAATATGTGGTAACAACAGGCAGGCCGCATGCGAGAGCTTCGAGCATGGAATTACTCATTCCTTCCTGCATAGTTGCGCTGATGTATATATCACTTGCCCTGTATAAGTCGGGCATATTTGCAGGTTCCACTCTTCCTGACATTTCTATACAGGAATCAAGTTTTTTCTGTGATATGAGTTGTTTCAGGGAATCTCCAAGTGAGCCGTCACCGGCAATTGTGAAATGAATTTTATATCCGCTCTTTCGTAAGATTTCAACTGCTTCAATCAGCATATCAACTCTTTTAGTTGCGCTGAGTCTTCCCGAAGTGATTAGTCGCAGCTCGTCCTTCGTCTCTCGTATCTCGTTTGATGGATAATAATTTTCGAGTTCAACGCCGTTTGGAATTACATCAATATTCATATAAGGCATGAATTTCATGGCTCGTTTTTTCAATCCTTCGCTGCATGCCACAAGGCCGGATGCTTTGTTCCAGATTGCTTTGAAAATGGGGCCAAGGATTTTGTAATCAAGCTGTAGTCTTGCGTTATCACCGGGGACATCTGAGCCGCGAAGTGAAATGATGTATGGCAGCTTTTTAGCATTTTGATAACTTAACCAGCCAGTGGGAAAGCCGAAAAACGCGTGAGCGAGTTCGTAATCATTTTCTTTTATAAGTTTTTTATAGACAGGTCCGGCTTTGATGAGCCATTCGATGACTTCGGTTCTTCGCCAAAAATGCAAATGCTTTTTATGGATTCCAACTTTGTGTATTGTGATATTATCCGCGAAGTTTTCCTTAACAAAACCGGGCTTCTGATCAGATGTTAGAACATCAATCTGCAAATCTTCCTTGCCTGCATATTGTTTAAGAAGGTACAGGTTCGCGTTTGCGGCGCCGCCGCCGATAGGGGGAAACTCATAATTTAGCATTAATATTTTCATTAATCACGTTGCTGGAGTTTAACGGCTTCATTCATTGACCTTATACTTCCCTGTTTCAGAATCAATTTTATTAAGACTCTTTGCGCTTGAAAAGAATATGACTACCGAATTCTCTGCGTACGATAGGAATATAATTATTTCTGATATAGGTCCTGAATTGTTTCATAGCTCTATATCGAAGTAGTTCATCTTGCCCATACTTTTGTGATATTATTATTTCCTGTCGCATGTCCCATGTAGTAACAGCTTGAGGGTCTGTTCCCACTAATTCCCCATTGTCGTTTACTGGCCACAATTCGAGTAAACGTCCATCCCATGGAAAGTGTGGTTTGCGGCTGTCCACGACAAATTTCGGAGGTTTATTTTTGAATGCGTTTAATATGTCTTTAATCCTTCCTTCAAGAACTTCCGGTGAAAGAGTGTGCATATTGCTTTCAAATGCTTTCGGAGCCGGGCTTAATCTCTGGGCGGCTACATAAATTCCTGGATACCAGCCCCAGACATAAATGCCATCTTTATCTGTAGTGTTCAGTCGAATATATTCACCAATATTTTCCCATCCGTATCTTACTCCTTTACGATGAGCGCTGGCCTCTTTAAGTCTTTGTACATATCCATTTCTTTTTTCAGGATTTCTATTCCCATCCAAATAGGGGCCGCCGGAAAAAGCACTCGACCATACCCCAAAGAAAATATGCCATACCAAAACAATCATAAGCACTAAACCGGCAAAACCACCACCTATCCAGAAAGGTCTAAATGCGTGATTCTTTAGTTTTTCGCGATATACCATAATTATGTATCCGCCAAGCATAGCGGCAGAAGCATTCAGCGGCAGATAATATTGCTCGTAAGAACGGGGGCTGATGAATATAAATCCCATATCCAAAAGCCACCAGATTGTGAAAAGAAATACAAATCTGTCACTAACTGTTGTTATCTTTTCTTCTGGATTCTTTTTGAGATTTAAAAATACCCTGAAAAGCCTGATAAAAATCGAACCGAGTGCAAGTAAGATTGGTAAAATTAGAACTCGATACCATCTGAAAACTCGATCAAAAGCCATCTGCCTTTGTTCTGCGCTCATTATCATCCAGCTATCACGAACATAAGGAGGCATCATTCTCAGGAAAAGTCCCGGCTCGCTGGAATTATCATTTTCTGCACTTGCCACAGTTTCGTTATTGACATCTTCTGTTGTTACTTCAGGTGTCTGTGCGGGATTATCATCGGGGCCTGAAAAATGTTGTATCATCGGCATCCAGAACGCCGCGTATGGGTAGTAATATCCCGGTGATTTGTGGACCAGTAACCATAAATTAATTGGTGTTACGAAAATAAATACTCCTGCCAGGAGTAATAAAATATCTTTACCTGTATTTTTCCATGTGACATGTTTGAGCAGAGGTTGAACCAGAACAAATAATCCGATTGCTCCGATTGCGGACAAGCCTGTCTCTTTAAATAATGGACCGAGGCTTACAAATCCGCCCGCCAACATTGTATATACCCATTTACCTCTCAATTGTCCGAGCACGAAAAAGCTTATTCCCAGAATCATACATGCAATCATGTACTGCTCTTTTACATTACCGGCTTTCGAGATAATCGGCGCAGAAATATATATTGAGGCGATAATGACTCCGATTGCGGCAGGCAGCGTTCCATAAAGCTGGAGCATTACATAAAACATAAAAGTCAATGCGCTTGCCTGAAGCAGCATTTGAATTATTTTGGGCCCGGTTTCGCTGAATCCAAATAGCCGTACTCCAATGATATTTACCAGAAGTGTTCCTACTTTTGCGCTTGGTATTTCTTCTACACCAAGTTTTGCGCCTTCTATTATGTGTTTTGCGGAATAAGTATAACAGCCGCTATCATATGCGTCAGGCTGGTTAAATTCGCAATATTTACCCATAAAAAAAGGTATTCCCGCGAGAATGCCTATCAGGACGAGTATTGCGATTTTTTTTATTTTCTTCTGCTTTTCGGGAGATATAGCAACAGGTTTTGGGGCTTCATGTTTAACGTGTCTATTTACATTTCTTATTTTACGAGCGTCTTTGCTCATTCTTCATTTTCCTTTTTTTGTGATGATTCAATTATTTCTCTTATCACATATGTTGGTCTGTTTTGTGATTCGTGATAAGTTCGCACTAAAAGTTCGGCGAGTAATCCCATAAGTATAAACTGAATTGTAGAAATCATCAATACCGCGGTAAGAAGCAGCAGGGGATTTCCACTCATATCAACGTTACTGGATATTTTCTGATAAATTACGGTAAATAAGAAGAATATCGAGCATAAAGCACTCAACAAGCCAAGGCCTCCAAAAACATAAATCGGTTTTGTTGAAAAAGAGCCGAGAAAGTTCACTGTAATAAGGTCCAGAATGACTTTCCATGTTCTTCCAAGGCCGTACTTTGCTACACCGGCGGTTCTTGGTCTGTGATTTACGACTATTTCTTCGATTGTCGCTCCGTTCCAACTTGCCAGCGCGGGAATGAAACGATGCATTTCCCCATACAATTTTGTCTGTGCTAAAACCTCTTTGCGGTATGCTTTTAATGTACAGCCGTAGTCATGGAGTTTCACGCCTGTAATTGTTGAAATGAGCCAGTTTGCGATTTTTGATGGTAATCTTCTGGTCAGTGCCTTGTCATGCCTTTTTTTCCTCCAGCCGCTTACTACATCGTAACCTTCGTGGAGTTTTTCAACCATTTTAGGAATATCAGCCGGATCGTTCTGTAAATCGGCGTCTAAGGCAACTATTATATTGCCCTGAGCATGTGTAAAACCAGCGCTCATAGCCGCTGTTTGGCCAAAATTCTTACGAAAACGTATAATTCTGACCCTTGGGTTGCTCTGGTGCAATTTCATTAGCTTCTCAAAGCTGTTATCGGTACTTCCATCATCTATAAAAATAACTTCATAATCATATTTTTCAGTTAGAGCGTCATAAATCTGCTGATGGAGAGTATCTATGTTATCCTGCTCATTGAGCAGAGGTACGACTATCGAAACTTCAGGAACTTGCTTTTGCATAATTAACTTCCTATAATTAATTATCTATATAATAATATGTAACATATCGGATGTAAAGCCGAACCTAAGTAATCAAAATAGAGTAATATATAAATTAAATCATCGATTTAAGCTAATAATTAATTTTTCATGGACAAGACTTTTAAGGACGATGTATTAAAGGGAAATTTCTTGCTTGAAGTAATCCTTTTTAGTAAAAAAGTGTTAAAACTTCCGAATAATACATCATAACCTTTTTAATGGATAGATAATTATGGGACGTATATGGTTTTTTAGAGCAGTATTTTGTATAACAAGTAGTATGATTTTAATGAACAGCGGCTGCAATGAGCCAAATAGCACAACATCAGTTCCAACACAATCCAGGCCCAAAACACCACCTCCAGAAATTAAATTTGAAGAAACAAACCTCGATTTTGGAAAGTTAGGTCCGAAGTCCTTAGCTAAAAAAGAAATAAAATTTCAAAATTCAGGTCCGGGAGTCCTTATTATTACTGATATTATTCAATGCTGCGGCCTTTCGGCAAGTGTTGATAAAGAGCAATATGAACCTAATGAGACGGGAATATTAAAAATTCAGCTTCAGGTACCCGGAGTTATCGGGACATTTGAGAAGGAGCTAAAAGTACATAGTAATGATCCGGTAAATCCTAAAATCATTATAAAAGTAACTGCTGAAGTTATGCAAAAAGTGTTATGGGAGCCGGAAAATATCAAACTGTTTCTGGATGAAGAGAACGCGGCCTGCCCGAAGTTGACTATAAAATGCATCGATGGACAGGAATTCGCTATTACAGGAATCAGGTCAACTGGAAATTGTATTACCGGTGATTATAATCCAACTATTAAAAAGACAGAGCATATTATTAATTTGAAAGTTGATATGGAAAAACTTCCTGAGCAGATGAATGGGGAAATCAATGTTTTAATGAATCATCCGGAGGGAACTATTGCTACTGTCTTTTTTAAGGTGGTTCAAAAATACGAAACCAAACCCAGTCTTCTCACATTTAGAAATCTTATTGAAAATGAACATCGGAAGGAAACTATCCAAATACTCAGTAATTATAATGAAGATTTCGAGATAGAGTCCACCTCATCCAAAAACAATACGGTAAAAATGATTGACTATAAAAAAATCGAAAACGGTTATGAAATGATTATTGAAATAATACCGCCATTAGACCTTGAGGACAAAACGAGAGTTATTGATACTTTCTATATTAATATCAAGGATGAAAAACAATTGGCTTTAGAATGCTACGAATATTATAAAAAATAACTAATCTTAAAATAACAAAACACAATGGGACTTATTATGTATAATGGTAATATTATGAGACAACTTTGGATAAAAACAATTATCATATGCTGTGCTTTTTTTGTTTTATTTGGTTGCCAGGAACCTCAAAAACCTGTAAATACCATTAAAACACCAGAAGCTAATGCATCTGCGCCTAATACGCTTCCCCCAGTGATTGAGTTTGAAGAAACAGAACTAGATTTCGGACTGGTCGGGCCGGGGACATCATGCGAAAAAGAGATAAAATTTAAGAATACGGGCAAGGGGATTTTGAAAATTAATGAAATCATTCTTTGTTGCGGTGTCATGGCAAGTACTGATAAAGAACAATATGAACCTAACGAAACGGGAATATTGAAAATTGAGTTTCAGGCACCTGGTGCTATAGGGACATTCGAGAGACAGCCAATAGTATATACTAATGATCCTGTTAATCCGCAAATTACTATAAATATATTTTGTGATGTTGTGCAAAAAGTGGTATGGGAACCTGAAAAAATCAAACTGCTATTAAATGAAGAAAACGCTGCCTGCCCGGACTTGACTATAAAATGTATCGATGGACAGGAATTTGCTATCACCGGAATCAGGGCAACCGGCAACTGCGTGACAGCCGATTACAATCCTACTATAAAAAAGACTGAACACGTTCTTGATTTGAAAGTCGATATGGAAAAACTTCCTGAGCAGATGTATGGAGAAATAAGCGTAAAGATGAATCATCCGGAAGGAAATATCGCAACTATTTTCTTTGACGTTGTTCCGAAATATACTTTGTCACCAAAGCCTCTTTACTTTCACCGCATGAAAGCAAATGAGCCTAAGAAAGAAACTATTAAGATTATTAACAATTATAAAGATGATATTGAAATAGAATCCACTTCATCGAAGGAAAAATGTGTTAAACTTATTGAATACAAAAAAAATGGATTTGATTATGAGCTTGAAGTTGAAATGACACTGCCGCCGGCTGCGGAAGATGCAATAAAATTTGTTGATATTTTCTATATTAATCTTACAAATGGTGAACAATTAGCTGTAACTTGCACAGGATATTATGAATAATCTAAAAATGAGGTTGTAATATGAAACTTAATATAACATTTATGTTTGTCATTACTGTCTTATCATTTGGGCTGATATCATGCAGTTCAACGAAACATGCTAAGACGACAGAAAATAATACAATTCAATCGGAAACACAAGCAGAGGAAATACCTGCGGCGGAAATATCCAGTGATAAAGAACCGGCACCTAAAATTGTGTTCGAGAGCAAACTCCTTGAATTTGGAGAAATTGGCCCGGAAACAAAAGCTGACGGAGAATTTAAATTTACGAACGAAGGAAACGCTGTATTGGAAATAAGCAAAGTATCTCAATGCTGCGGCGTGGTAATATCAATTGAGAAAAAAAGATATGAACCCGGAGAAAAGGGTATTATTGAAATATCATACAATGCCAACAATAAGGCAGGTAAAATATCGAGAAATCCAGTCGTATTTAGTAATGATCCGGTTAATCCAGAACTCATTTTATTAATGACTGCCGAAATAGTAAATAAGGTTGTTACAAAGCCTGAGAGCTTGAAGCTGTTTCTTGATGAGGATAATGCCGGCTGTCCAAAACTGACTGTAAGTAGTACTGATGGCCAGGCTTTCGCGGTAAGAGGGATACAATCTACTGGAAACTGCATTACAGCGCAAGTTGATCCGAATTATAAAGCAGCTCAAATCGTACTGGATTTGAAAGCAGACGCTGCTATACTAAGTAAAAACACTGCAGGATATATAGATATTATAGTAACACATCCCGATATGAGTATTGTCACATTACCATTTGATGTTGTCTCAAGGTTTACTGTCTATCCCCCAAAGATTACAAAATTAGATGCCGAGCCTGAAGTGACTTCTGAAAGAGAACTGTTTATATATAACAAATACAATCAGGAATTTGAGATTGAATCGATAACTTCCAAAAACAATCACATTAACGTTATAGAAGATAGTATAACGAAAGTCAATAATGGTTATCAAATGATGATTCAAATAACACCGCCTCAGAGAGCAGGCAAAACCAGCTTTAATGACGAGCTTTATATCCAGATAAAAAATAGTGAAAAGCTGAAAGTCGAGTGTAGTGGATATTATAATCTTCCACAAACTTTGGAAAGCGAAGAAGAAAATAAATAAGGCTTTCAAAACCAGAGATAATCAGAGCTGGATTTCTAAAGAGACAGAGATAAGGAAAATAATATGAAGCAGTTAATAGTCTGTATTTGTATATTAGTAATTATTGCCTCATGCGAATTGAGCAATCCTGCTAAATCTCCCGATAGCCAGCGTATCTCTATACAAGGGGACGCTTCAGATAGTATTACTGTTTTTCTTACAGGTAATTTGTTGGGATCGCTAAAACCATGCGGCTGCTCAGGCGGGCAATTGGGAGGGCTTGACAGGAGACCGGCGGTTTTCAATACCGTTCCGGCTGATAAAAGATTACTTATCGATACAGGTGCACTTGTTGAAAACCAGTTAAAAAGGAATCAAATACAGAAAGACCAGGATTTCAATAAATTCCTCACAATAACCGAAGCTTTTGATTATCTTAATTATGATATCGTGAACCTTACAAAACAGGACCTTGAAATAGCACAAAATTTCGGTCTGCTCGGTAATGAGTCTACCTACTATATTACTCCATATGAAAGTGTTGAAGATATAGCTCCAGGTTATCAAAATCAATTTACGCTCGACGGAGAAAATGTAAATATTGTAACAGTAAGTTTTGATCCAGACAAAGCTCCTTTGGAATATATTAAGGAAATATTCCCTAAAGAATCCGATACGAAAAGCGTAAATATTCTTATCCTCAATACCGAAGGTGATGCAGATTTTAATGCGATTGTTGCCGATATTTCTCAACTGGGAGTCGTTGATTGTATTGTGTGCCCGGTTAATTCCGATGAGCCAACAGTTCTCAGCAAACGAGGCGAAAAACCTCTTGTCTGTGCCGTCGGCAGGTACGGAAGGTATATTAGCAGTATCGTAATCGAAAACGCTCCTGATAACACATTAAAACTGAGCTTCAATGATGTACCTCTCAGGGAAGAAATACAACAGGACCAATATCTTATCAACCTGTATAAAATCTACCAGGACAGGGTAAAAGAAGAAGGTCTTTTAGGTGAAAATCCACGTTTTATTCATGAAAACGGCCTGAAGTATGTTGGTTCGAAAATATGTGAGTCAGAAGGTTGCCATTCCGAACAATTCAGACATCAATATGAATATGCAGTATGGAAAGAAAACGCCCACGCAAAGGCTTATGCAACGCTTGTAGAAGTAGGCTCCCAATATGACCCGGAATGCATCATATGCCATGTAGTAGGCTATGATTACGAAAGCGGCTTCAAAACATTGGAAAAAACACCTGAATTGATAAATGTCGGCTGCGAAATATGCCATGGACCAGGCTCGGCTCATTGCGAAAATCCCTACGAAAATAAGACCACACCTATTGAAAACATAGAAAAACAATGCCTCCAATGCCATACACCCGAACACAGCGGGGATTTTGCCGGCCATGAAGAAGAAAAAATTAAAATAATTCAACATTGGACGGAACCAAACGACGTAAACAATGTCAAATAATAGAGAAGAAGGTTTGAATTTCAAGATTCTAAACCCGGAAATCTGAAAAATCCGATAAAAACGGATTAAAATGCCTGGAATATTAAGGCTTGTAACTATTTAGATATTCAGGATTTAGGACATGGTGAAAAGGATTTTTCTTTATGATTAAGACATTGCGAATTACAAGCGTTATAGCGGTACTGATGGCGATGGCGATTTTCGCTTTACCGGTCATGTACGGCGTAAAAACCGACCAAAACATCGAAAATTTCCTCAATGGACCTGGGGTAACTGATGTTTTTAAGGCTACTTTAGGCAGCAGGCCGGCAGCACCAGTAAATCAGGTTCATCCGCTTGTCCAGCAGGCTGAAGCATTTGCATTAATTCTTAATCCGCCGCCGCCTCCAGTTAAATCAAATCCCAAGACGGCTTCAGGAGGAAGACCTGCGGCTCCAACACCTCCGAAAGTTACTCCAAAATTTACTCTTAAGAGTACGATTTTTTATGAACAAAATCCAGAGTTATCATTGGCATTGATTCAAGAGGGCAAACTGACACGCTGGGTAATGCAATCAAGTACAGTGAATCATTTGCTAATAGAGCAGATTAAAGACGGCCTTGTTATCGTAAGAAACGGCGAAGAAACTTTTGAACTGAAAACTCCGGAGAAAAACTTTACCAGTCCTTCAATTCTGGATGTTCCTGATCGAGGAAGAATTACGAGTCCCACGCCAACAAATAAGAGCATTCCGGAAAGGGGTACTCCGTCAAGACCTCCACGTACATTGCCGGTAAATTCTTTAAAAACAACTGTTGCTCCAAGAACAGAAGCCGAGGAAGAAAGGATGGCACAAGTTGAGGAGTTATACGAAAGACTTAAAATAATAAACGATGCAAGCAAAGAAAATCCCGATGGTTCGCCATCTACTATGGAAGATAAAGCTGTTCAAATGCAGAAAATTATTTCCGAATTCAAAAATGCTAATATGAATATCAGCGGCGAAGAGTCACAAAGATTAGATGATTTAGGAAATTATCTTGAATACATTCAAGATACCAGTGAAGAAAATTGATGTAATTATAAATACAAAATTAACTTGCCCCCCATTAGATTTCGAGGGTTCCCGGACAAAAACTGGGAACCCCGAATAGTTTTAAAAGCAATTTAATTGGAATATTATACAGACGCATGTCATTCTCGCGCAGGCGGGAATCTATTTTTGCGATACTTTCCTGGATAAATTAGGCTTGGAGAAAACGTCTTATATTCTCACTGCCGCTATTGTAATATAAGATTCTTTCACAGGAAAATGTATGAGTTTCCATTTAGGCTTGAAAATTAAGAAAAGTGCTTCCCTCTATTTAAAGTATAAATAAAAAAAACGAGAAAAGCAAATTCACTACTAAAATATATTTATCCGCAGATCGAAGATGCCATGGGTATAGACACTCGTCGCGGCGTAGCCGTTAGACGCAGCCGGACAGATAAGCGCAGATTAGTGACTTTGTCATTCCGCACTTTCCTGTCATGAGTGAAATCGAATGATTGCGGAATCCAGTTAAAAATACTAATTCATAACCACGAATGAACACGAAAAAACACGAATATTATCACGCAGAGAAAGTAAGAAAATGTCAATGCGAATGAAGTGCGGCAATCTGATTTCTCTATTCTTGCTTTTTCTATCCCCTAAACCCTATACGCTATTATTTACAAATTATTTGATTTTTGTATTGACTAACTCGATTTTATTCAATAAAAGATAGAATTGGATATATTAGAGATATAAAGACGGCCGCGATTGAGTCCGGATCGACGAAAAGCTTGGAGGTTTAAGCATTTCGCCCTCCCATTTCTCGCGGCTGAGAAAATATATCTGAATAAAAATTAGACACGGATAAGCTATGTAATCGGAGCCTCCCGATATAAGCATATACGGGATCGCACAGGGCGTCCCAATTTTATATAACGTGCTCTAT
>JAFGPS010000012.1 GCA_016936075.1 Sedimentisphaerales bacterium | reverse complement strand
TAATGATATGCAACATGAAGGACATTCTATAGTTGATGTCTTTCAGGATTCAGGAAATATAGTTATAGAAAGCGACTCTGAAAGAGTTTCTCCTCTTGTCAGTCAGGCTGGAGAATTTGCTCTTATTATCGATCCACCTAAACCGCCGGAAGTTGTAAAGAAAGTGGAACTGCCGCAACCTAAGGTAACTCCATCGCCTCCAACTTATGCACCGAGGCCGAGTTTTCGTAGGGTGCGTTGCAACGCACCTTTCCCTATTTTTTTTTGTGCGTTATAACGCACCTCCCATGGAGCCCGTGGGGCCTACTAAAAATAATAGTTGTTCCAAGATTTATTTCCTTTTCACTTTTGCCTTTTGCCTTTTTTCCTCCCCCTTCGATCCGCCACTGGCGGACTCAGGGCGGACCCTCATTTTTAGCTTACTTTTCAATCAAAAATGTAGCGCCCCACAGCGAAATTTAGAAAAAAATAAAATAATTTTTATTGCAGGCCGCACATAGACTTAGCGATTTTACCCCTATGTCACTACCCTCATTTTTGGCGCACTTTTCAATCAAAAACGTAACACCGCGCCTATTTATAGAGGGGAGTATGTTTTTCTCCTCTCAATTGAAAAGTTAATATTTTAGACAGGATAACAGGATGAACAAAGATAAAAAAATCCAGACAATCCTGTTATCCTGTCTAAAAAAAGAAAGGGGAAAATTATGGCAACACAAGCGCAAATCAAAGCCAATCTATTAGTATTGCGTATTTCATTGTGAGTATCGCGTAAACAATTTTGCGAAACAAAGCCAATTCTGTTCAGACCAAAAACTACAGACAGAAACAGACTACAGACATAAGACATAAGACAGAAAATGTGAAATATTTACTTTGTGGCTATGTGCCTTTGTGATTTTGTGATTTTGCAACTTGTTTTGTAAAACAAAGCCAATCTACCTTCGCTAAAGCTACGGAGGACAAGCTAAATACTAACGACCAGCGACTCATAACTATCTTTACAAGCTTTTTGCCTGCTGCCATGATTTTCTTTGGGTTGCTCTCAGGCCGGAGTACACTGTTAAGATAATCATGAGAAGAAATATTATGATTGTGAACCAGTAGCCCCAGGCAGCGGTTTGGACATGCGCTATTTTGACTATTACCGTTCCGATAGCAAAGGCCTGTACGAACATTTTAAACTTGCCGGACCTTGTAGCCGCAAAGTTAATTCCTTTTGCTTCTGCACTATGACGCAGGATTGTTACATATGCTTCCCGGGCAACTAAGATGGCTAATACCGACCAGTGTATTATTGATAAGGTAGTATCATTAAGATTAAAAAGTTTCGGCTGGCCGATAATTGCAAAACAGAGAAACGCACCGCAAACGAGTATTTTGTCCACAAGCGGGTCCATCATTCTTCCGAACTTGCTTTCAACATGAAGTCTGCGTGCTGCCATGCCGTCCAAAATATCCGTTAAGCCGGAAATGATAAATATTATGAAAGCGTAATCGAGGAATCCGGGGAATGCTACTTCGCCTTCGGAGTAATATCGAGGTGCATAAAGAATCATGACCAGAAAAACGAGAGTCAGTATAAGCCTGCTTAAAGTCAGAATATTCGGTAATTGTTTTATCATGTTAATAGTTTACAATTATTTTGTTTTTTTTCAATACTAAAGAATTTCTGTTATTAAATCATAATCCTGAAAATCTATAACTTTGACATCGACAAATTGCCCGGGTTGTAATTTAGCTTTTTTTATTTTCGATTTTATGAAACAAATACTATCGATATCCGGAGCCTGGCCAAAAAATCGCCCTGTTGCATTTTGTTTGCTTTCTACGGAATCTATCAGGCAGGTAATTTTCTTGCCAATTCTACTTTGATTCTTTGAAAAGACAATTTCCTGCTGGCGCAACATAACTTGTTCAACTCGCTGTTCTTTAATATCGTCTGGAACCTGGTCCGGCATTTCAGCCGCTTTGGTTCCTGATTCCGGGTAGTATTTAAAACAGCCGAGAGCATCGAATTGCGCCCAGTTAATGAATTCAAGAAGCTCGTTGAACTGATCTTCTGTCTCGCCGGGGAATCCTACGATAACTGTTGTTCGTAGTACAATGTCCGGAATAGCAGAACGAAGCTTTTCGATTAGCTTCAGGATTTGCTCTTTCGAATCGGGACGGTTCATGGACTTTAATATGTTGTCATTTATGTGCTGGACCGGAATATCGAGGTAATGCACAATCTTTTTACTTTTGACGAGAGTATCTATCAGCTCGTCGTCGATTCCAGTCGGATATAGGTACATCAATCGAATCCAATCGAGAGAATCGATTGTTTCAAGCTGTTTCAGAAGAGAAACCAGTCCGGATTTAATTTTCAGGTCGCGGCCGTAGTATGTCGTATCCTGAGCAATAATATTCAGTTCGACTATGCCGTTCTCGACAAGTTCCTGCGCTTCTGAAACTACCATTTCTACCGGTTTGCTTCGGAACGGGCCGCGAATTGTTGGTATTGTGCAAAAACTGCATCGTCTGTTGCAGCCCTCGCTGATTCGCAGGTATGCCCAATGACCGGAATTGATGAGCAGCCTTGTTCTATCGTCATTTATTGTATCAGCCTGATTTTCCTGGGCTTGTCCAATATATTCCAGCGGCTCTTTGGAAACTACTGTATTTGCGATTATCTTTGCGACGTCATCTCTGGAGCCAAGGCCGATTATTGCATCGATACCTTTAACTTTCTCGAACAAACTGTTTTGCATTCTTTCAGAAAGGCAACCTGCGACTATGACTTTTTGAACCATTTGCTTTGGATTGTTCTTCCAGCTTATCGCTTCATTTATCGCTGCGATTGATTCATCTATTGCCGGCTCAATGAAAGCGCAAGTATTGATTAGCACGACATCCGCCTGGTTTGGTTCGGCGACTATAAGCATTCCTGCCTGAGCTATTTCGGCAAGCATTCTTTCGCTATCCACTACGTTTTTAGGACAACCTAATGCGATGAAACCGACAGATAATTGTTTTGTTTTTTTATTCATCACCTATAATTAGCATATAAATGGGTTTTCGTCTAAAAAAATCTGGTTTAAGCTCATTATTTCCAAATTACCTTGACGATACATTATGAGAAGTTATAATAGATTTGCTTTTTCATTTATTTAGAACTATTTTTTGAATCAGCCGATTATTAAAAGTTTTTGACGTTGAACTTTAATTATATGTGTGGTTTTATGAACATCGGCACAGTAAAAATAGGTAATTACAGACATCTCCTCAGACTACTTTTATCAATATTATTCTTACAAATCGCGGTTGGGGCTAATATTTATGCACAAGCTACCACCGAAAATGAAGCTATTGAAACACTAAAAGAGCTTCGAATGCAGTTTGTTCCGGAACCTATCCTGCCTATTCCGGATGTTTATAAGTCCGAGCCCGAAATAATTGAGCAAATTGTCGGTGGTAAATCAGAATGGAAATTATTCTATTTTTGCAGGTACCATAAATCAGATGAGTTAAAGACGATTATTCATGAGCAGTTTGCGTCAAAGCTATTCGACGCAAAAGGTAAAGAAACGAGAATGCCGGATTATAACGTAACAAGCAGTCCGGCTACTAACCAATTGATTATAAGATGTCCCGACCGAGAAGATGCTGAAGCAGTTCTTGAGACACTTCGCCAAACAGATGTTCCACCAATTCAAGTCAAAATTGACTGTCTCATCTCGGAAATTTACGCTGATTTTACTTATGACAGGGAAACAACAATCGCAATCGAAAACTTGTTCGGAGAGAATGTAACTCTAAAACCTGGAGGTACAGCATTTGGAGATGATGTCCGTCAACTTATTGCTGATGACGATTACCTGGCAGCTTTTCCAGGTGCATCACTCAGAGAATTGATTCGTTCCAGAATGGGCCTAAAAATCGGGTATTCGAGTACATCACATGAATTTACTGCATTGGTTGATATGCTTGAATCACGCGGATTTTTAAAAGTTCTTATGAATCCGACACTTGAGATTGTCAACGGTAAAACCGCAAAGGTACAGGCCACTCAGCATGTTCCAATAGATAAAGTTACAATGCGTAGTACCCAGTCGGATTTCCTGGAGACCAAAACGGAATATGAGGATATTATCGATTCCCTGGAGATTACTCCTCATGTTTTTGCTGATGGTTATATAGGACTGGAAACATCGATTGTTCTTGGAGCAAAAAATACCCCTGATGGCGTAAAGCAGATACCTATTGTTACAAAAAAGGAAATTACCAGCAAAGAGAACCGGATTCGCAGCGGCGAGAGCCTGATTATCGGGGGAATGAGAAAAACGGAGAAATTCGGAGTTGCCCGCGGCGTTCCTATACTAAAGGATATCCCTTTGATAGGATTCCTTTTTTCAGGTGAAGATACAGAAGAACGTGCCGTTGAGACTGTTTTTATATTGACTCCCGTAATTTCAACAAATGGCAGGCCGCAAGAGGAAATTCTGTCTCAAATTGAAAGAAGACATTCGACTGACGCTTCCACAACTAATGTTACAGATATTATTAATGATCCTTTTGGTGCTGTTTCAAGAACACATTCGCAAGATTCAGAAACTGACAAGACTGAAAAAACACTTGTCTATAATGATGCAAAAATTGCAGAAGCTCAAGCTGAGGTCAGGCAAGCCAATGAGAGAACTAAAATCGCAGAAGAAAGACTTCAGAAAATGATAGAAGAGTCCGGGAAAATCAAGGCTGAAGCACTAAATGTCCAGTTTCAAGAAAACTCTGAGAAAATAGATAAAACTGACTCAGAAGTCCAGGTACAAGAGATAAAAGCGACAAAAAACCAAGAAGATCCGAAAACGTAACAGCGATTATTGGTTTTATAAAAAAGTAACAATATAGCCCTATATTACTGCCGTTATCAGGCCTATAATGCCTGTTTATTAGTCATTTGAATTAATAATACTTTTTTGGAGGAAAGACTTATGGACAATTTTGATACTGACAAACCTATCCCTTTGGATGATAAGAACTCCGGCAAAAGTGGTGTTTCTCATTCACCTCTTGATTTGGGTGGCAGTCGTCCAGTTGAAATAAATAAAGGATTAAAAACACAACCTAAACCAGTCCCGGTACCAGTGGAAAATAAAACAATAACTTCGAATATCCAAACCATTTCAACCGGTAAAATTATCGGCGTTAAGACCTTTTTTACAAGATTACATGCGGGTGCTCTTGATTTTATTGACGAGCAAATAAATGACTGGATTAAGAAAAATCCAGAAAAGGATATAAAACAGATACAAACGGTTGTTGGTGAAATTCAGGCCAAAAAAACAGAACCGAGTTTAATAATTACAATCTGGTATTAATTAATAGAAATCTGGTTTTTCATTAATTTCTCGAAAACTAATTGCTTTTAGGCAAAAAACTTAATATAAAAAACCTTGACATCTTCGGTTTTTTATATTATGCTTCTCTGTTTGTGCAATTGTACGTAGCAAGTGCACCTAAGTATTTACGCTGTTTGGAGTTATTTGTGGCAAAAGAGTTGACTCGTAAACTAATTAACGCAGGGGTACATTTTGGCCATGCTGTAAGCAGGTGGAATCCCAAAATGGCTTCCTACATTTTTGTGAAACGTGGTAATATTCATATTATCGACGTTAAAAAAACCCTCAGAGGGATGTTGATAGCCAAGAAACTACTCGCTGAAGTTGCATCTACAGGTAAAGATGTAGTTTTTGTGGGTACCAAACGTCAGGCACAAAAGGCGGTTGAAAGTGCAGCCGAAAAGTGTAGCATGCACTATGTTTCGACGCGTTGGTTGGGTGGAATGCTTACTAATTTCAGGACAGTCCGCATCCGACTTCAGAGGCTCGAACAATTGGAAGCAATGACTGAAGATGGATCACTCGAAAGAGAGAGCAAGAAACAGGCTTCAAGGCTAAAACGCGAGATGAAGAAAATAAAATCCAACCTTCAGGGTGTACGGAATATGCCTCGCTTACCAGGCGCTGTTGTTGTTGTAGATGCCAAAAAAGAATATCTTGCCCTTCGTGAGGCGAAGAAATTAGGCATAGTAACAATAGGCCTGCTTGATACTGACTCTGATCCTGATACAGTTGATGTAGCTATTCCAGCTAACGATGATTCCATAAGAGCTGTAGATTTGATTCTTAACGAACTGGCTGACGCAGTAGCAATTGGAAAAACTATGGTTGCTGCAAAACCGGATATGTCTACTCAAAGACCGAAACGAGTTCGCTCGAAACGACCTGTTTTTGCAAGAGCAAAAGAGGAAAGCCAGGAAACGGTAGCTTCCGTGAGTGAACAAGATCAAGTACAGGTTACTGAAACAGTTCCACAGGAAGAACCTGAGAAACCTCAGGAATCAGTCTAAGAAAGTCAAAATTCGCTAATAAAATAAAGTTTGTGTGTTTATCATTATAGTAGAAAATTGCATTAAGCTTGTGCGGAAAAAAGATTATAAACACACAGATCGATGCAAATGTCGATTTTAAACAGTAACTTTCCTTCAAATAATATTGAATATAAAAGAACAGGAGTTTTAAGATGACGGCAATTTCGGCAGCAATGGTTAATCAATTGCGAAAAATGTCCGGACAAGGAATGATGGATTGCAAACAAGCGCTTCAGGAAACTGATGGCGATGTTGACAAAGCGATGGAAATGCTCAGAAAAAAAGGGCTTGCAACTTTAGTCAAAAGAGCTGAAAGAGAAACAAAAAATGGATTAGTCGTATGCAAGACAGGTGAAGATGGAAAATCAGCTGCAATGGCGACTCTTTGTTGTGAAACAGATTTTGTCGCTAAAAGTGACGATTTCATAAACGCTACAAAAGCTCTTGGTGATTATGCTTTTGCCTGCCCACAGAACGAGGGTATCGATAATTGTCTTGATACTGAAATTGACGGTAAGAAATATAGAGATATTCTTACTGAATTAGTCAGCAAGACAGGTGAAAAAACACAAGTCGGAGATTTTCAGAAATTTGTCGTTGAAAATCCCGGTTTCATCAGTACATATATCCATTTCAACGAAAAAGTCGGCACAATGGTTCTTATTGAATCTGATGCATCTATAGCTGATAATCAGGCACTCAGAAACACTGGTAATGATATTGCTATGCATGTCACTGCAACCAAACCTCTGGCCCTGGATAAAGACCAGATTGATCCTAAGATGATTGAAAGCGAAAGATCAATTTTTTCCGAGCAGGTTAAAGATAAACCAGCAAATATTATCGATAAGATAGTTGACGGCAAAATTAGCAAGTTCTTCGCAGAAAATTGTCTTGTTGAACAGCCGTTTGTAAAGGATGACAGCAAAACCGTAGCACAAGTACTTACAGATGCCGCAAAACAAGCAGGCGGCCAGGCCAAAATCGTAAAATACGTTAGATTCGAACTTGGCTAAATCTGTTTAAACCTGCTACTCAGTTGAAATACGAAATATATGGGAAAAAGCAAATATAAACGTGTTTTACTGAAGCTATCGGGAGAAAGTTTTTGTACGCCCGGTGGTTTTGGTATTGACGGGCAAGCTCTGGCTTCCATTGCAGAAAGAATTTCCGAAATTACCAAAAATGGACCGCAGGTTGCGGTCGTTGTAGGCGCGGGAAATTTTCTGAGAGGTAAGCATTTTTCACAGGCAAGTCATATTCCAAGAAATACTGCCGATTATATGGGAATGCTTACTACTATAATAAATGCATGTGCTCTCCAGGAAACCCTTGAAAAACTCGGTCAGGAGACAAGAGTTCTCAGCGCGATTGATGTTCCGGCTTTATGTGAGAGTTTTATTCGCAGAAGAGCTATTCGTCATCTCGAACGTGGAAGGGTAACTATTCTGGCCGGAGGAACGGGCAATCCGTTTTTCACTACAGATACATGTGCGGCGTTAAGAGCAACAGAACTGGATGTTGACCTGCTCATAAAAGCGACAAAGGTCAAAGGTGTATATAGCGACGACCCAAAGAAAAATCCGGATGCGGTATTATTCGATGAATTATCTTATGACCAGGTTCTTAATCAAAATCTGAGAATAATGGATCATTCAGCGATAAGTCTTTGCAAAGAAAATAAAATACCAATCATTGTTTTGAATATATTTGAAAAAGGCGATATAGCAAAAGCACTTTGCGGCGAAAAAGTCGGGACGAAAATAATTGCTTAGAGAGGTTAAAAATGGTAAGTAACGAAGCTTTCTCCGAAACAGAAACCAAAATGAAAAAAGCGGTCGAGATTCTGCATGATGAACTGAAAACAGTTCGCAGCGGCAGAGCATCTACAGGACTTGTCGAAAATATTAAAGTGGATTTTTATGGCACTCCCACGCCCTTGAAACAAATGGCAACATTAGCCACACCACAAGGTGATACCATTGTAATAAAGCCTTTCGACCCGTCTTCGCTTAAAGATATTGAAAAAGCGATTAAAAGCAGCGACTTGAGCATTGCACCTATTATTGATGGTAAAATGGTCAGGTTAAATATACCCCCGTTGAGCGAAGAAAGAAGAAAACAACTTGTTAATCAGGCAAAACAGACAGGCGAGCAAAGCAAAATTATAATTAGAAATCTCAGACGGGATGCTATCAAGTCTTTTGAGAAGCAGGAAAAAGACAGCCTGATAACAGAAGATGATCTCGAAAAATTGAAAAAGCAGGTTGATGATACAACCAAGACACACATAGATAAAATTGATGAAATGATTAAGCATAAATCTGATGAGATATTGGATAATTAATTTTACCCAAATATTATACTTCGAAAGCGCTTTAGCATTTTAAAATTTTATTCTTAACTTTCTAAAAAACCATTGTTTGGGAGTCAAGGCTATGGAAGGTAAAGAAAGCATTGAAAAAAAGTCCCGCAAGGGATGGCAAGGCTCACCGCGGAAGAAAACATTAAAAAGAGTAATCCAGGTCATTTCAGGAATATTTCTGGTTTTCTTAATTTTCATCTTTTTTATAGTTCCAGCTATCATGTCTTCTGATAAAGGACTTCAGATAATCCTCTCCAAAATTAATAGTTCCCTTACAGATGGTAAGGCGAAAATTTCTGATTTATCGGTAGGCTGGTTCAAGGGAGTTAATATTGCTGATTTCAGCTATGACGACGATGCAGGCTGGATTTCAGTAAAAGTAAAAAACATTTCTACAAAACCAAATTACGGCTCACTGCTTACAGGTAATTTCAATTTGGGTCAAACACAGATTGACACGCCGCTGGTAGAGATAGATTTAAACAAAAAGCCTGTAACATCCGCATCTACCACATCAGGAATAAATGAGACTAAACAGCCGGCAAATACTCAAGCAGCGGCATTTGCTCTTACAACTGACTTTAACCTCAAAGATGGAAACATTAAACTAACCGGGGCTGATTCGAAAATAGTTGAGCTTGCACAGATAAATACAGACATAAACATCAGACCTCCCGGAGAGCAATCTAATTTCAATCTTGGTATGAATGTAGCCGCTAATGATAAACAATCACCTCTCGAAGTAAAGGGTCAGTTTAAGCCTGATAAAAAATCTGGCTGGTCCATGAAAAACGCGGATTTGGATATTGGTGTTAATATCGAAAATCTTGATCTCGAATCAATAGAGCCTTTTCTTGAAATGGCTGGTCTCGAAATTAAGTCTAAAGGGAGTATTACCGTAGATATTCAAAGTAAAGTTGTTGATGGCCAGTTGGAAAACGCAACCGGAACTATCAAAGGCTCGCAGCTTGAAATTGAAAATGTCCAAACAAAAGAAACAATCAAAACTTCTGTTTTCGATGTTGATGTAAAACTCAGTCAAAAAGAGCAGATGATAAACATCGAAAAAATGAACATGCAAACTGACTGGGCAAAAATCCAGGCCAATGGTGCAATACCAACTACAATAAAGTCACTCGATAGTTTTCTCAAGTCAGATGCCAACTATGACCTTAACGGTACGTTCGATTGTGATGTAGCCGCTATTGTTTCACAAATGCCTATTACAACCGGCTTGAAAGACAACGCACAAATTACATCGGGAAATATTACAGGAGAAATTAAAACTATAGGCTCAACGGGTAAGAAACAAATTCAGGCACAGGCAACATTGGCGAACTTAAAAGGCATAGTCGATGGTAAACAAGCCGCTCTCTCTGAGCCTATATTAGCACAGGCAAAAGTATCTCCAGATAAAGATGGCGTGAATATTGACAACCTGAATGTTTCATCATCATTTGTAACGATTAATGCTAATGGTAATCTTGAAAATATAAAATTCGATGGGCAGGCTGATTTGGATAAGCTGCAATCTGAGCTAAGCCAGTTTGTAGATATTGGTCCATATAAACTAACCGGGCAGTTTAATGAATCCGGACAGGTTTCATTATCTGAACAAAATGTGAAGCTTTCAGGCTCTTCAACTATCAAAGGCTTGAACATCACCGGCCCGAATAATGTCACTGCTTCTATACCGACGGGTGACGTGACATATACACTAAATCTCGACAAGCAAAAGAATATACTAAATATTAATTCTTTGAATAGTGATATGGGTTTCGGTAAATTCAATATTAAAGATGCTATTGTACCGTTAAAACTGGATTCATCCGAAACATTCGATGTCGTTGTTAATGCCCAGCAGATGAATCTTGCCAAGTTACAACCCTTTGCGGTTTTATTTGGCGGTATGCCGGAAACAATAAAGTTAGACGGTATAGCCGAATCACTGGTTGCAATTAGTTCGCAAAAACAGATATTCACAATAAAATCTGATTCGACTTCTTTAAAAAATCTAAAAGTTTCTTTTCCTGATAATAAACCTCTCGAACGCAGCGAAGCTACAGCTAAATTCGATATTAAACTTGAAATTGGGCAAGAACAGATAGAAGTTCAGGAAGTATTTTTCAGGCTAAACAGTCCTGATTTAAATGTTTCACAAGCAAACATAAATCAGACACAAAAGAACGGCGTAACAAAATTGAACGGTGACATCGAACTGCAATATGACTGGGCCGCTCTAAATCAGATAATTGGACCATTCATGCCAGAAGGTCTTGAGCTAAAAGGCAAAGAAAGCAACAATATTAATTTTGTTAGCGAGTATCCTACCGGGCAAAACGATAAGCTCCTTGCCAATATGAATGCAAAAGCAGATTTAGGTTTTCAGCAGGCCGGATACATGGGACTTGATATCGGCCCGACAAATATAGATATCGAAGTCACAAGTGGAGTGTTGGAAATTCCTCCTTTTTCCACAACATTGAACGAAGGAAAGCTTAACTTCGGCGCAAAAGCCGACTTTAAGAAACAACCCACTTTCTTTATTATTGATCAGCCGACACAGGTAATGGAAAATGTCAGAATTAATGATAAGACAACAAAGACGCTTCTAAAATATCTTAATCCGATTTTTGCTAATGCTTCAAATGTGAGCGGTATAGCAAACCTGCATTGTGATACGTTAAGTATTCCTCTGAATTCAGAATCAAACGACGATGCGGAAATTATAGCCACAGTTTCAGTGACACAACTAAGGCTCCAGGCTTCGGATATTCTATCACAGATTATTAATGTGTCAGGAGGAAACATTACAGGTACTACCTTAACAATTCATCCGACAAAATTTATTCTCAAAGACGGCTTCCTTAGATATGATAATATGCAGATCGATGTTGGAAATAATCCTCTTAATTTTTCTGGAGTAATAGGTCTGGATAAAAGTTTGAATATGACAGTGACATTGCCATATACCTTCGAAGGCAGGACCGCACGAGTTGGTGGGCAAGATTCAGGAAGAATACCTTTGCCTATAAAAGGAACCGTTGATAAACCTGAACTTGATACCAGCAAACTTCTCGAAGAAGGACTAAAGCAGGAATTGCCAAATTTATTACGCAGAGGTCTCGAAGAATTATTTAATTAAAGGTAAAGCTATGGCGTTCTTTTCTGATCTTTTAACAACACCGAATACCCAACTCGGCAGAATGGGCAAGCTCGCGGTCTTTCATATAAAATTATGGACCCACTGTGCCAGACTGTTGAGATTTAATCGAGCCGGTCAGCAGGCAGCGGCGTTGTCATATCGTACTATTTTCGGAATTATTCCCCTGGCAATTGTAATGCTTTTGCTTTTCAGATTATTCCCCGCTTATGATGATATTGGTATAAAAGTTAAAGATCTTATATATAAAGAACTTCGTCTGGATACAATTTATACTACATACGATCCCAATAGCAATCCAGAACTTAATCAGGTAGTAAGTGATGCGAATAATCCTGTTTCACCAATAATGTCATACAATGATGTTAATGACACAAATATAGCAGCGATTGATCCTAATAATTCTTTTTTGCTTACGAAAAAGCTTGATGAGATTGTCGAGGTCTTTTTTGTAGGAGTTCGCAAAGGCACAGTGACATTCGTTAGTCTCCTGATTGTTATCTGGGCGGCAATTGGTATGCTTTCTACTATTGAAAAAGCATTCAATAATATCTGGCACGTCGTAAAGGGAAGGAACTTTCTGCAGAGAATTATAAACTACTGGGCGTTATTAACTCTTGGGCCTATTTTACTTGGTGTCGGAGTTTATATCACTACCACTAACGCGGCATTCACTCAACTGGAAAGCTCGTATTCTGATATTGTTCCGTTGATCCTTTCTTACCTGATATCGGTAGTTGCTTTCTTCATGTTATATTATATTTTACCTAATACCAAAGTATGTGTAAAACCTGCAATATGGGGCGCTGCTGTAGCGGCTCTTGTATGGGCTTCGGCAAAGTGGGTGTTCGGTATATATGTCACCAGGTTTATTCCTTACAGCCAGGTTTATGGTATGCTTGGTTTAATTCCGTTGAGTGTTTTCTGGATTTATGTCAGTTGGTTAATAGTTCTTTTTGGTTTGCAGTTGACTTTCACGACACAACATTTGAAGAGCCTTGATGCCGCGGCGATAGCATCGACAAAAAAATCTGAAGAACATTTCGTAGCTAATGATATTACGGCTATAAACATTGTCAGGGAAATCGCACTTGCTTTTCAAAATAATCGCGCTCCAGTTGAAGCTGAGCTTATAAGCAGTAAACTGGATATTCCACCTGAACTGACAGACAAAATCCTGCATGCCTTTGTAAATCAGAAAATTGTAGTGAAAACTTCCGAGCCGCAAGCCGGATATGTTCTGGCCGGAGATCCGGAAAATATTCGCTTGTCCGACATATCGCAGGCTCTGGCGAGCATAGGTTTCGCTCAATCCATACCT
Organism: Sedimentisphaerales bacterium; assembly: GCA_016936075.1. GTDB lineage: Bacteria > Planctomycetota > Phycisphaerae > Sedimentisphaerales > Anaerobacaceae > JAFGPS01. The sequence goes on along the minus strand of JAFGPS010000012.1, from coordinate 11,625 downwards.
GAAAATAAAGATAATTTGCAGGAAATAACTCAAGCTGGCAGGAACGCACTGGCCCGGTACAATCTAAAGCAAATTCTGAAAACAGGCACAGAAGAACAAAACCAGCTCTGATTCAGGAACTTTTCTTGTAATATTTTTTATATTTGATATAATAATTTCTGTAATTATTCATCGCTTTTTTTATTTCCATTATTGGTGTATATGATAAATTCCAGGTTACAATTACAATCTGTTTTTCGACATCTGAAAATGACGCCGGCAACACAAATGCTGATTTTGGCAGTTCTTGTTGGTGTTCTCGGTGGTTTCGGAGCGCTGTTTTTCAAGAAGCTTATTTTAGTTCTCCAGGGAGCTTTCTGGAATACTCCAAATATGGCATCGGAAACGCTTCTTGCAGTTTCATGGTATCGCAGGCTGCTTATACCAATGGTTGGCGGATTAATCGTCGGGCCATTAATCTATTTTCTCGCGCGTGAAGCCCGCGGCCCGGGCGTTCCTGAAGTAATGATAGCTGTAATTGTCAAAAACAGCATTATTCGACCGATCGTTGTATTAGTCAAAATTCTTGCTTCAGCTATATGTATCGGCTCAGGCGGCTCGGTTGGCCGTGAAGGTCCTATCGTGCAAATCGGTGCCGCTATTGCATCGACAACGGGACAAATACTTCGTCTCAGTCCTGTTCAGCTTAAAACTCTCGTGGGCTGCGGCGTAGCAGCGGGAATCTCAGCTACCTTCAACGCGCCGATTGCGGGTGCATTATTCTCACTCGAATTGATTGTTTCAGATTTCGGCCTCACACCATTTACACCGATACTTGTAGCTTCGGTATCCGCAGCTGCTATCACTCGTCATTTTCATGGAAATGTTATTGAGTTTGTTGACCTGCCTCAGTTCACTATGATTTCTCACAAGGAATTTGCATTTTATTTAATACTTGGTGTCGCGGCCGGATTTGTGGGATTTTTATTTTCAAGAAGCATTTATCGTTTAGAAGACATTTTCAATAAGACTAAAATTCCACAATGGATAAGACCGGCTGTCGGAGGATTGATTGTCGGAATAATCGCTCTAAAGTTCCCGCATATTATGGGAGTTGGCTACGATACTATCGATGAAGTTTTTAGCGGAACACTCGTACTTAATACGATGTTGTTTTTGGTTATATTGAAAATTCTCGCAACATCCGTCACTTTAGGTTCAGGTGGTTCCGGAGGAGTTTTTGCGCCATCTTTATTTATTGGTGCAATGTTGGGAGGCGCATTTGGTACGATATTTCATAAATATTTCCCGAGTATTACCGCATCGCCGGCGGCTTATGCTCTTGTAGGAATGGCAGCGGTGAACGGCGCATGTACTATGGCGCCTCTTTCGGCTATTATTGTCCTGTTCGAGTTGACAAATGAATATGGAATCATCCTGCCGCTTATGTTCACTGTTGTTATAGCAACATTTATCACGAGAAAACTAAGTGCAGAATCAATCTATACTGAACAACTTCGCAGAAAAGGAATAATGTCGCATCATGGCGAGGACCTTAATATTGTGCGAATGATTTCTGTTAAAAATGTGTTGCGTAACGATGAAGTAACAATATCTGAGAACGCGAAGTTCGATGAGCTGGTTCGTCTTGCACTGGATACACACCGAAATAATATCTTTGTAATAGATAATAACGGTAAATATAACGGAGCCATTCAGCTTCTGGACCTCAAGTATGTTTTGAGCAATCCTAAAGAATTATCTCATATTCATCATATCGTTGATTTCATAAATGAGCTTCCGCCTGTATCTATAGAGGAATCTTTGGATACTGTTATTGATCGTTTTGCCGGAACAGGTTTTGACCGTTTGCCTGTTGTTGACTCTCAACAAATACTCGTTGGCTCTGTAATTATGAGTGACATTATACGTCGCTATAACCAGGAAGTCGCAAACCGCAATATTACGATTGAACTTGGCGCAAGAATACCTGCGCACGATAAATCAAATATGTTACATATAGGCGGCAATAGCGTTATTGCCGAAATAGAAGTCCCCGGCTGGATGGTCGGCAAGGCTCTGGAAGAATTAAGACTTCGTACCCTTTATAATATTTCTGTTTTTCTCGTAAAAGGAAAACAGGGACAAGGTGAATCAAAGTTCATTACACCAAATGCGACCTACGTTTTTCGTGATGGAGATACTATTCTAATTGGCGGGACAGAAAAAGATATAGAAACATTACGATATAATACATTACTTGCTTAAAACAATAATTTAAGAGCGCCATAGAGGAAAAATAATCCGAATACGAAAAGCATAAAACCGCAAAAACCAAGAATATAAAGAAAACCTTTGCGGCCAAGTAATGTCGAACCTTTGAAACTTGCCAAAGATAAAAACTGTAACCAGATTAAATCGACCGACCAGTGAACAAACGCAAAAATCGCAAAGGCCCATATCCCGAATCCTTTAGCTTCCTGCGCCAGTTTCAAACCTACTGTCGCCCACCACAATAAAAAGTAAGGATTACTCGCGGTTAATATTATTCCCGCCAGAACAGGTTTTTCATGAAGAGCTTTCGATTCGTTATCTGTATTGGATTTTAAATTCAGGAAGATTTGAATTCCCATCAGTACCAAAAAGAAACCTCCTGCCAAACCGATTGTGATTTGCACTTTTGGCATCTCGAAATATTTCCCCATGCCGAGGATGATTATAACCATAAGCGGAAATTCAATTATACCGTGACCTATCGCCAGAAGTGTGCCCGCCCATTTATTCTTCGCCCCCATTGTGATTGTAGTTGCCGTAACCGGGCCCGGCTGAAGAGCACCGCTTATAGAAATAATAAAAACACTACCTAAGAAAATTAACAGAGCCATAGCTTTACCAATTTATTCGCCGATGATTTTAACTAAGATGCGTTTTCTTCTTTTGCCGTCAAATTCGCCGTAGAAAATTTGTTCCCATGGCCCAAAATCCAGCTTTCCCTCTGTTACGGCAACCATCACTTCCCTACCCATTACACTACGCTTCAAGTGCGCGTCTGCGTTGTCTTCGTACCCATTATGACGGTATTGCGAGTAAGGTTTTTCCGGCGCGAGCTTTTCGAGCCATACCTCGAAATCGTGATGCAGTCCCGATTCATTATCATTTATAAAAACGCTCGCGGTAATGTGCATTGCATTGCAGAGCAGGAATCCTTCCTTTATGCCGCTCTCGGCGAGACACTGCTCGACCTCCGGCGTAATATTGATATACTCGCGCCTCTGGGACGTATCAAACCATAACTCTTTTCTATAACTTTTCATTTTCAGTATCTCCAAACATAAAATGAGAACTATCATAATTTTTAAGGGTGACAGCCTCATACCCAGAGGATGGGGTTGATAAACGTTAGATAAGCCATCCCCAAGCTGCGCTTGAGGCTGCCACCCATATGATTTATTAACAATTTAATACCAAATATGTTCAAAGCAAATTGTACCATGTTTTGTCGCGAACGGGAAATCAATCTTGAAAATTCATTGGTCTGGTCATATACTGATTATATAAATCCGGAACTTATCGGGAATAACTTCTATGAAAAAGATAAATCGCATAAAATTAATTTTTGCAGCACTTCCTGTCATTGTGATTGCTCTGCTTTTAATTATACCTTGGAACCAGTACGACAGAAGCTATAAAACCCTTGCTCAATGGGGAAAAGGCAAAATGGGAGTTTCAGAAACAGCTTATTACAATAGTCGGATTAGAAATATTGTTACAAAATGGCAAGAAAAGGGTGATAATAATGGTGATAGTAAAGATCCAAATACATCATTTATGCATATCGATTTAGAACAAAACGCTCTCTGGCTTGAAGAAAATGGAAAGGTTAATAAGGAAAATTATATGAACCTTCCTGAAAATATTTCGTGGCAATTGAGCTGCACTGCTTCCTTAAATCAAAAGCTTCCAGATAAAATAATACTACGAGCTCAAAAATCTAATAGTGAAAATATTAAATTTTTCTTTATTGTTAATAGTAGTAATACTAATATTCTTAAAATTTCTGAAAGAAGAACAGATAAAAAGGATAGTCTCTTCGGACCTGAAGCGATTGCAATTGTCAGTGAAGATGAATATAAATCATATAAAGATTCACTTGCACAGATGAATTCAGAACAATCTATCGAAAAAGAAAATTCTGAACAAACTGCTCTTGAAAAAAATAAATTAAGATGGCTTGAGGCGGAAAAATTAATCTATATGGAAATTGAAGGGCAGATTATTAATGCAGGTTATGAGCTTGCTTCTACCGCAGTCGGAGCAGGTCCTGATTATACTAGCGCCTATGCGGTTATTAATGCTAACGTAGATAATATTTTATATCAGTATCTGGATTTTGAAGGAAGAGCTTATTTGAAAATCGATTATCTTGGCGATGAAATATGGTATGCAAAGACAGTACCTGATCCAACACAAAATCCAACACAAAAACCAACATCCGACCTCAAGCATGATTTTGAATTTCTAATTTTTCCTGACGAACAAATCTCTCGTTCGCAATACATGAAATATATTAAGCAAGGACATAAACTCCATCAATCAGAAAAATATAGAGAATAACTTCTATGAAAAAGATAAGTCGCATAAAACTGCTTTTTACAGCACTTCCTGTTATTGTAATCGCTCTGCTTTTATTTATGCGATGGAACCAGTACGGTCGAAGCTATAAATTACTCACTCAATGGGGAAATGAACTTAAGAGATATTCTGAAACAGTTTATTACAGCAATCGAATTAAAAGTATTATTTTAAAATGGCAGGCTGCTTGTAAGAATTCAGATAGTACAGTAGATTCAAATAATACTTTTCTCCACTTCGAACTGGAAAAAAATACAGTTTGGCTGGAAGAACAAGGTCAGGTAAAAAAATATAATTGCATCGAACTTCCTGAGCATACAACCTGGGAACTGACATATTCATGGACATCAGGGTCCGTCAGACTTCCTAAAAATATTATCCTGCGAACCCTGAAAAATAACCAACAATTTGCTGGTCAATTCTTTCTTTCTACTGATACACGTTATAGGCCATATTGTTTTATTTTTAACATTCATACATGCAGCAGCGGACCATTTTCCCAAGGAAGTATTATACAAAACTTTAATGCAAGCTCTATTAATCCTCCGAATGCTATCGACTATACCGCATTTATTATAAGTGAAGAGAATTACAAAAAATTCAAGAACTCTGTTTCTGAAATAAACTCTGGACAATCGATTGAAAAAGAAACTCCGAAGCAAATTGCTCTTGAAGAAAATAAATCAAGATGGCTCGATATTGAAAAATATCTTTATATGGAAATTGATGGACAACTTCTTAATGCAGGTTATGAGCTTGACTCTCTGGAAGTCGAAGCAGGTCCTGATTATACAGGAGCATATGCGATAATACAGGGGCATGGGGAAAGCATTGTACATAGGCTTCTGGACCTTGGCGGCGGAAGTAAAACTGTTCGAGCATATTTACAAATCGATTATCTTGGCGATGATATATGGTATGCAAGGACTGAGCCGCATCCCAACCAAAAGCTCGAATCCGACAGAAAGCTTAATTTTGAATTTCTTATTTTCGCAGATGAACAAATCTCTCGCTCACAATACAGGAAATATATGAAGCTTGGCCGCAAAGTACAGAAATCTGAGAGTTTTTTATCTACAAAGTGGAAAGCGTCACTTCCTAATGGTATCACAGTTGAAGTAATCGGAATAAAGAGCGATAATGAACCTGATATATGGTGGGGACCAGATGGAAGTGCTCTTGTATTGCCAGACTATGTCAAAATCGAACCTCTTAATAACTTCAAAAATATTACTTTTATTGCATGGCAAATAGAGTTGCCTAAAAGACGAGTAGGAAAACAATTACATTTTGAGTTTGAGTCGGTCAAGGATATACAAACAATTACTGTACAGGATAGATACGGGAATTTTGAAAACGTTCTGATTTCCGTGTTTGATAATTCTCAGGAAAAAACTGATTTTAAAATTATTATAAAAGATAACGATGAAGTCACTCAATTTACCGCATTTAAGAATATCTCATTAATTAAAGGCAAAGACCAGGGTTTTATCATAGAATATTGAGAGGAATAATTTTCAAATCTTATGAAGATATTAGAGAAAGATCCGCCATTAGCTCAGGATTGTAAGCGGCCATGGATTCTTGTTTCGCTCCTGTATCCTTTAAGCCACACCGGACTGATGCATGTCGCAATGTACATGTTTTGCCCGACATTATTGATTCTCTCTTATAGAATTTTATTCTCACAATTACCGATTGGAGTTGTGATTTATATTGTTGTTTTTACATTATTTATCGGGTACGGAATTTATTATATTTCTTTCTGTGTATTCGATAGTACGAAGTCACATACTAAAGCCAGGAAAATTCCTGAAATATATTTTCCAGATAAATCTGAACTTGTGTATCAGTATTTATTAATCTTTGGAAGTGCGGCGATTTGTTTTTTCCCTGCCGTAATATATTATATTTTTTTTCTGCAAATAGATTATATATTCTGGATATTATCAGGTTGCGGCTTATTCTTTTTCCCAATGGCACTTCTTTCCGCGATACTGTTCGATGGAATAAACGAACTAAGCCCAATATTCATAGGTGTTTCGATATTTAAGTCTTTTTTTGGTTATCTGAAATTATGCCTGTTTTTCTTTACCGTTGCAGGATTTATTTTATTCATTTCTATTTGCGGTATATTTCCGGGATTTATAATTCACGGGCTAACATTTTACCTGTTGATGGTTCTTGCAAATCGCCTGGGCTGGTTCTACTGGTGGCATAGAGAAAAGCTCGGCTGGAGAATATAATAATCAGCTTTCTTTCCTGATTTTGACACTTCTTGCGTGCGCATCCAGCCCTTCGGTTTCAGCAAGACGAATAATATCATCAGCGCTTTTATCGAGCATCTTTTTACTGTATTCGATAATGCTCGTAGATTTTACAAAGTCGTTCGAGCTTAATGCACTGAAGAAAGCTGCGCTTATGCCGGTAGGAAGTGTGTGACTTGGTCCGGCCCAGTAATCACCTACTGCGACGGGAGAATAATCGCCAATAAAAATAGCTCCCGCGTTTTTAATCTGGTCGGCAATTTCCCTGCTCTTATCGCCGCACTGTATTTGCAAATGCTCGGCAGCGAATTCATTGGCTCTGTGTACCAGACTTTCTATATCATCGAAAACAACTATGCAGCTTGATTTTTTCAAGCATGACATAGTTTCCTTGCTGCGGGTTAATTGTGCGACTTGTTTTTTGAGTTCAACTAAAACATCTTCAGCAATATTTTGCGAAGTAGTGAATAAATACGCACCGCCGGGATTATGTTCGGCCTGACTGAGCATATCCGCGGCTAACCATGCTGGTTTTGCACTATCATCGGCGATAATCAATACTTCGCTCGGTCCGGCTATCGAGTCAATCGCGACATCACCGTAAACCAATTGCTTGGCGGTTTGTACCCATTGATTACCCGGGCCGACGATTTTATCAACGCGTTTTATTGTTGGCGTTTCGAAATTCAAAGCAGCTACGGCCTGCGCACCGCCTATTCTATAAACTTCAAAATTACAGTTCGGATAATCCTTATCCTGCGAAAGCTCGTAACAGACCGCAAGCGTGACATAATGAATATCACCATGATACCTCGGAGGCGAAATCACAACAATTTCTTCTACGCCGGCTACCATTGCGGGAACAGCCGTCATAATTACAGTAGATGGCAAAGGCGCAGAAGCGCCTGGAACACATACACCGACTCTTTTAATTGGTGTATATTTAATACCAGTACCGTTAGAGCATTTCTTATCATTTCCAACGAAGATTTCCTTTTGATATTTTTTCACGTTCGCTATGGCTTTATGAATAGAGCCAAGAAGTTCCGGATCTGTTTTTTCATATGCTATTTTTAATTCATTTTCTTGAACACGAAACTGTTCCGGTTTTAATTTTATATGGTCGAATTTTTCGGTATATTCCGCGATTGCTTCGTCTTTTCGTTCGACAACATTGCTTAAAATAGCTTCGACCGCCCTTCTGTTTTCGACATGTTTCGGTCCGATACCGAAATGCGATCCTTCGCTTTTGGAAATATATACATTGATTAGTCTTTCGAGAAAGTTCGGTTGATTGCTGGATATTAGAATATTGTCAAGCTCTTGCGGCATTATAGTTCCTTTATTTTCCGAAGTTGCCATAACTGTAAATTTGTGTCGCTTTGTACAAAAGCAAATAGTTATTACCTTTATATTTTGTCACTATACCTGATATTTTGAAACGTAAGCTTTCAGGACTTGAAGATTGTTTTAACTCGGTTACTTCCAGGGCTTCACAAGGCAGAAGGTGAAGTGAAGTCATATCTACATTACGACCAAAAGTATCTAAAGTAAATTTTATTTCAGAGTTTTCGTCTCGAACAAGAATAGCATTTTCATCGAGTAAAACTATATCAGGATTCAACTGACGTTTTCTTTCAAGTTCCTGCTGGAAATCATCGATTGTAACAAAGTTGGTATCTGGAATTCGCCGCCCGGTTTCATTCATAACATTTCCTGCCTGAATAAACTGCTCCAGTATTTCCGTCGGCAAAGATAAAATTTCGTTGGGATCGACAGGATCGGAATTTTGCTTGTTCATTTCTTCAGAGGAAGTTTCCACATTGTCTGATTTTTCTGATGTCTGTTTTTCTGAAAGCGGATGAACAGGAAAAAATACCGAAGGGAATATATAGTTTTTTCCCTTGTATTTTGTAATTTTAACATTCCATAACTGGTATGTAGCAGGCAAGTGTGTTTTAGCGTTATCAATCATCATTTCGAGCGAAGATGATGGTAATAATTCAATTTTTTGGCCGGCATTGATAACAATACCATTGTCGGTAATAGGCGAGCCTAATTCTAAAAACCATGTGTCGTCATTGCTATCTGACGCAATTAGTTTGCCAACAGCAACTTTGAGAGCTATGCCGTCGCGCAATAGAGTTTGCTTCGAGGTTTTAGCATATGACAACGATACAAAGCTTACGACAAACAAAATGACAAGTATTTTTTTCATTTTAATAATTCTATAGCCTGTTTCGGTTCATCAACAATTGTAATAACACTTACACTTTTCGGATCGTCAATCGCAAGCAGCTCGATTAACGAGTTCCAGAACTTTCCCATTATTATAATCGGTTTTTTCTTTTCGATAAAGCCTTTGTTTTGCAATTCCCAGACTTTTGCCAGTTCGAGCAAAGTTCCTGTTCCGCCGGGTAGAACTATATAAGCCTGACCCAATTCTATAAGTGTATCGAGCCGCTCATCAAGTGAATGTGTCAAAACTTCGCGTGTAATATATTGGTTTGGTTTACTTTTTTTGAAAGCCGAGCATGTAATCCCGACAACTTCACCGCCAGCCTGCGAAGCACCTTTCGCAGCTGCTAACATTGTTCCGCCGTAGCCGCCGTTTACGATTGTAAAGCCAGCCTGAGCAAGAAGAAGCCCTGTCTCTTGGGCTAATTCAAAAACAGAGTCACCTTCTTTTGCTTTGCTCGTGCCAAAGATTGTTATAACTTTTTTCATATTAAGATGCAAAGTAACAAAGGCACAGAGGCACAAAGTTAACTTTTATCCTTATCTGTTATTTTCTTTATCATACTTCCGAGCATTCTCTCGATTTCTCTGCTTAGCTCGAAAAATCTATTAAAAGTTTCTTCTTTTAGATATCGCAAATTGAGCGAGATTTCTAATTGAGTTTGTAATTCATATAAAGAACCCATAGTTATATTCAGAAAGCGAATATAATCGTTCGTTGAATTTCTACCATATCCTTCAGCAATATTACTCGGAATCGATATTGCACATCGCCTCATTTGAGATATAAGTGAATATATCTCATCTTTCGGGAAACTTTTTGTAATTTTGTATATTTCAGTAACTAACGACATAGACTTTTGCCAAACAATTAAATCCCTATATGTTTTTATCTTTGATGTTTCACTCATTTTCTTTGTGCCTTTGCCACTTTGCTACTTTGTGCCTCGTACACTTAATTAACTTTTTTACCTACAAATTTCAACAAACCGTCCGAGAGCAATATCTCTCTATCACGCTCAGAAAGTTCCAGCTTTCCTGTAAACTTAAAAGAACCGTCTTTTTTCCTGATTGTTATTGTCTCACGGCTTTTTATCGTTTCAAGCAGGTTATCAATTTGAAGTTCATCATCCTGATTGATTTTATCGTAATCTTTCGGATTGGCGAATTCAATCGGTACAATACAGAAATTGATAAGGTTCGCTTTGTGAATACGCTCGATAGTTTTTGCAATTACCGCTCGAACGCCAAGATACATCGGGCAAAGAGCCGCGTGTTCCCTTGAAGAACCCTGCCCATAACTTTCGCCCGCTACGATTATTCCGCCTATTGATTTTGCTTTTAGTTCGAGTGCTCTCTGCGCGAAAGTCGGTTTGTCTTCTTCGTTAAAACAATTGAATACAACTTTCGAATATTCAGGGACATTCGAGCGAAGTTTCAAAAACGTTCCGGCCGGCATGATATGGTCCGTTGTAATTTTATCGCCGCACTTGAGTAAAACTTTTCCATCAAGTTTGTCCGGTAAAGACTTGGGTATTTCCGGCACAACAATTGTCGGGCCGCGTAAAACCTCGGCTTTTGCTGCCTGTTCAAGTGACAGAGGCTTTTCTATCATATTATCATTTATGATAAATTCTTCGGGTGTTTCTATTTCTGGGAAATTTATTGAAAGCAATTCAGGTAAATCACACGGATTAGTAATTTCTCCGGTAAGAGCCGCGGCTATTGCGGTTTCGGGACTGACTAAATAAGCCTGGTCACCCTTCGTGCCAGTTCTTCCAGCGAAATTTCTGTTAAACGTTCGCAAGCTGACTGTACCATTGGCCGGTGAAAGTCCCTGTCCGATACATGGGCCGCAGCCTGATTCGAGAATTCTTGCACCTGCCGCAATCATATCTGCCATAGCTCCGTTTTCGGCTAACATATTTAAAACTTCTTTACTTCCGGGCGCGATAGCAAGCTCAACCATGCTATGAACTTTTCGTCCCTTCAAAACTTTCGCAACCATCATTAAATCTGTAAAGCTGGAATTCGTGCAGCTTCCAATTACTACCTGGGAAACTTTCATTCCTGAGATTTCCTTAACAGATTTAATATTGTCAGGAGAAGATGGACACGCAGCCATTGGCTCAAGCTCGGCAAGATTTATTTCTATTACTCTATCATATTTGGCATCAGCATCTGCTGAAAGAGGCTGATAATCATTTTCTCTTTTTTGTGCTGCTAAAAACTTTTGCGTTTGCTCGTCACTTGGAAAAACGCTTGTAGTGACACCGAGTTCTGCACCCATGTTCGTAATAGTCGCGCGCTGCGGCACGGAGAGTTTTTCTACTCCGTCGCCGAAATATTCCACAACCCAACCTACGTTACCTTTTGTAGATAAAATGCTGAGCAGTTTCAGAATTACATCTTTAGCAGCGACCCAGTCTTTTAGTTCGCCTGTAAGCTTTACTCCGAGAACTTTCGGACAGGTCAAATAGAACGGCCCGCCCGCCATTGCAACCGCGAC